>JBAWFQ010000025.1:0-37511 GCA_049592035.1 Terriglobales bacterium
GTCCATTCTCTAGCGCGAAATAATCAACGCCAGTAAGAGGTTTCCCCCACCGCGCATAAGCAGTGAAGTCAGATTGGAATAGAAGTTTGTTTAGCTTGATTGCTCCGAAACTGTCGTCTCTTTCGGAAATCGTGGAGACATAGATTATCAGTTCTCGCAGCTTTGACTCATCACGCGCCGGTTTCGCGTGCGTCATAGGCCCGATCACCCGCCAATTCTCGGTAAATATGAAGGGATCGCACAAGTATCCCAGAGCACATTTATATTACCACTCTTTCTGTGGAAGCTTGTGGAAAACTGCCGAGAACAGACGGAGTTTGGACCTTTTCTTGCTTGAATTCAGATGTTTACAAAAGATGACATGTTGACTATATAAATACTTGACTACAGAAATTATTTATTTATCCACAGTTGATAATTACTATAGTCACAGATATAATGCTCTTGACGTTCTCTTAAGATGTCAGATAGGATATACGATTTATTTAGGCTTTATGGAAGTTTCAGACTGCCAAATCATAGACTCAGTCCACTTTGGCAGCTGCCGGCGATTTCAAAAACAAAAAAGAGAGAGGGTCCCATGGAACCCTCTCCGAGTGTTGTCTAGTTAATGCTAGGCTTCAGTTCTTCGGCTTCTGCCTCTTCATCGTTACCTGCGAGGCGTTCGATGGAGAAGTACGGCAGTCCGATGACCCAGGAGTGGAACGGTATTCCGTTCGACAGTTGGATCACTTTTATGGCTTTGGTTGTGTCACTCATTGGTGGCACCTCCAGTTAGGATGTACCACGGGACACCCGTGGCACCCCTCGGTCGCCTTGAAACAAGTGGCGGCCGAAGAGATCGTAGAACTTTTCCAGTTGACAGGTAATTACATCTCAGGTAGGTTTGTACCGTTCCCTGTCTAAGTAACCCGAGCGAACCAAGTTCAACCCGAGCCCAGTTCGAAGCTGGGCTTTCTTATTTTGCAGCCAATTTCGATTGCAAACTAAGAACGTTGAAATTGTACCAGAGTTACCCGGCTCGCACAAGGATTTCACTGTATATGCAAGTGTTTTGTTGGCTGATGGGCAGATTTTTCCCGGTTTTGCCCTGTCACGGCGGACTCAGTTTAACAGGTTTGGGTTAGTCATAGCAATTAGTGCCCGCTAAGTCTTTGATTCCAAAAGACCGAAGGAGGAGGGGTCTCCGCTCGACCCGCGACCCGGAAAGATGCGAAGCTATGAACTATTCAAGCTTCGACCATTTGCAGCAGCCGCGAGACGCCTTCGCGAAAAGTGGCTGGTTCGGTGATCAGACTCAGCACAAGATGGCCATCGCTCGGAAAATCGTAGAAGTGTCCGGGGTGAACGATGACACTCATTTTTCGCAGCAGATCGATGGCGAGCTCTTCATCGGTACCCAGCACGGGAACGCGCAGCACCACGTACCAACCGCCTTCGACCTGTAATCTCACGTAGGAAGGATGGCCGACAAGCCGGCGATCGAGTTCCGCAAGATTCGCGCGCAAGCGATCAAGCAGAATGGGCTGGATTTGCTTGCGCTGATCGAGCAGCACCGGCGCAGCAAGCTGCACGGGAGCGTTCATCGAGAGATAGGTATCGGCGATGATTTCGAGGCGCGCTCCCGCTTCGGTCACGGTCTCTTTCGGTCCGCTGGTCGCCACCCAGGCAAGCTTCATCTGCGGGAGCGCCGCAATCTTGGACACTCCGCTGAGCGTAAAGGTGAGCGCGTCGGCGTTAGCCGCAAAACTGCTGCGCGGCGCGCCGTCGTGGGCGTAGTCAAGGAAAACTTCATCCACGATCAGCGCCAGGCTGTAGTCGCGGCAAAAGGCGTTCAGCGCCGCCGTCTCTGAAGCCGAGACGTAGGAACCTGTAGGGTTGTTGGGGTGAACGAGAATGACGGCGCGCGAGCGCTCTGTGGCCGCTTTGTAGAGCGAATCGAAATCGATCTGCCATCCGTGATCGTAGAGCAGCGGATAAGGAACGAGCTTAACGTCGGCAAGATCGGCAAGGAACTCGAACAGCGGATAGCTCGGCTTGGGTACGAGGATCTCGTCGCCGGCATTCGCGAGCAGACGAAAAACGTACGAGTAAGCTTCGCTGGTGCTCGTAGTCAGAATCAGGCGCTCAGGATCAAGATCGAAAACTTCGTGTGATTCGCGATAGTAGCGGCACACAGCTTGGCGCGCTGCGAGCAGACCACGCGGCTGCGGCTCGTAATGCATCGCCTCCGGATTCGCCAGCGCGGCCAGCACGGTTTCAGTGTCAGGGCGGACCCCAGCTTCGGTCGGGTTCGAGATCGTAAGATCGAGAATTCCCTGTCCCGAAGCACGTGCCTCCGCAATCGCCCGCGAGAAAGCGTTCGGATTGAGCCGCCAGTTTGTGCGGTGCGAGAACATGGCGTGCGTGAAAGCCGAGAGTAGCAGTTGCAATCCGCGGCGACAAGTTTTGATGGAAGGGCGCCAGCGTGCTGCACCCTAGCCGGAGAGAGCCTGCGGAACTTCGCTCCGCTTGGACGGGCGAGGGCGCCCGTCCCCACACAACCTAGTTACTGCTTCGCGAAAGCTTCTTTGTTTACCACGTACGGCATCTTCGTGATATCACCGCCGTAGTTCCCTTCCAGCACATCGATCAGTCCCTGCACGCAGCGTCCGGCCATGCCCTTATTGGGATCGGCCGACAACCGCGTAATCCGCGCGGCGCTGGCGAAGTGCGGCAACAGGCGGCAGCGGTCGGCAATCGCTGGATCGCGCAGCAGAGAATCGGCGGGCAGCGGCTCTTTGTCGTAGACATCGAGCGCGGCGCCGGCAATCCAGTTCTCGCGCAAGGCCCGCGCCAGGGCCACTTCGTCCACCACCGGACCGCGCGACGTGTTGACGATCATGGCTGTCGGCTTCATCATGCGCAGCGTGGTTTCATTGATCAGGTGATAGGTTGGCGTAGCGCTCTCGCCCTCGCGCAGCAGCGGAACGTGCAGGCTGATGAAGTCCGCATTCTTCAAAGCCTCGTGCAAGGTGGTGTAGCGAATGGTGGCTCGCTCGCGGCTGATGCCACGCTCGAAGCGCAGGTCTTTCACCTCTTGGATGGCCTTAATGTATTCGTGGTTTTCATACGCCGGATCAAAGCACAGGATATTCATGTCGAATCCCGCGCATTTTTTAATGAACGCCAGCCCGATGCGTCCGGTGCCGATGACGGCCACAGTTTTGCCCGTGACCTCGTCGCCCAGAAACGGCAGGTAAGGATGCCAGTAGCCCCAGCGAAGCTCGCGCGTCAGATGTTCGGCGGGCCAGAGTTTGCGCGCGAGCTCGCCCATCAGGAAGAAAGCAAACTCCGCGGTCGCTTCGGTCAGGACGTCGGCGGTATTCGTGAACGGGATTCTGTAGTGGTTGGCATCCGCGCGGTTAATGTTGTCAAATCCGACGGCGTATTGTGCAACCACTTTGAGCGTGCCCGCTCCGGCGGCAAAAACCTTAGCGTCGATTGGATCACGAAGGGTGGTGATCAGGCCGTCCACGCCCGAGGCCACCTTGTCAATGATGAGCCGCTTCGGTGGAGCTTCAGGCTGGGGATAGACTTCGAGGGCGTATCCCTTGTCGCGAAGAATGTTGAGGGCATCTCCGATATCGCAGGTGGCAAAAACGCGGATTCTCTGGGTCATGGGTTCAACAGTGTATCGCGAAAGTGTAGCGCTGGCGTCCCGTCGGCCCTGATGCTCTCGCAACCCACGGAATCGGCTAGGTAACTATCCGTGGTCGAGGCAAGGTCGGCGCTACTTACTGTTCGCGCGGCTCCGGGCGGGGAGCGGCAGAGGCGGCCTGCGCGTGATGACGGACGTCGGCTCCCAGTACCCAGAAGATGACGTCCTCAGAGATGTTGGTGGCGTGGTCGGCAACGCGCTCTAGATTGCGCGCTACCAAGAGTGCATCTAGTGCCTGCTGAGTAACTTGCGGCTCTTCATTCATCTTTCGCACGAGCATAATGAAGGCCTCGTCGCGCATCCGGTCGACCACGTGATCCATTTCGAGCACCGCCTGTGCGAGCTCAGCTTTGCCTTCGACAAACGACTCCAGCGCGCGCCGCACCATGGCGCTTACCGCGGTGGCCATGCGGGCGATATCGACCGGCAACTCGACGGCGGGCAAGTCAATCAGGTCCATGACGCGCTCGGCGATATTTACCGCTTGATCGCCCACGCGCTCGAGGTCGGCATTGATCTTGGTCACTGCCAGAATGAAGCGCAGGTCCGTGGCCGCAGGTTGCTGCGTGGCCAGAATGTCGAATGCCAGTTCGTCGATCTCGCGCTCGGCGGCGTTGATCAGGCTCTCGTTTTCCAGCACCAACTGGCAGCGCCGGAGATCGCGCTCGGTATACGCCTGGGTGGCGCGATCCACCGCCAGTTCCGCAAGACCGCCCATGCGGAGCAGTTTCTCGCGAAGGTCCTCCATCTGCTGCTGAAAGCGCGTGCGCATCATCCGAACCTGCCCGTCACGTAGTCTTCCGTCCGCTTATCGGAGGGATTGGTGAAGATCTTTTCCGTTTTATCAAACTCGATCATTTTGCCCAACAAGAAAAAGCCGGTAAACTCGGCCACCCGCGCCGCCTGTTGCATATTATGCGTCACAATCACGATGGTGTATTGCTCTTTTAATTGAAAAATCAGCTCCTCGATCTTGCCGGTAGAGATTGGGTCGAGCGCCGAACAGGGTTCATCCATGAGCAGAACTTCCGGCTGCACGGCGAGAGCGCGGGCGATGCACAGACGTTGCTGCTGGCCACCGGAAAGGCTGGCGCCGGACTTCTTGTGAAGATGATCTTTTACTTCATCCCACAACGCGGCGGCGTGCAGCGATCGGTGGACGACCTCGTCCAGTTTCTTGCGGTTGCGGAAGCCGTTCAGTTTGAGGCCGGCGGCAACATTGTCGTAGATCGACATGGTCGGAAATGGATTTGGCTTCTGGAACACCATGCCCACGCGGCGCCGCAGTTGCGTTGCCGAGGTCCCGTTATAAACGCTGAGATCGCCGATGTGCACTTTACCATCGACCCGCGCCTCGGGAATGGTTTCGTGCATGCGATTCAGGCAGCGAATGAACGTGGATTTCCCGCAGCCTGAAGGGCCGATAAGCGCGGTCGCGTGATTGGCCGCCACGACGATGTTGATGTCGAACAACGCCTGCGTCTTGGCGTAAAAAGCGTTCAAGTGCTCGACGGTAATTCCGACACCCATAGCTCCCTAAGCTCCCACTTCAATTGTCATCCTGAGCGAAGCGAAGAACCTGCTGTTCGCCGCAAAATGCAGATCCTTCGCTTCGCTCAAGATGACAAACTCTGCCGAATTCAGATTCCAACAGTGAGTTCTTACCTTCGCCATAACTCCTACGCTCCTGCCAAAGTTCCGTGCCGCACGGCGATGCGAACCGCAGCCACCGCCCCTACGATAAGAATAATCAAAACCAGCGCGCCCGCCCATGCCTGCCGGTGCCACTCATCGAAAGGCGAAATGGCATAGGTGAATATTTGCAGTGACAGGGCTGCGGTGGGCTGGTCTGTCTTCCAATTCCAGAATTGGTTTCCAAAGGCAGTAAACAGCAGTGGCGCGGTTTCTCCGGCAACGCGGGCAAACGCCAGCATAACGCCGGTGATGACTCCGGAGGTGGCCGTGCGCAGCGTAATCGAAAGCGTAGTGCGCCAGCGCGACACACCCAAGCCGTAAGAGGCTTCGCGGATGGCTTGCGGCACCAGGAGCAGCATCTGCTCGGTGGTACGCGCAATGGTCGGAATCATCATGATCGCGAGCGCCACGCCACCGGCCAGCGCCGAGAAATGTTTCTGCCGCATCACGACCAGCCCGTAAGCCACAATGCCGATCACGATCGAGGGCACGCCATTCAGCACATCGGAGACGAAGCGCACGATATCGCCGTAGCGATTGCGCCCGTACTCGGAGAGAAAAACGCCCGCGCCGATTCCAAGCGGCACGCCGAGCAGACTGGCAATACCAAGAATGACCATCGAGCCGACGATGGCGTTCGCCATGCCGCCGCCCGGTTCCCCTACCGGCTTCGGAGTCTGCGTCAGGAACGCCAGATTAATAGAACCGATGCCCTTATAAACCAGGTAGGCAAAGATGGCGAAAAGGGGCAAAAGCACGAGAAGAACAGTGAGCACCGAGACGCCGGTCATCACGTGGTCGGTCACGCGACGGCGCAAACTAATGGGCGGAATACTGATCTCCGGTATCACGCTGGCAGCCGTATTGGGATTCGTGGCAGGCATCTGATATTACATACTGATCTCAGGCAATACTCCTCGACGGCTGGCCTCGCGTTACGCTCCACACCATGAGCCTGGCCAGCGCGTTGACCACGATGGTGACTAAGAATAGCGCCAACCCGATTTCGATCAATGCCGAAAGATACAGATCGCCGGTCGCTTCGCTGAATTCGTTGGCAAGCACGCTGGCCATGGTGTATCCGGGAGCAAAGAGCGACTTCGCAATCTCCGGACGGTTGCCGATCACCATAGTGACGGCCATGGTTTCGCCGAGAGCGCGGCCGAGGCCTAGAATGATGGCGCCCATGATTCCGGCCCGCGCATTGCGTAAAACACCCATGCGGATCATTTCCCAGCGCGTCGCACCCAGCGCCAGCACCGCTTCCCGCTGATGCTGCGGAACCACAGTGAGCACTTCGCGCGTGATCGACGAAATGATGGGAATGATCATGATCGCCAGAATCAGGCCCGCCGCCAGCATGCCGATGCCATAGGGCGGCCCGCTGAACAGAGTCGTCCAGCCGAGCGTCTTGGCGAGAAACGGCTCGACATATTCGCGAATTACCGGCACCAGCACGAAGATTGCCCAGAGCCCGTAAACCACGCTCGGAATGGCTGCCAGGAGTTCGGTGGTGAAAGAAAGAATTCCGCGCAGCCAGATGGGACACATCTCGGTAATGAAAACCGCCACTCCGAGAGACAGCGGCACAGCGATCACCAGCGCCAGCAACGAGGACACGAGGGTGCCGTAAATAAACGGCAGCGCCCCGTACTGATCTTCCACCGGATTCCAGTCCGATTGCCCGAAAAACTTCCAGCCAAACGCGTGCCACGAGAGCGTGGAACCCACCACCAATTGGTAAACGATCAAGCCGAGCAGCGCGACCACGGCCAAGCCGCACAAGCGCATCGCCCAGCCAAAGAAAGCATCGGGGATTTCGCTGACTTTTCCGTCCAACAGCGGCGTGGCTCGGGCATCGATTTTCAGGGCGCCCTTCGATCCGTGCTCGGATGGCCCGTGCTCCGGTTCGGGAGCGTTGAAACGCGGCCGGGGCAGGGCTTGATTAGACATTCCGTCCTGAGGCTAGCAGAGGGTTGTTACAAATCGGTTAAAAAACGGAGGCGCGTACTGTCCTAATTAGGACAGTACCCGGAGGCGGCAGCGCCCTAATTCTGCGTTGCCGCGCAGGCTGCAATCTTACCGTTTGCTCGAAGCTCGCGGCCCGCAGCTCGCAGCTGACCTTGCGCGACCCACCCTCGTTGTGAGACTACTGATCGTTAACATTTCATCGTCCCCTCTATGCCCACCTTTGCCGCCATCGATATCGGATCGAACTCTGTTCGTCTGAAAATTTCGCGCCTGCAAGCCGGACGGCTGAAGGAAATTCATGAAGACCGCGAAGTCACTCGCCTGGGCGAAGGCGTCTTCAGTGGCGGACTGCTTTCGCCGGAATCGATGTCGCAAACCGTGCAGGTGTTGCGTCGCTTCAATCGCGCGGTACAGGAATGTGGCACCGATTCGGTGAAGGTGGTGGCGACCTCGGCGGTGCGCGATGCCCGCAACTCGCGAATATTTCTGGAGTGGGTGCGCGCGACCACCGGCTGGACTCTCGAAATTATCTCCGGACTGGAAGAGGCCCGCCTCATTCACCTGGGCATTCTTTCCTCGGGCCGCATGGACGCCCACAGCGTTCTGCTGATCGACTTGGGCGGCGGCAGTTGCGAGCTCACGCTTTCGCGCGACGGACATCTCCGGGATACCGCGAGCTTGCCGCTCGGGGCCGTGCGCCTGACCGGCGAATTCCTGAAGCACGATCCGCCGCGCAAGAGTGAACTGAAGCGGCTGCACGAGTTTGTGGATCGTGAGATTCTGCGCGTGCAAGCGCGCATCAAGGCCGCACGCGTCGGCGCCGTGATCGCCACCTCCGGTACCGCCGCGGCGCTGGTCGCCATCGCCAGCCACCTGGCGCGTCCGAGAAAGCGCCGTCCGTCCACCTACGTTACGCGCGAGATGATGCGCCGCATCGCAAAACAAATCGCGCGCCTGCCCTTGGAGCAGCGGCAGAAAGTCCCGGGCATCGGTCCGCGGCGCGCGGAAATCATTTGCGCTGGCGCCGTGGCGTTTGCAGAATTGCTCGAGCGCTGCCATCTTCCAGGCTTTCGCTACTCCTCGCTCGGATTGCGCGACGGCATTCTGGCCCAGATGGCGGCGGACTACGACCGCAGCACGCGCTCGGGACGGGCGATTGAATCGGAACGCTGGGAGTCGATCAAACGCGCCGTCGAACGCTACCGGGTCGATCTGAATCATGCTTTGCATGTGCGCGAGTCGGCCTTGCTCTTGTTTTCTTCGTTGAAATCGGTGCACCAATTGCCGGCAGAATACCGCGAATGGCTTGCTGCTGCGGCCATGCTTTACGAGGTCGGCGACTACGTGAACCGCAACGGACACCACCGGCACACCTACTACATCATCGCCAACTCGGAAATCCTGGGCTACACGCCGCAACAACGGCGAATTATTGGCTCGATTGCACGCTACCTGGGAAAGTCTCGCCCCACGCCGGGAGATGGCCCGATGAGTGCCTTGAGCCCCGAGGAGCAGGAGAATGTGGAAAAAGCATCGGTGTTACTCCGCATTGCGCGCGCTTTGAATATGGGCAGAAGTCAATCCGTGGGGAAAGTTGCCGTCACCGCGCGCAGCGGTCGAGTCGCCATGAAACTGACTCCGCGCGGAAAAGCCAGCGTGGACTTGGAGGTATGGTCGATTGAAAAGGACCGAGCCTACTTCCGCGAAGTTTTCGGACGCGAGCTTTCGGTCGCGGCCGCGTGAAGTGCGCGCAAGATGCGGGGTGTGATGCACCAACTCAGCGAGCCGGAATTGCGCCGCATTTCGACCTTGGCGACTGCTCCCTTCTTGAGCTCGACCACCGCTTCGCATCCAGTGTCGCTGATCACGCGTCCCAGAAATTCACGCAAGTTGGGATTATGTCCGACCAGCAGCATGGAATCCTGGCGCGCGTACTTCTCCAGCATTTTTTGAAAATCCGAGAAACTGGCCTGCGGACCGAGCGCGTTCTCCATCACCAGTTTGCCTTCGTGTCCCATTTCGTTGCCCACCAATGCCGCGGTTTGCGTCGAACGCTTTAATGGGCTGGAGATGATGATTTCCACCTGCACGCCGAGCGCAGCCAGGGCGCGGCCGATGTATCCGCATTGCTCGATGCCGTCTTTGTCGAGGCCCCGCTTTTCATCTTTCTTCGGGGAAACTAAACTTTGCCCGGCGCTGGCGTGACGCAAAAAATAGACAAACATTGCGGAGTAATTATTCCTTTCCAGTCACAGGGCGTTTCGTTTCATAATGCGGCCAATCATGTCCGGCCAACCAAGACTCCCTTGCCGCCGCGCCGCGGAACGGCAACGGGAATGTCCTCTGGCGTCTTGCTGCCGTCCGCCACCCCGAGAAGAAAATCCTGGGAACTGAACGCGGCGGAGCCTTTCGGCGGTCTCGTGCTGCGCCCACGCGGCGATTGCCACGGACGCAGATACCGCCCGTCTTTTTGCAAAAACCTTACTTTGACGTTGTCGGCAAGGTACGCCGCCAGAATTTCATGCACGACGCGGTCTCGCAGCAAGGGGTTCTTCAGCGGAAAGAGGACTTCCGCGCGTTCGTGCAGGTTGCGATTCATCCAATCGGCGCTGCCGACATAGATTTCAGACTCGCCGCCGTTCTCGAAATAAAAAATGCGGCTGTGCTCCAGAAACCGGCCCACGATACTGCGCACGCGGATACGGTCGCTGAGGCCTCGAATCCCCGGTCGCAGCGCGCACATGCCGCGTACGATCAACTCAATATCCACTCCCGCCTGCGAAGCGCGGTACAAAGCCTGCACAATATTGACGTCGAGCAGCGCGTTCATCTTGGCGATAATGCGCGCTGGACGACCGAGGCGGGCATGCTCGGCCTCGCGCTCAATCAGACGCATGCATTTGTCAGCCAAGTCCAGCGGCGCCACCAGAAGCGGACCGTAACCAGGATGCTCGGCGTAAGCTGTCAGGAAACTGAAAACATCGTGCACCGCGCTCGTGATCTCCGGGTCAGCGGTGAGCAGACTGAGATCGGTGTAGATGCGCGCCGTGGTCGCGTTGTAGTTGCCGGTGCCGAGGTGCGCATATTGGCGGGTTACGCCATCCGAGTCGCGCCGCACCAGCAGACAAAGTTTGCAGTGCGTCTTCAGACCGACCAATCCGTGGAACACTTGCACGCCGGCATCTTCCATGTCTCGCGCCCAGCGGATGTTCGACGCCTCATCGAAGCGCGCCTTCAATTCCACGACGGCGGTAACTTCCTTGTGGGCCGCGGCGGCGATCAGAGCGGGAACAATCAGCGAATGCTCACTGGTCCGGTAAAGCGTCTGCTTGATGGAGAGCACACGCTCGTCCTCTACCGCGGATTGAATGAAAGCGACAACCGAATCGTAAGAATCGTAGGGATGGTGCAGCAGAACGTCGTGGCGGCGCAACTCTTCAAACAGGTCATGCGACTTCGCCGTCAAACGCAACTCGCGCGGCACATAGGGACGAAACTTCAAATCCGGCCGCTCCGTTCCGTCATAAACGTTGAAGAGCCGGGAAAGATTCACGGGCCCTTTGACCGGGAAAATCTGCCAGCGGTCAATCTCGAACACCGTACCCAGGCGTTCGATGACCTCGGGGTCGGCGTCGTACTCGATCTCCATGCGCACCGCGTCTCCCTTGCGGCGATTGTGCAACTCGGCGCGCACCGTTTCCAGCAGATTGCGCGATTCCTCCTCTTGCAAATAAAGATTGCTATTGCGCGTGACCCGGAAGGCTGCGGAGGAAACAATGTCGTAACCCTGATACATCTTCACCGCATGGTGGACAACCAGATCGGCCAGAAAAATATAATCGATGGTTCCTTGCGAGGGCAGGCGGACCAAACGCGGCAGAGCCCGCGGAACCGTTACGACTCCGGTGTAGGTGAGTGAGGAGCGGCGACGGCGGCGCAGCAACAGGGCAACGCACAGTGCCTTGTTGATGACGCGGGGAAAAGGATGTGCAGGGTCGACAGTCACGGGCGTAAGCAGCGGATCCAGTTCGCGATCGCAGTAGTCGTTGACGAAGGCCAAGGCAGTCTCATCGAGTTCGTCGAGACCGAGGACGCGAATTCCCTGCTCCGCGAGTTCCGGCCGCAGACGCTCATTCCAATAGGAATATTGTTCCGCGACGAACTCGTGGGTGGCTTCCTTGATCAGTTCCCGCTCCTCCACCATGGTGAGCCCGTCGGCGGTGGTGGAGTTGTGGCCGTCTTCGATCTGCTGCAACAAACCGCCGACTCGGACTTCAAAGAATTCGTCCAGGTTGCTGGCGGAAATAGCCAGAAACTTCACGCGTTCGAGCAGCGGATTGCGAAGATCTCCCGCTTCTTCCAGCACGCGCCAATTGAATTTCAGCCACGATGCTTCGCGGTTAAAGAGGGGAACGCGACTGCTCAGAGCTTGTCCAACCATGTTTTTCCAACCGTGTTTATCCAACCACGTTTTCTCAGTCCGGTGTGTCGAGCCAAGCTTCGCCAAACCCTATTGCGAAGGCGGAACGTCTATCACTGTTCGGGGATTACTCGGTGCGGCATCCGACCGCAATAGTATACCAAGGTGGTGGCTTCCGGCTCGCGGAGAGGGGGTCAATGTCCCTTGGCGCAGCGCTCCCGCATCGGACCCTGGAGAACCCTGAAAAAACATTCCCGGCCGTGATCAACTTTCGTTCTTCGAACTGCAACTGAATGCACACTCTCGCTTGCGGCAGGACTTTCAGTTATTCCCGTAAGCAGCTAAAAACGAAGATATTTAGAGATCCGTTGAGCGCGTCGGCGAGATGGAGGAATGCGTGCTCATGGTTGTAAATATAATAAAGTCTATTAACACAATGGACTTTATGGCATAATGCTCAGTCGTGAAAATCTCGCAACCGGATTCCAGGCGCGGGGACACCATGATGTGCCGCCAATCATCATCTCCTGTCTGCTTCCGGCCGGCCGAGATTTGCGCGACACGATATCGCAGTCGAGCAACGTGTCAAGAGTGGAGAACCCCTTCCCCCGGGTTTCCGCAAATTAACACTCCTTTAATAGAACGTAACACTCCTTTAACGGAGCGAGGAGTAGTTTTAGTGGTTTTACATCTCTAGTAAATCGATTCCGATTATGGTCGCCACTGCGTGTGGCGAAATCGGAAAATGTGCGCGAAAAAGCAAACGTCGCTGCCTTCTGACCTTGAATTGCAAAAGTTGTTTTGTTGCTTTGCGGAAGTAACGTTTCACCAAACTAAAAAGGAGAGGATTGCATTTTATGAAATCAGTCAAGCACCTGTTTCTCGCGCTCCTCGCGTTGACGGTATTTTCAGCCGGCGCCTGGGCACAAACCTCGGACTCAACTGCTCCGAAAAAGACACACAAGCACGTAGCAGCAGCCGCGGCGACGCCAGCAGTAAGCGCTGCCGACGTTCAAGCGTTGAAAGACGCGCTGGCCGCGCAGCAGCAGCAAATCCAGCAACTTACCCAGCAATTGCAGCAAAATCAGCAGAACTGGCAGCAGGCGCAGCAGAGTTTTCAGCAGGCGCAGGCTGCCGCAGCCGATGCTGCCAATAAAGCCGCTGCCGCCCAAACCCAGGCCAGCCAGGACCAGCAGGCAGTGGGTGCATTGCAAAGTGACATCGCCGGCCTCAAAACAACTACCAGTAGTGCCGTAATGACGCTGCAAGCCGGCGAGAAGAATCTCTCCGCGTTTGAGAGCCCCACCACGATCCATATCAAGGGCATCACGGTTACCCCGGGCGGCTTTGTCGAAGCCGCGTTCGTACGGCGGTCCCGCGAACTGGGAGCCGATATCACCACTCCCTTCAATTCGCTGACTATGCCCGGTGCTTCGCAGAGTAATCTATCGGAGTTCTTCGGTTCCGCCCGTCAGTCGCGGCCTACCGTCTATGTTCAGGGCAACTTAGGCAATGTGCAACTTTCCAGCTACGTATCGGGTGACTTCCTGTCCTCCGGCGTCACCTCAACCGCCACTCAGACCAACAGCTACACTCTCCGTCTCCGCCAGGCCTGGGGACAGGCCAAGTTTGACAATGGCTGGAAATTCCTCGGCGGCCAGGCGTGGAGCCTGGTGACCGAGAACAAGGCGGGAATCGCTCCCAGCGACGATACCGGCAGAGTCAACGACGCCCGGCCCTCGACCATCGATCCGGGGTACAACGTCGGATTCACTTTCGCGCGCCAGTACGGCCTTCGCCTGACCAAAGACTTCGGCGATAAAGTGTCGGTCGCTTTCGCCATTGAAAACGCGCAAGGCACGCTCAGCACTCACGGCAACGCGTCCAACTATCTGCTCGGCGAAGCGGGAGCGAGCAACAGCTACAACACAACCTCGACCTATACCGCCAATCCTTCGCCCGATCTCATCGCCAAGATCGCCTTTGATCCCGGCTTTGGGCACTACGAAATCTTTGGATTGGCAGACCGCTTCAACGACCGTATCTACCCGTGTGTGGAGGGCATCCTGAACGGCGTGGCCGCGTGCACCGCCACGGGCGCCACCGCCACTACAGGGGCCTACAACGCATCCAAAGAGGGCGGCGGTTTTGGCGCCAATGCCCGTTGGACCTTCGCCGACAAGCACATCGTTTTTGGCCTGCATGGCTTCGGAGGCAGCGGCGTGGGCCGTTACGGCGCAGCCCAGCTCTCCGACCTTTCCATCAATCCCAACGGAACCATTCATCTAATCAAAGGACTCCAGGGTTTAAGTACGCTGGAGTGGCACGGCAAGAAGCTCGACATCTACTCCTACGTCGGAGCGGAGTATGCCGCCCGGACGTTTGGCTTTGATTCGAACCTTAACTCAAAGGGCGTAGCGGTTGGGCCTGTTGGCTATGGATCGCCGCTCTTTAGCAATGCCGGCTGCTATACCGAACCAGCTCCTGGATCCGGAGGCTTTTCTCCAACTTCTCTCTCTTATCCCGGTTGCACCGCCGACACGCGCGCCGTTATCGAGGGCACGCTTGGTTTCTGGTACCGCTTCTACAGCGGCCCCAAGGGCCGATTCCAGTTCGGCACGCAGTACTCCTATGTCACTCGCCAGACCTGGTCTGGAATTGTCGTACCCGCGACCATGACCTCGCCAGCCATCTCTGCGGGGCCGGAAGGACTCGACGGCATGGTCTACACCTCGTTCCGCTACTACCTGCCGTAAAACTGAAAATGGTCCCGCGCCGGAGTTCGACGCGGGACCACTACTTTCATCGTTCAGGCCTGTACGGGCTCGGGTGAACGGCCTCTCAGCTTTCTGGAGGGGCGCTTCCCTTCAGAATCGCCGCCGGTCCGGTTTTGGCTACTCTCCTTCTCCGGGCCGGTGGCGTTAACTTAATTTACGTCAAGATTGCAGATTCAGGGTATCCGGCGGGTAGCGGCTGCGAACTCCATCGTTCCGGCACACTTCTCCCTGCGAGGGAAAAGGCCGCTTTACGTGTGGCGCTTTACTTTACGTGTGGCGCTTTAGTGGACCAGTTTAATGGCCGCTTTGACTTTCTCCGCCACGTTTGCGGGCAGTGGCGCGTAGCTGAGTTGGCTCGTCATCTTCTGGCCGTCGGTGACCATCCAGTTCAGGAAATCGGCGATAATCTTGCCTTTCTTCGGATCCTGGGCCTGCTCCGGAATCAGCAACCACGTAAAGCTCGAGATGGGGTAGGCCGTCTTGCCGGGTGCGTCCGTGATGGAAACGCGAAAATCGGCAGGCATTTTTGGCGAAGAGGCCGCCGCCTCCGTCACTCCCTCGAGCGAAGCCTTTACGAAATTGCCGGCCGCGTTTCTCACCGATCCGTACGTGATCTTATTCTCCACCGCATAGATCAGTTCAATGTAGCCGATCGATCCCTCCAACTGCCGGATCTGTCCCGCCACGCCTTCATTGCCCTTGCCGCCTAAGCCGACGGGCCATTTCACCGAGGTTCCCTTCCCCACCGTCGCTTCCCACTCCTTGCTCACCTTCGAGAGATAGTCAGTGAAAATATAAGTGGTGCCGCTTCCATCCGAGCGGTGAACGACGATGATCGGCTTATCGGGAAACTTGACGCCGGGATTGGCCTGGGTAATAGCAGGATCGTTCCACTTCTGGATTTTGCCCAGAAAAATGCCCGCCAAAGCTTCGGGAGTGAACTTGACTTCACCGCTGATCCCCGGGACGTTGTATGCGGGAACGTCAGCGCCCAATACCGTGGGGATGTGCAGGATTTTTGTCTTTGCCTCTTTGAGTTGTTCATCCGTCATCGGACCATCACTGGCACCGAAATCAACCGTGCCGGCCAAAACCTGGCGAATGCCGCCTCCGCTCCCGATCGACTGGTAGTTAATCCGCACGTCCGGGTGCAGCTTGTTATATTCGCTGAACCACTTGGAATACATCGGATAAGGAAAAGTGGCGCCTGCGCCATTAAGTTGAGTTTGCGCCATAACCGGCAGCGCCAATGCGAGACCTGCCAACAGCAGTGCAATGCGATATTTCACGCGATGACCCTCTTTTCTCAGGATTTAAGTATGCAGTCTTGTTTTAGGGTGGAAATGTTAAAGGAAGGTTACAACAAAATGAATTTCTGATGACTCCACATTATTTCCCAAGCACTTAGCGCGATGTGTTTTTTCGAGCCGCGTCAGTTCATGACCAAAAAGAGCATTGTCAGGGAAGTCTCGTTGCAGCCCGAGCAGCAGCTCGCGGGCATGCGGCAAATCCTTTTCCCACGTTTTGATGAAACTTCCAGCAAGAATCTGCGTCTTCTGGCAAACTGCTTGAACGGTGAGGTCGATCCCCTGTGAGTGATGAAATTCGTTACGCGCCCGGCTGGCCCGGCATCGAACCGCGCTGGACTTCCAGCGCGAAGACCGGAGTCGGCACCGCGCTCAACCTCCACAGCCGGGTTTGGTTCACGCTGAGTCACGGTATTCTCAATGAGATCTATTATCCCCGCGTGGATCAAGCTTGCACCCGCGACTTCGGCCTGATCGTCACCGACGGCCGTGGCTTCTTCTCCGAAGAAAAACGTCATTGTACCTTCGAAAACCTTCCCGTCGAACCCGGAGTGCCCGCCTACGAGCTGACCAATAACTGCACGCAGGGCCGGTATCGGATCGAAAAGCAAGTGCTGACCGATCCGTGGCGAAACGTGGTACTGCAGAGAATTCGGTTTGTCCCGCTCCAGGGAAATCTCGCCGACTACCGCCTCTACGCCCTGTTGGCGTCGCACCTGGGCAATTTTGGATACGGCAATACCGGCTGGGTGGGCGATTACAAGGGAAAGCCCATGCTATTCGCCATGCGTGAATCGCTCTCCCTGGCGCTCGCCTGCTCCGCGCCAACCCCAAAACGTTCGGTCGGGTTCGCCGGCACATCCGATGGATGGCAAGACCTCTCGCAACATTTCCAGATGACATGGGAGTACGACCGCGCCGAAAACGGAAACATTGCGCTGACCGCGGAGATTGACCTGGCCGCGTGCAATGGCGAATTCGTTCTCGCGCTTGGCTTCGGCGGAATCTGGGCGCAAGCCGGCCAGCAAGTCCTCTCTTCTCTGCTGACCCCTTACGAAACACTGCGTAAAGACTACGTGTTTCACTGGCAGAATTGGCAGCGCACTCTGAAGAAGCTCGACGAGAAGCCGCGGGAAAAAGACTTGTATCGGGCCAGCATGGCGGTTCTGCGCTCCCACGAGTCCAAGGATTTCTTCGGCGGAATCATTGCCAGCCTCTCCATTCCCTGGGGCTTCAACAAGGGCGACGAAGACCTGGGCGGCTACCATCTGATCTGGCCGCGCGATCTGGTCGAGAATGCCGGCGGATTGCTGGCGGGTGGCGCCGAAGACGACGCTGTCCGCGTGTTGCATTATCTCGAAGCCACACAGGAAGCCGATGGACATTGGCCGCAGAACATGTGGCTCGACGGCCGTCCCTACTGGAGCGGCTCTCAGATGGATGAGACCGCGTTTCCCATCTTGCTGGTCGACCTGTTGCGCCGCGAATCGCAGCGCTGTTTCGAAAGTGCTACCCGCTGGTGGCCGATGGTGCGCAAGGCCGCGGTTTTCATTGTGGTCAACGGCCCGGTTACTCAGCAGGATCGCTGGGAAGAAGATGGCGGTTATTCGCCATTCACGATGGCTGCGGAAATCTCCGCCTTGCTGATTGCCGCCGACATGGCGCAGTCGATGGGTCAACCTGAAGCCGCCGACTTTCTCCGCCACATGGCCGACACCTGGAACTTCAACATGGAGCGCCGGACCTATGCCGTGAACACCGACCTCGCCCGGCAGATTGGAGTCGAAGGCTACTACGTCCGCATCACGCCTCCTCCCGACGGTGAAGGCGCCGCTTCCCCGCTGCAGGGATTCGTTCCCATCAAGAATCGAGCCATCGGTATTTCGAGTGCGCCCGCAGTCGAGATAGTCAGCCCGGATGCGCTAGCCCTGGTGCGCTTCGGCTTGCGCGCGCCCGACGATCCGCGAATCCTGAACACTATTAAAGTCGTCGACGAACTGCTGCGCGTAAAACTTCCGCAGGGTCCTGCCTGGTATCGCTACAACAACGACGGCTACGGGGAACAGGAGGACGGGTCCCCGTTCGATGGCACTGGTATCGGCCGTCCCTGGCCGCTGCTGGCAGGGGAACGCGCCCACTACGAACTGGCCGCCGGACGTATCGCCTCGGCTGAGGCTCTGCTAGGCGTAATGGAGAATTCGACGGGAGCAAGCCGCCTGATTCCCGAACAAGTCTGGGATACAACGGACATACCCGAGCGCGAGTTGTTTGCGGGAAAAGCCTCGGGCTCGGCGTGCCCGCTGGTGTGGGCGCACTCCGAATACATCAAGCTGCGCCGCTCGCTCGCCGACGGCAGGATTTTCGATCAGCCTCCGCAGACCGTGGAACGCTACCTGGTAAGCAAAATGTCCGCGACCTACTTCAACTGGCGCTTCAACAACAAACCGCGCACCATGCCATGCGGAAAGAAGCTGCGGATTCTGACGATGGAACCCGCCCTGGTGCACTGGAGCTTTGACAACTGGCAAACCAGTCAGGACAGCAACTCTGTTGATAGCGGATGCGATCTTCAGCACGTCGATCTGCCGGCGGAAACTCTAGCCAGCGGATGCCAAATTGTTTTCACGTTCTACTGGAAAAACGGCGCACGCTGGGAAGGCCGCGACTACCAGGTGACGGTCGAGTAGCAGGGAATGGGGGCTTGCTCTGCCCTACGACCAATGTTGCGCCTCAGGGCACGTGCTGAAGCAGAATTCGGTAGCAGCGCCCTGCAGAATGGCTGGACTGGAGGCGGCCAGCCAATGATCGAGATTCCTATTTAACAACCTCCCCAAATTGCCAATCTCCGGAGTGTATTCGATCTCCAGTCGTCGTCGAAACCCCGCCTCCATAGCGGGACGGGGCTCGTGGGCGTAATTCAGTCGCGACGAAATCGCTTTCACTCCGCGATACAAGCTCGGAAACGAAAGCTTCAGCCGCGGATGGGTCGCGTTCAGGTTCCTCAACCACCCCTGCACGGTTTGAGAACGCATACGCTTGTTATCATTGACAACCTTAAAACTTCGTCTTCCGTCCGAGCGCAGCCCCAGAAATGACAGAACCTTGCCGTACTCGATGCCTGTAGCACTGGAGAAATCGTCGAACAAAATGACGTGAACCCGCTCCCTCCCGAAGACATCGAAGTAGCGCTGAAGCTGCTCTGAGAATCGTGTTATCTCGCGATAGCTCAATTCCAGAACGGGTTCACCCCGAAACGGACCGGAGTGCCAGTAGCGCCTTTCCCAGGAATCAACCGCCAGCTCGAATCGGGTGATGTGCTCGCACCCGTTAAACCGCCTCTGACTATGCATTGCATGCATGACCTCAATGGGATTCCGCACCATCACTATGATTTGAGCGGAAGGATTGAACGCGAGAATCTCTTGCGGGGCTTTTCGAGACGCCAAGTACCCGGTGGATGCTTCCCCGATCCGTCTCTTTCCGGCTGCGCCATCGAAATTGCGCAAATACTGTGCCAGTGTTGTTGCGGGTCTTTGGTGGCCACGAATATCGGAGGCGAAGAAGTGCGGCTCTTTCCCCTTCGACATGCCTATGTCCGGGTGATCGGCGAGATACGAATAAAGTGCAGTGGTGCCGGACTTTGGCGCTCCCACGATGAAGAAGCTGGGTTTATTTGCGATTGGCATCCAGTAGTCCTCGCATAAAGTCGCGATCGTTCCCTCTTCTGCGTCCATCATAAGATGGAAGACCGCGCTCCCCTAACACCGATTGGGCAGGGGTGATTACCGACAGCGACTCGATCGCGGACTTCGAATTCGTGCCCTTTGTGGTTAACGATTCCGACGCTGCTACACTTTTCGTATTCACAAATTCGGTCCGAGGCAACATGCGTACTCGCAGCTTATTTGTTGTGGTCGTACTTATGAGCACTCTCGCGGCGTCCCAGACTCTGCCCGCACCCCAAGCCATCACCGACCCGAAGCAGATTACGTCGAAGCCCGACGCCCGGGTCGAGAAAAATCTTTCCATCGAGAAGCTCTACATGACGCGCCAGGTCGGCGCTTCGACCTGGTCGCCGGATGGGAAGACGGTCGCCTTCATCAGCAACCTGAGCGGTCGCAATAATCTTTGGCTGGTGCCCGCCGAAGGCGGATGGCCGACGCAGCTCACGGTGAGTAATGAGCGCCAGACCAGCCCGACCTGGTCGCCCGACGGCAAGTGGATCGCCTACATGTCCGATTACGACGGCGACGAGCAATGGGACATTTTTCTGGTCTCGCCAAAAACCGGACAGGTCAAGAACCTGACCAACACGCGCGAGATTGCCGAAGAAAGTCCGACCTGGTCGCATGATGGCCGATTCCTGGCGTATATCGTCAAGCCGAAGACTTCGCCGGTCTTCGAGATTGACGTTTACGACACGGTCTTGCGCGACGTGAAACAGCTGACGATCGGCACGGCCAAAGACCGCATGAATGTTGCGCCCATCTGGTCGGCCGACGATACGTTCATCGTCTATACGCAGGAGCAGTCGAAGGGAACCGACTCGAATATCTTTCTAGTCGACGTGGCCAGCGCGCAAAGCACGCTGCTGACGCCGCACGATGGCGAGCGTACTTATTCGGCAAATGACATTTCGCGCAATGGCCAGCACGTTCTGATTACCTCCAATGCAGGTAATGGCTATGACAACGTCGGTTTGCTCGACATTGTGACCAAGAAAATCCGCTGGCTGACACAAGATAAGTGGGAAATTTCCGGCGACCGTTTTTCACCCGACGGAAAGTCCCTCACCTACACCGCAAACGTCGATGGCAACGCCGACATTTATCTCTATGACATCGCCGCCGGAAAGCCGCGCGATCTCGGTTTGCCGAAGGGAGTGAACCATGTCGCGGGTAACCCTTCGCCTTTCACCCCTGACGGGTCGCGCCTGCTCTTCTCACACTCTGGTCCCACCGCTCCTGGCGACTTGTGCGTCTATACCTTCAGCGACAAGCCATCGCACCCGAACATATCGCGTCAAATTACCAATTCGCTAGTCGGCGGCGTGCAAGCCGAGGACATGGTCCAACCGTACCTCGTCCACTATCCCAGCAAAGATGGCAAATGGACGATCTCCGCCTTCGTCTATGTCCCCTATAACCTGCCGCGCAACGGCCAGCATCCGGCGATCGTCTACGTCCACGGCGGTCCGACGGCGCAAACGATGAATAACTTCAATCGCTTCGTGCAGTACATGGCGAACCAGGGCTACCTGGTAATCGCTCCCAATTATCGCGGATCAACTGGCTACGGAAAAGAATTCCAGCACGCGAATCTTTTCGATATGGGCGGCGGCGATTTGCAGGATGTGCTGGCCGCCGCCGACTGGATCCAACAGACGGGCTACGTCGACCCCAAGAAACTCATTCTGATGGGCGGCAGCTATGGCGGCTACATGACGATGATGGGCGTTACCAAGGCTCCGGAGGTGTGGGCGGCGGGCGTCCCGATCGTGCCCTTTGTGAACTGGTTCACCGAGATTCAGAACGAAGATCCGGTGCTGCAACAGTCAGCTCTAGCCACCATGGGCGATCTCGAAAAGAACAAGGCGCTCTACGAAGATCGCTCGCCCATCAACTTTGTCGACCGGATCAAAGCCCCGCTCTATCTTTTAGCGGGCGGCAACGATCCGCGGTGTCCCAAGGAAGAAGCGCAGCAGGTGGTGGACGCGGTCAAGAAGCGCGGCGGCATAGTCGAATACAAAGTTTACGAGAACGAAGGCCACGGCTTCGCGAAAGTCGAAAACCAGATTGATGCCTACAAGCGCGTGGCTGAGTTTCTGAAAGCGCACGTTCCGCCCGCGGATTGCAGTTGCACGCTGCAATGAATGAGTAGTTACCGATTCCTTGTCGTCGTTGTCAGTTCTCAGCAAGTACTGGCCCGGGCCGCTCTCCGCAATACTGGCCTCCAAGCGGCCGCCACCCTTCATGTTTACTCTGAGGGCACTAATCTATTGTCCAGCCACCAACGGAAACTGACCTCGGAGGAGTTTGTCGCCGATGAAGGTACTGTACGCCGATATTATGCCCAAGACCTGGGAAGGCGCCTGCCTGACCAATCGTCACCCTAACTTACTAAAGGAGAAGCCTCCATGCTAAAACCTTCCAGCTGTATATGTCTTCCTATGTTACTGAGTATCTACCTGTTGTTCGGGTGCGGCGGCGCCGTCAATACCGCCCCCACTCCTGGCCCCCCATCTGGCAACTTCCCCGTGCTTGTGTTCTCGGACCTTCATTTCAATCCATTTTATGACCCAAATCTTACAACCTACACAACGCTCTGTACGAGTACGGACTCGAGCGGCTGGCCGACTCTGTTTCAGGGTTCGTCAGTTAAAACGCCGTCGCCATGGAATAGCGACACTAACTACCCTTTGATGGTAACTGCACTCGCCAGCATAAAGCAGAACTTGGGAGCAAGTCCGCTCGTGATTTATACCGGCGACCTGATTGGCCACGACTTCCAGGCGTTATATTACTGGCACTGTCAGGGCCTGCCAGCGCCGCCCGCCCAGCAATCCCCTTCTGCGCAGCAGGTCACCGAAATGCAGGCCTTTACCGACGAGACGGTTGCCTTCGTGACTGGACAGATCAGAGCGGCGGTCGGAAACCTTCCCGTCTTGTTCGCGGTTGGAAATATCGACTCCTACACAGGCTATGGACCGGATAGCACTTTTCTCTCTAATACGGCAGAAACCTTTTACACGCAATTTGTCAGCGGGATCGTGAATCGCCAAGACTTTCTTAATACCTTCACCAGTGGTGGATATTATTCTGCCCAGCCGCTGGGACCTAACTTGGTGGTGATCGGACTTAATACCAATGTAATGGCTAACGGCGTCCCAGGTGACAATGACAGTGCCGTCGCTGCTGAACTCGCCTGGCTCGATTCCACCCTTTCTTCCGCTCAAGCCGCCGGCCAAAAAGTCTGGCTCTTAATGCATGTACCGCCCGGCGCAAATACAACCGCAACTGCCAAAACGTTTGTTCCCAACCAGCCTGTAACTAGCTCGATGATGATGTACCAAAGTTATCAGACAAACTTTCTGCAAATACTTGCAAAGTATCCTGGCGTCATAACTATGACGCTTGGTGCTCATACTCATATGGACGAGTACCGCATCCTCTCGCCCGGTATTGTGCTGGACGAAGTGCCTGCCATAACTCCGTGTTTTGGAGAGAATCCAGCGTTTAAGATCTTTACAATGGCCGGGAATACACTTACACCGACGGATTACACTTCCCTGAACTATAACCTCGGCGCTCCGACTGCCCCAACGCAGTTCAGTACGTATTATACCTTTTCGACAGCCTATTCCCTGCAAGGCTCTTTGGGCGTTTCTTTGTTGCAGCTTTATCCGCAGCTGGAAAACGATGTTTTACTGAATAGTAATAACCCACCTAATGCGCAACAGGCACTTTACATCGGCCAGTATAATTCTGGGAACGCTCCCATGAATCCCATTACCAATGCGAGCTGGCCAGTTTTCGCCTGCGGCATCGGGAAGATGGCGCAACTGGATTTTGAAGATTGCGTGAATTCCTATTGAAATTCAACAGCTCAATAAAACAATGTCGAGCCCCTAGGCTCGACATTGTTTATTTTTCGATTCTATTTACAACGATGGGTTCACCGCGATCTTGCTACGGACACGCCCTCTCTGCGTGGCGCTTCTTCGCTGCTTCCAGCCGCAGCATCACCATGTAGAGGACGATCCCTACGTTGATCGCAATGATCAGGAAACGAATCCAGTCTGGCCGGCGCAATAGATCGGCTACCTCGAACGGGATGTACATGGAGCCGGTGGCAATCGCCATCCACTCCGCCCATGGGCGGACATACCATAAGCCGTAGGCTTCGATGAAGCGCAGGATTACGTAGACGCTCGCGATGACGGCGATCTTCCACAAGCGCACGTCGCTGAGGCGGTAGACGAGATCAATGAAAACGCCAACGAAATGATGATGAGGATTGGCGTGAATAAATTCCAGGAAGCTTTCGGCAACTCCCCAGATATCTTTGTGGCGCATCGAAAAAACGCCCAGACCGGCGAGCAGGACTACGATTCCCTTCGAGAGCTCAAAGGTCGCAACCGTGCGCACGCCTTTGATGTGCGCGGGATCGTCGATTCTGGGATGCGGGATGGGATGCATGCGGCGAAAATTGACTTCCGGTATACCAACACGATGACGCGATTCATTCTAAAGCGTGGCGCCCAAAGAGGCATTTCTTTTCGAAGTGCTTGCGTTGTCGCTAAATCGAGGGCTTCACGCCGCTAGCCTTGCCGACGGATGCTGGCGCGCAGCTCTTCGACGATCTCCTTCGCGGCTTGGCGCGCGGCATCTCCTTTCGTCACATCGAACGAGATAGCGCCGACTCGCGCATGTCCCCCTCCGCCGTAACGCTCGCAGACTTTGGCCAGATTGACGGTGGGTTCGCGTTTGGCCCACGGATTCGACCCAACCGAAACTTTTACCCGAAAAGAGCTCTTGCTCAATCCGACGCTGTAGACCGAGTCGGGATGGAGATAGTAGGGAATAAATTTGTTGTAGCCTTCCTGGTCGAGATCGGTGATGTCGAAAAAAATCGTGCCGTCTTTTTCTTCGGTGCGCTGGCGCAAAATATCGACGGAACGCTCGTGACGCTCGAGCAATGGCGGCAGAACGGCGGCTACAAAAGGCTCTTCTAGAATTTCTGCCAGCGGACGGTAGGCGAGCAGCGGAATCATCTTCTTGACGAAATCAGGGTCGCTCGCGGCTTCGATGGCCATGGTCAACTTCATGGCCGGAGCTTGCATTTCCACGGCAGATTTCGCGTCCTGGTACATGGCCCCGTCGACGATGTCGGTCCATTCGACTAATTCCGCGACGGGCCGCGGATCGAAGCCGAACCGCTCTTTCGCAATCATGGCAATGAAGCTGGTGCAGGATTTGAAGGCCGGATCGTAGAACTTGCGGTTGCTCTGATCCTGCTCGAAGTGGGCGGCGTCGTCGGGAGAAAGAAAAGCGCTCTCATGGTGATCGAACCACCAGGTAATTTTGGGCGAACTCGAATACTTGAAATCGACAATGGCATTCTCGTCGCCATCGAACTGGTTTTCGTCGAAGAGCGCGCCGGCGCGGTGCAACAGGCCCGAGTAAACGAAGTCCACATCGCCGCGGATGCGTTCACGGTAAAAACGGGAGAACAGGGCGGCCGAGGAAGCGCCGTCAAAACATTTGTCGTGATAAAAGACCCGCACTCGCAAATTGCCTTCCCTACCCCGGCTTATCGTTCGTTCTCCGGGCCTGAAGTGGAAAACAATTAGAGTTGCTGGTTTGGAGAATTATGTCAAGGCGGATTTTGCGCGCGGTTCTAAATTTACCAGCATGAAACAGAGCGATGAAATGCATTTTGTAAACTTGATCATCAGGCAATTTCGTAATTTGGGAACAAAGCCCTAGCCTCCAAAATTACCAATTTGCCCGATTGCAAAATTACAAAATTCTGCCCCGTCACTTTCTCCGGCGGCGGATTTTGAAATCGAAACTGACGACTCCGTTCTGGTCGCGGAGCGCCACAATGGAAATGGTTCGCGTGATGTTGTACTCCAACTGGATAATCTGCTGGTTCGAGACCGAAACGTTTGTGCTATAGGTCAGGGTAATATTGCTGGCCACTTGCTGCTCCACGGTAACCTGCGGCCCTCGAACCACGGCGGTTTCACTGGTAAGTCCCTGGGGATCGACCTTGACGCGGCTAGCCCCAAACAGTTTCTGAAGGCGGCTGTTGACGGTGCTGTTGAGCGCCTGATTGATGAGCAGGTTGGAGGCGTCTCCACCAAAGCCAAAGGAGGAGCCAGTAGTCGCTGCCGCTGCAGACTCTTCCTGCGTGCGGCCGAGCGCTAAGAGCGCGATCACGTCGGCTTCCGGAAGCTGCGGCTCCGACTGCCAGGTGACTTTCAAGCCGTTAGGCACGCTGGCGTCGCCGCGGAATTGCACGGTGATGTCGTAGTCGCGCACGCGCGTGGTCGCGCGCAGATCGATGACGGGCTGCGTCTTCGACGGATTCGCGAACGTGACATCGCCACGTTCCAGGTTGTACTTGTTTCCGTTGAAATTAATTTCTCCTTCCAGAACTTCCACCCGTCCGAGAATTGCCGGGCGCTCGGCAGAGCCGCGCACGTGGAGGTCGGCATTGCCCGAAAGCCGCGCAATGGCGGTTTGCATCTGTAGTTCCGGAGTCGTCGTCACGTGAACATCGAGCTTCAGGCGGCTCTCGAGACTTCCGCTGTTGGAGAGGAAGACGGTCTGTCGACTCCTCTCGACATAAGCGCCGAAGTCAAATCCCGGAGTCACAGCCAGCTTGGTGATCAGCACATCTCCGCTCAGCACCGCGGCATTGGAACTGCCCGTCAGGCGGAGATCGGCATCCGCGGTAGAACTTACGCCCGGCGGGTAACGCAGGCGAACGCCTTGTGCGGTCGCGCCGAAATCAAGAAGAAACATGCCGCCCTGGTAGGTCGCGGAGCCAGTTAATTTCACGGTGCCGCCACCCGTCGTCCCGCTGAGGTTTTCAATTTGAATTCGGTTGCGATCGAACCAGAGCACGCCATTCAGATCGCTGAGGCCGCTCGGAAAGTCGTTGTGGCTGACGGAGGTATTCTTCACCTCCAGACGCCCCTGCAACACGGGATCGGAGATTGTGCCGCTGGTGTTGAGGTTCACACCCAGCGTCCCGCTCGCCAAAAGTTTGGGGTTGAGAGACTGGAAGAGCGTCATATTGACGGTGCCGTCCAAGCGGACATCGAGTTCCTGCGCGCCCGCCAAATGCACCCGGCCATGCGCGGTGAAATCGGTTCCGCTTCCTGCCAGGTGCAGGCTTTCAACCAACACAGCTTGATCCGCGAGTTCGAGGCGAATGGGCCCGACGTTCTGCACCTGCACGTGCTCGACCTCAACGCTGAAGGACTGCAGGTCGGCAGAGGCTTTTATCTCGCGCGGATTTCGCAGTGGGCCGCGTAGGTGAATCGTTCCCTCCAGCGGAGACTGTCCCGTGATCTTTCCCGGCAGGTAAATGCGCAGCAGCGAATTGATGTCCAGATGATGGAAGGCGAGATTTAGATCGGCGGGAAACTTATGCTCGTCGTCCAACGCGACGCTGCCCGCAATGGTAAGGTCAGCTTTGTCGAAATCGGAGTGGGCGTTGAGATCGAGTTGGCGTCCATGGCTGACGGCATCGACATAGAAATCGCCGGCCCGCGCCTGGTCGAGCGCGAGGTCTTTGAGGTGAACATGCGCTTCGAGCCCAGGCTCGTCGATGGCGCCGCTGGCTCGCACCGTGAAATCGGCGATGCCATCGGCCGTGAAACGATCGCCTTGCAGCCGCGGGAAGCGAGCAAGATCGAGATTGTGCCCGGACAGATTCAGGCGAAACTCGTTTTTCGACAACTTCCCGCTTTGCGTAATGACGTTTTGCGCATTGACGTTATGCGGACCGCGGCTCAACGTCGTGAGGTACGAGGTGCTAACCCCTGCGCTTCCCGAAATTGGCGCGCCATAAACACTGGCTTCGATGTTGTTGAAGCGAAGTTCACCCTCGGCAAGGCGGAGATCGCTGGTCAAGGAAGGAATGCCTACGCCATAGGCCAACCCATTGTGGAGCCGAATGTGTCCGTCGCCGTGGGGATTGGCTTCTGTGCCCGAGATAGTCGCGGATATATCCAGAGTGCCGGCGAAGGGCTGCGCTGCTCCGGCGAGTTGAGCGAACTCGGTCAGGTTGCCGTTGCGGAGGTCAAAGTGCAGCGCAAAAGAATCGTTCTCGCGGAGGGCCGCGCCGGTGAGTTCAGCGCTTACGTCGAAGTGCGCGGTGGTGTGCCCATGAATGAGTGAACCGTTGCGCGCGGCGAAATGACTGCTGGAGTACTGGACGGTAGTGGTGACGGCGTCCCAGTGCACCTTGCGCGAAGACGTTCGTAGAGTTGCGGGCAAGGTGGTGTCAAAGTCGTAGACTTCGAGATTCCCCGCGAGCGCGAGTGCAGAGAGTTTGCCGCTGGCGGTGCCGGTAAAGTTCGCCCATCCGTGCACGGCGAAGGGTAAGTTCGGCGAGCCGTATGCCGCTTCGAGCAGCGGCGTCCACTCCGTCAGATTGTGGCTGGTGAAGGAAAATCGCAAGGCCGAAGTCGCCGCCAGATTGCCCGTAGCCGTGAGTTCCGAGCCGGGCGTGGTCAGGTGAAGGTCCGACATCTCCAACTCGTCGCGCGAGCCGCGATAGACGCCATCAATCTGTCCCCGCACCGGGACCTCGCCTGGCAACGGACTGGGCCGGGGCACAATGCCGAGCTTTAGGCGAGTCTCCGCGTCGCGGATCGACCCTACCCAGAGCATGTCAACGTTCCCACTTGCGCTTCCGGAAAGGGCAAGTCGATCGAGTGGAAGGTTATTTGAACTTAGCAATTGCAAGGCCGGGAGCAACGGGAAGCCCGCCAATTGCAAATGTACCGAGCCGCGCTGAAGACTGCCCGGCGGAACTCGTCCGACTACGGGATGCCGCCGAGCGGGCGGTGACGGTTCGAGCGGGCTTTGGATTGAACTCTGCCAGTTGGTCACATCGGCATCGCCCCGCAAGTCGCCCCCGAGCAAGTTCGCCTTGATCGACGACAAATGAAAACGGACTGGCGTAACCGCGAAGCCTGCGGCGATCCGCCCATTGCGTATTGACACTTTGCCGTTCGACCATTCGATGTCTTTCGCCTGCACAGTTCCCTGGGTGGAAAAATCCTGCAAGCTCCAGGAAAGTTTGCCCTCGAACTCGGTCGTCCCCTTCCGAATCCGGGGTTGGCGTGTCAGAGATGCAAGTTCGCCGAGATCGGCGGCACCGTGGAAATCGCCGCTTAGCTGGGGGTTGTGAAAGTCCTGCAGGTGGCCGGCAAAGTGAATTTCAGACCTTCCGGAAGCCACCGTCAAACTGCCGATGTCGACGTGTCCGCGGGCCAAAACCAGCGCCGCATCCGCCCGCCACTCGAATTGAGGATAGTCCTGAAAGCGCGAGGCGACGCTTCCCACCACGACATGAGCGTCGTATTGCCGCCGCAGCAAGGAATAATTCAAGAGCACCGCCAGGTCACGCGCGGCAAACTCGAACGGTACTTTTTTGTCTTCCCACAAAAGCTCTCCGCGTTGCGCTTCAATTCGCGAAACGGAAAGCGAGATGAGTTGTTCAATCGGCCCCTGTCCTGTGGTCAGACTGACCTCGGGTACAGGGGCGTTGGTGGTGCCGTCGGGATAATCAATGATGTGCACCACGGGATGCTCTAGTTCCATGGAATGCAGCCCGATTGTAGTACTGAGGAGGGAGATGATTTTCAGTTCCGCCTGCAAGCGGTCGACGTGGAAGAACGGGACCTGATCCGAAGCTTCCCGGCCGTGAATAGTCAGGTTGCGAGCGTCGACGCGCAGACGAAATGGAATCGTGTGAAGTTCTCCCAGTTCGACGCGGCCGCCAGTCAGCCTTTCCGCCGAAGCAATCACTTTGCGGCGGACCCTCTGTTGAAAAGAATCGGTCGTGACGTACCAGCCGAGCACAGCGAATGCGACCAGGGTGAAAACGCAAAACAGCAGAAAAAGCTTCCACAGAATCCGCCGCCGTACAGGAGGAACTGGCTCGATGGCTTGCTCGGGCGATGGCTCGCTGGGCTCGGTCATTGCTCGTGAAATCGTTGCTCGTGACGCCGGTGCGCGTGAGTTGGGCCGCCGGTTTTCCGTTTCAACGGTTCTGCTCTCCGGCGCTGGGTTCGGGAGACTTGATCTGGCTCCCGGAACGCAGACTGGCCAGCCAGCCAGAAAGCAGTTCGTTCATCTTCTTTTCGGCCAGCAAGTCCTTAATTCGACCGAAGACATCGGTCAACGGGGCGGCGCGGCTGCCCGCTTTTTTCATTGCCGGCACCAACTCATCGTGGTAGTAGGTTTCGACCGCGTGCTCATCAATCTGGATAGAGGGGCGCAGTCGGTCGTCGACGAGTTTCATGAGTCGAATCTCATCGCCCAGGCGCTTCTCGAGCGCGCTTTGGGTCAAGCCATACCGTTGCAACGTGGCGCGCCAGCGCTCTTCGGTGGTGCAGTCCGGATTCAGTTTGCGGACTTCGACCACCCGAGCCGCCACCTGATCCGCCGGAGCCGGCTGCGACGGCCGCACTTGTTCCCGAAGTAGTTCCTGATCGATCAGGCGATTGAGGGCAGCTTCGCGTTCGGCGGAAGTGAACGAATCGGGATCGCGGCCATTGGTCAGGGCCTCGAAGGCAATTTCCTGCTCCCAATCGCTCTGCAATACAACGTGGCCATTCACGTTGGTTACCACCCGATCGACAATTGGACCAGCCACGACTGCGGTGGCCAGCGCCAGCATGAGGGCTAGAGCGCGCGCTCCCTGCCTCCAGAATCCGATCATTCCGAGTTGGATACTTCTGCGTTTCATCAGAATGACTGCCCTACGCTAAACGAAAAATTAAAGTGCGGGGCGCGTTGATACCCAAATTGACCAGCCTGCTGTCCCGACGCTTTATTGGTCGTGATGTTGGTATAGCTGGGAAAGTAGGGTGGATTTAAATTGTACCCGAAATCAAAGCGCAATGGGCCGATTGGGGTTTGATAACGGGCTCCCAAGCCAACCGCGTGGGAAGCATAGTTGTAATTGCACTTCAGGTGCGTGTCCGCGTTGAAGCAAAAATCCCGGCCAGGCTGATGAAAACGCGCCAGGCTGGGAAGCATTTCCTGGGGCCGCGCAAAAACGTTGCCCATGTCCTCAAAAAGCGTAAAGCCGATTTGATCGTTCAGGTAAGGTATGCGGACGTTTGGAAAACGCATCTCCTCACTATTCAGGAAAAGAGCGCTGCCCCCAACCGGAAATCCCGTAAAGGGGTCTCGAGGCCCTGCCTGATTTAACCCGAACCCGCGATTGGAGTTGCCCCCCCCGCTGTAGAAACGCTCCGGCAGCGGAATGAGAGTTTCGCCGGCTAACGGCTTTAGCGCCGGATCCAGCACAACCGTGCTGCCGAATGGGTTCTCAATCCCCACAGTCGTGGAACGGGCGAGCACGAAGCCTTGCCCCGTGCTGTGATTCCGGAAAAACGTGTGATAGGTGGAGTTCCTGGCCAGAAAACGGCTGAAGTCGGCCGCCGAGCCAAAACGACCGGAGGCAACGCCGCCTTCTACTGTGGTGTAGCTGCCGCGCGTGCTTTCTAAATCGTTATCGCGACGGTTGCGCATGTAGATGAAATTGGGTATTCCGACTTGGGTCGGCTCGGAGAGTAGAGGAATCAAGTTACTCGTAACTTCAATATTACTGGCCTCTACCCGGCGATAGCTAAAGCGATACGCGAGTGTAGTTTTTTCCTCCTCACGCAGCCTGTACAGCACTTGCAGGACTTGCAAAGTGCCCTCCAGCCGTTTCGAGGTAAAGGTGGTGACGTCCACCGTGTTGTCGTAGAGCGCCGTGGCGGTGAAACGGAAGTTTTCAAGGTTTAGGAAGTTGGGGATATCGTAACTGATAAGTGCTTTCTGCTGCAGCTTTCCGAGAACGCCCTTCATGGTGATGGTCTGGTGACGGCCGCCAACGTTGATCCGGCTGATTCCGAGAGACACCATGGGGCTCACACCGGCTCGCCCGAGTGGCTGGTTCACTCCGTAGGTAGGTTGACCCGTCTGGAATTCGAAACCGACGCCGTAATCGAAAGTATAGCGATCCGCTTCGCTCGTGGTGACCAGCACGTTCTTGCGGGACTCGGTCCCATCCGGGTTTTGGATGGCGGCATCGACCTGCTTGAACAGTCCGATGTCGTAGAGCCGGCGCTGACTCTCCAGCATATCTTTCTGACTCAGAGGACGGCCGGGTTGCACACGTATGGCACGGCGTGCCACTCCGGGGCGAGTGTGGTGCAGCCCATCGACAAAAAGCTGGTTGACAAAAAATTGCTCGCCTTCGTGAATGGTGAACGTTACGCCCACGCGCGGCAAGTTGTCCGATGACGGAACCGGAACATAAGCAACCTCGACGGTGGCGTTAGGAAACCCATTATCGAAGTACTTTTCGAGGATGGCGTCGCGGTCATCCGCCAGACTCGATTCGTCAAAGGCCTGTCCCTCCTCGGTCTGAATTTCCGGAAGCTGTTCCTGCGGCAGCGTATAACTACCCTCGATACGAACCGAGGCGACGCGCGTCTGCGGGCCCTCCTTAACGGTGATCTCGATGGCCAATTGCGACGGATCGCCCTGATAACCTTCCACGAGTTTGCTCGTGACTTCAGCCTGCCGGAATCCACTCGCCCGATAGAGACTCTGGATGCGCTGCACGTCCTCAGCGAGCAGCGCTTCGCTGTAGCGCCCGTGACTGAACAGGCGTCCGGCGCGTTGGTCTTGCATGCGCGAGCGAATCAGTTCGTCGGAAAAAAAATGATTGCCCGTGATCCGAATGGCACGGAGTTTGTGGCGATCGCCGGGCTTGATGGCGTAAACCACCTGCAAGCTCTTGTTCTCCTCGCTGTTGTGCTGGCTCACACTCACCGCGGCTTCGAAGTAGCCGAGAGTCTGCATCTGGTTCTGCAGATTGCGCCTGCCTTCGTTAAGCAGGTCGTTGTCGACGGCTCCTTCTTCGTAGATGGGCACCAGCTTCTTGAGAATGCGCTGGCTGAGCTTGAAACCTTCGGCCGCAATCTCCACCACCGCGCCGCGGTCGATTTTGAAAACGTAGTCCACGGTATTGTGGGTGGACTGGTAGGTGCGGCTGGACACCTCGACCTGGGCAAGCAGGCGATTCTGTTTCTGATAGCGGCGGCGAATCCGTTGCAGGGCCCGCGTAATGCGGCTGGAGGAGGCCCGATCGCCGGTATGCAGCTTGGCGATCTCCTTGATCTCGGCAACGGAATAGCCGGCATCGCCTTCCAGCGTGATTTCTCCAACCAGCGCGCGCGGGCCACGTACGACGTGAAACGTCATGTTGACCTGGTGCTGCTGCTCGTCGCGGTGTTCCGAGATGGTCACCTGCGACTGATGGTAGCCATTTTCCTCCATCACTCGTTGAATGCCGACCCGAGCCCGATCGAGCTTCTCGGGCGCGAAAAGTTCGCCCAGTTGCAGCCGGCTGGCGCTGGCCAGTTGGTTGGGAGAGGGATTGGTTGACACTCCATCGATCGTTATCATGCCGACAAAAAAATTGGCAATCGTTAGGAAGCGCAGCCGAACACCGGCAGTGTCGGTACGATCGGCCTCGGCCTGAATGTCCGCGAAGCGGCCGGTCGCAAAAAGGGCCTGCATGGCGTCGTGCAGGTTGTCACGGGTGAGCGGCTCTCCGATTTTGAGTGGCGTAGCCGCCAGCAGCGCAGCCGCTTCTTCCGGCGGAACGCCCGGCAGCTCGATCTGATCGATGGTTAATCCGAGATAGGGTGTGATGCTTCCGAAGTTCCTCCCCGACTGCGCGGGCGAAGCGAGCGCCCCTTGGCCCTGCGGCGACGAAGGCGTGGCCCATGTTATACCGCGGGCGAGGATCAACAAGAAAACCAGAATGAATCGGGCGCCGCCCGTGGCCGATAGGGTTGCGCAGGGGCAGAGCCTGCCCTGAGCCTGCCGAAGGGTGCCCTCACCTGCCCAGCCGAGCGCAGCTCGGCAGCCATTGCCGCTCGCAGGGTAAAACCGGGCTCGTGCGATCACCCGTTCCCATCGTATCCCTCCCCACACGAGCGAGTTTTCCCGAAATTCTGGCCCGTCAACCATGCCACCTATCGGGTTCGATGAAGCGCGAAACGGCACACGTTGCTCGCAGGAATAAAGTTTGACGACCGGCGCACCTATAATATCTGGTGAGAAGCCCGATGAAGGGTAATCGCGAAGGTAAGCGCTTTGGAAATCGATTCTGTGGAGACCAAGACCACAATTAACGACCGATACTCGCGGCAAGTATTATTTAAAGAAATCGGAGCGGCGGGCCAAACCAAGCTGGCCGAATCGCGCGTGGTCATCGTCGGATGCGGCGCCACCGGCTCAGCCCTAGCATCATTGCTGGCGCGCTCGGGCGTAGGCACGCTCCGCATTCTCGACCGCGATTACGTTGAGTCCAGCAACCTCCAGCGGCAAACGCTGTTCGATGAAAACGACGCGCGCGAATCTGTGCCGAAAGCGATAGCGGCAGCGCGGCAGATTGCCCGCTTCAACTCGCAGATCGTGGTCGAGCCCCGGGTTGCCGACCTAGTTCCGGCCAACGTCGATTCCCTGCTTGGCGGGGCTGACCTGATCCTGGATGGCACCGATAATTTCGAAACCCGCTATCTGGTCAACGACTACTCCGTGAAAAATTCGGTTGCCTGGATTTATGCCGCGGCCGTCGCGAGCTATGCCGTAACCATGAACATCCTGCCCGGAGAAACCGCCTGTCTCGCCTGCATCTTTCAGGAATCCCCGCGAGGCACGGTCGAAACCTGCGAGACCTCCGGCATCTTAAACTCCGCCGTGAACCTGGTGGCGTCGATTGCCTCGACCGAAGCGTTGAAGTTCCTGGTAGGCGCCCGAGGGAAAATGCGCCGCACGCTCCTTTCCTGGGATGTCTGGACGAATGAGCGCGCAGAGTTGGCGGCAATTCATCCGCGCCAGGGATGCCGCGCCTGTTCGGGGGACTTCGTTCATCTCGCGGGTGAAGGGCGTCCGCACATCACCTTATGCGGCAGGAATTCCGTGCAAATTCACGAACGCCAGAGGCCGGTGGACTTCACCGAGCTAAGCACCCGCCTTCAACCTTTAGGCAACGTTCGCCACAACGAGTTCGTTCTGAAGTTCTGGCGTGAGCCCTATGAGATGACGCTGTTTCCCGATGGCCGGGCGATCATCAAGGGAACAACCGATACGGCCATCGCACGCAGTCTGTACGCGCGATTCGTAGGCAGTTAGTAAGTAGCGCCGGCGTCCCGCCGGCCACGACGCGAAAGCGAACGACAGGTCGGTGGACGACAAGCTCGTAGCTCCCACAAGTTCTCAACCGCACTAATCCGTTGCAGGTTGTGCGCACGGATTTTCACCCGGCCTGAACGCGGACTTGCCGGAATCTCAGTGATTTACCCGAGAGCACCCTGTATCTCCGAGTATTATGGTTTTGCTCGCCCCCACGCAGACTGGCCAGCAAACTGCACTTAGACCCGGGATGTGATAGTCCCCTGTGGAGGCAGTATGCGACCCTATCTGGTTCTAAGTGCGTTAGTTTTGATGTCGGCAGTGGCTTTTGCGCAATCGCCCGCTCCTTATCCCGGCTCTTGCCCCTATTACGGATGCGGCCCCTATATCCCGCGTCTGACCACGCCCGAGATTTCCCTGCAACAGTATTCGCCGAATCCGGTGGGAGCAAGCAATGCCACCACGGGATTGATCGCCGGAGCCACCAACTCGACCCTTTCGCAAGTTCAGGGATCGACGAGTTCGGTTTACACCGTAGCCGTTTGGCTGCAGGGCGGCGATTCTCCGCTGATGACGCGAAACATCAACCTGTCGCCCGAGCGGATCAACCGCGAAGGTCACGCCGTGCGCGAGTCGATTCGCGAGCCACGTCCGGTTGGACCACCGCCGCTAGAAGAGCGTTCGCGCCAATTCCGTGCGCGTGAAGAACGCCACGAAGAGCACGGCCAGCGCGAATCCCGCGAATCCGAAGAAGCGCGCGGCAACTGGACTTTCATCACCGGACCGACCGCCGTACCCAGTGCCTTCAAGAAAGCGGGTCGCACCTTCAACAATGAAGACGTTTCCCGCCAGAATGACAAGAACGGCACCGTGAAGTACGACGACAAGACCGAGAAGCTGTAGAACACGGCTTCTCGCTCGTTACTCCTAGCTCGTGGCTCTCGATCACGGCTGCACTGTGATCGAGAGCCTTTGTTCTTGTTTGCGCAAATGATCCGCGTCCTCTGAAAACCGCACATTCTAGAATCCAATCTGCTATCTTCGTGCCGTTGATCTTCTTCACAAAGGAACGCCGGGCGCCGTTAGCGCCAAGAATGCCGTCAGCGCCAAGAATAAGGATGAGGACTCTTCATGCCTGAACTTGCACGTCCTGAACCATCGCGCCTTTACCGCTGGATGGTATTGATCGCCGTCAGCCTCACCATGTTTGGGAATTACTACGTCTACGACTGTATCGCGCCCATCGCCGACCTGCTCTCGAAACAACTTGGGTTCACCGATTCCAACATTGGCCTGCTGCAGGCGATCTACAGTATCCCGAACGTGTTCATGGTGCTCATCGGCGGTTACATTGTGGACCGCATTGGCGCGCGCAAAGCCATCTTCATCTTCGGAACCATCTGCCTGCTCGGAGCCGTGATCACTCTCTACTCCGACAATGGGTTGCTGCAAACCATAGTCGTCGGTCTGGTAAACCTGGCTGTCCCGGTGGTCCGATTGCTGGGCCACATTCCCTTGCTCTCCAGAATCGATTTCATCCACGATCTGGCCTCCGTCGAAAGGATCTCGACGGCAAGAGGAGCATTGGTGGCGGGCATGTCGGCCGGACGCCTGGTATTTGGGATGGGCGCCGAATCGCTGATTGTCGCCGTCACTACCGCCCTAGCCAAGTGGTTCCGCGGCAAAGAGTTGAGCTTCGCCTTCGGCATCAACCTGATGATGTCCCGCGCTGGCTCTTTGCTGGCGCAATGGTCCCCTTCCTGGGCCGGTTTCGCTTATAGCCGCTGGCGGGGGCCATTGCTGATCTCGGTTGTATTCGCAACCTTTTGTGTAACCGGCGCCCTCCTCTACTGGGTCATGGAGGTCCATGCCGAGAAGCGCTACCAGGTCGGTCCAGCGGGCTCAACCGACAAGGTCGTGTTCAAGGATCTTACGTCGTTTGGCCTTTCCTACTGGTACATCGTCGCGCTATGCATCGTTTTCTATTCGGCAATCTTCCCGTTTGAAACCTTTGCCTACAAGTTCTTCATGGATGTCCACCACACAACTCGCGAAGCCGGCGGGGATTTGGTTGGCATGTTAACCATCTTCACCATGTTCGGAACGCCCTTCTTCGGTAAGTTTGCCGATCGCATCGGTAAGCGCGCCTTCCTGATGATGATTGGCTCTGTTCTCCTGATTCCCGTCTATCTAATGATGGCGTACATCCACTCCTCCACCTATGTAACGGTCTACTTCCCCTCCACCTCCGCCGACGGGCACTTCGCGTTCATGCCCCACAACCTCCCGCCCATTCTGTTATTAACCATGGCCATGATGGGCGTAGCCTTCTCCCTGATTCCGGCGGTGATGTGGCCCTCGGTTGCCTATATCGTGGACCAGTCGAAGCTCGGCACCGCTTATGGCCTGATGACCATGATCCAGAACATCGGATTGGCGGGCTTCAATCTGTTGATCGGCTGGGCGAACGACCACAACTACGCCAGCGCCGAAAATCCGGCAGGATACCGGATGGGGATGTGGATATTCTCGATTCTCGGATTCCTGGGCGTGTTGTTCGCCTTCCTGTTGCGGCAACGGGAACTAGGTCCGCACGGCCACGGCCTGGAAACGATCACAGCCAAGGGCTAACGGACTAGTTTGTGGAGAGACGGGCGTCCTCGCCCGTCCCATGGCGCTATGCGGCGA
>JBAWFQ010000026.1:0-10194 GCA_049592035.1 Terriglobales bacterium
TCGAATCGCGGCTTGGGGGCCCCTCCGGATCTGCTGGACCGGAATTGCCGCATGTTTTTTAATTTGGCGCGCCATAGCTCGCGGTTTGGGAAGATGATTCATTTCGGGTCGGGGGCGGAGTACGTCAAGGCGGGGCTGCCTCCGCGGGTGAAGGAAGAATACTTTGACACTTGCGTTCCTACCGAGCCTTACGGATTTTCGAAATACATTTGCGCAAAGTATATTGAGCGCTCGGAACGGATGGTGGAACTGCGGCTGTTTGCGGTATTCGGGCAGTACGAAGACTACCGCGTAAGATTCATTTCTAACGCCTGCTGCCGGGCGGTGAAAGGATTGCCGATTGTGCTGCGGCAGGATATCGTGTTTGACTATTTGTACATCAAAGACTTGGTCAAGCTGACGACGTGGTTCATCGAGAATGACGCGCGGCATAAGGCTTACAACGTGTGCAGTGGGCGTCCGGTGGCAATCACGGAATTGGCCCGGATGATTGCCCAGGTCGCGGGCGAGCATTCGGGGCGTTTGCCTGAGGTATCCGTGTTGAGCGGGGGGATGGGCCCGGAGTACTCGGGGGACAACTCGCGTATGCTTGCGGAAATGGGCGGATATCAGTTTTGGGATTTGGAAAGCTCGATTCGGGACCTCTATGGCTGGTATGAGCGGAATGAGGAGATTGACGTGGAAGCGCTGAGGTTCGACGAGAAAGCCCGACGAGAAAACTACTAGCCATGCCTAAGACCCTGACCATTCTCACGCCCTGTTACAACGAAGAGGCTAACGTGCGCGACTTGTACCTCCAGGTGCGGGCTGCAGTCGCCGCCGCCGGTAACTACCAGTACGAACACATCTTTATCGATAACGCCTCGGTCGACAACACTTTAGCGGAGTTGAAGCGCCTTGCCGCGGGCGATAAGAATGTGAAAGTGATTCGGAATACGCGGAACTTCGGCCATATCCGCTCCCCGATGCACGCCTTTAACCAAGCTAGCGGAGACGCGGTGATAGGGATTGTGGCCGATCTACAGGATCCTCCGGAGATGATCGTGGAGATGATTCGAAAGTGGGAGGAGGGTTATCCGGTTGTAATCTGCGTCAAGCAGGCTAGCGAGGAAAACGGGTTGATGTTTTGGATCCGGAAGAAATACTACAGCCTGGTGAACCGACTTTCGGGAGTGGAGAACTATGAGAATTACACCGGGTTTGGACTGTATGACCGCAAGGTGGTGGAGGTGATCAAAAGCTTCGACGATCCCTATCCGTACTTTCGCGGGATGATCGCGGAGGCGGGGTTCCGGCATTTCGATATTCCGTATCATCAGCCGGTGCGCAAACGTGGAATTACCAAGAACAATTTCTATTCGCTCTATGACATGGCGATGCTTGGGATCACCAACCTTTCGAAAGTGCCGCTGCGGCTGGTGACTTTTTCCGGGTTTGTGGGAGCGCTGGTTTCGATCCTGGTGTCGCTCGCCTACTTCACTTACAAGCTGATCTTCTGGAGCCGCTTCGAGGCGGGCGTCGCACCGTTGATCCTCGGCGTATTTTTCTTCATGTCGATTCAGATGCTGTTTATGGGGATTATTGGGGAATACGTTGGGACAATCCATACCCTGGTGCAGAAGCGGCCGCTGGTGGTGGAGCAGGAGAGGATCAATTTTGAATATGGCATGGGAGAACCGCTGCGAGACGCATTACCGGAGGGCGAGACCCAACCTAGTGCGGCCTCGTGAGAATTTGCGAATCGGAGATGTTCGCCGGATCGGAGACCTTCTATGAACGCGGATGCGGCACAGTATTTGGCGGTCACTCGAATTCGCGACTGCGCTTCGGTGATGCAGAGCCTCGTGCAGTCTCCGGCCTACTTGAGCGCGGTGGTCGCGGTCGGAGAGGCAATGACGAAGTGCCTGCGCTCGGGAAACAAAATTCTGTTCTTCGGAAACGGCGGCAGCGCCGCGGACGCGCAGCACCTGGCGGCCGAGCTCAGCGGACGCTTCCTGAAAGAACGGAGAAGCCTGTCGGGGTGGGCGCTGACTACCAATTCTTCTGTTCTAACGGCTATTGGCAACGACTATTCGTTTGACGAAGTGTTCGCGCGGCAAGTCTCGGGGATGGGGAGCGCCGGAGACGTCGCCTTTGGCATCAGCACCAGCGGAAACTCTCCTAACGTGCTGCGGGCGGTCAACGTGGCGCGCGAGAAGGGGCTGGTCACCGTGGGTTTGACCGGAAGAAGCGGCGGGAAGTTGCCGAGCGCGATCGATCACTGCATCTGCATTCCCAGCGACCAAACTCCTCGTATCCAGGAAGCGCACATTCTGACGGGACACATTCTCTGCGAACTGATTGAAGAAACGCTGTTTGAGCAGCATTAAACACCAACTGACTCTTGTGCAACGGCAGGGTCGTCCGCAATTATTTCGCGGTATACAGGAGCAGTCTTCGCTTCGAAATAGCGTTTGAAACGCAGAAATCTTTTCTCGAAGAACTCATAACTCAGCGCCGAAATGGCGAAGGTGACAGCGGCGAGTACGATAATGTATGCGCACTGGCTAAACGCCAGTTCTCGTACTGTGCTCGCGCCCCTCGCGATTTTGGGAAATACGTAAACGTTCCCTACCCCCAAAATCGGGACGTGGAATACATAGATCCCGTAACTGTAGATGCCAATCGGGGTGGTGAAACAGGTAGTGGAGAAAGCCGAGGAGTCATTGCGACCTACCAGATAGCCAGTACTACCTTTGCTTGACGGATTCGCTCATCCGCCGTGACCAGCCGTACGCCTTCGACGATGGCTCTGGTTGCTATCAGACGGTCTGCCGGTCTTTGTCCTTTCGAGAGCTAATGGTACTACCCGAGATGGCGGCGCTTACGACAATTTGCTCGCAGGCCTACTAGAAATGAGGGAGGGGCATAGCCGGATCGTCTCGGCTGTGCCCCCTTTCCCGGTTACTGGTTATTGTTTCTGTTTCGCTTTGGCGGATTTCGCCACGGCTTTTTTCGCCCCGGGTACTCCGTTTAGCGAACCCTGCTGCTCGATGGGTCCAAGGAATACACTGAATGTATCTTTGTCCAGCCAGAACAACTGTCCTCCACTAGCCTGATAGATAACTACTCTTAAATCAACTGGCGAGGCAGGGACGACAGTGATGACAAGGGGATTCATCCTATAGCGCCCAGGGCTTACCCTGTAGGGAATCGCAGTTCCCGAGAATGGGACCCCGGAATCCGTCGGGTTGGACCCGAAGTAGAACAGCGGATCACTGAGCAGTCCGGTCCCAGTCAAAACAAGGTCGGTAGCCGATCCCTGCCCGACAAAGTCGGATTCCCCAGTGTTGTAATCCTGCGCTCCAAAGGCATAACTGCCGGTGAAGTCGGCAGTTGCGGTGTCCGTTTGCGGAGTCAGGACTCCGGTGCCGTTGAGAGTAAAGCCATCCAGGTCGGCAACCAGAGCGCCTCCACCGCCGGTCGTGTTATTCGGATCGTTCAGATTGAGAGCTGGGTCTGTCAGATAGATCCCCAGGACACTGGTGCTTTGCAAAGCGGGCGAGAGAGTCAGGCTACCGTACCCGTTATAGGTGGTTCCGCCGACCTCGTTCGAAATGGAATAGGTGCCTCCGATAGTCTCGCCGTTACCGGAACTTCCATCTTCATCGTCATCCCCGATTCCCGAGGTGAGGTTGCCGTTGCCGTCCGTCGTAAACTGGCCTGCCGCAGCATACGCTACACCCCAAGAGTTGGCTTCGACGCCAAATACAGAGGCTCCGAGCGATGCGTTGGTGAAGGTGGCAGTGCCCTGCCCAAACGCCGAGCCGGCGGCCGAATCGGCAGTGTCCACATCAATGAGCCGCATAGCTTCCGGACCAACGTTGTAATAGGCGAGTGTAGTTAGATAACCGCCGAGAGCGGGGAGGAAGGTGACCGTACCGCGCCCGAAGGAATCGGGTGCTGTGACCGTCCCGGTGAAAACGGTTCCCAGTGTCGGAGTCGTCCCAGCTCCAAAATCATCGACGTCGTAAACACCAGTCACGGCGCCGCTGCTGATCGAGAATACTCCTCCGTACACAACCGCCTCGTAGTTGTTGTCAATGCCCGAAAGGGTGAAGGCATAGCTCCCGCTGGCGGTCGTTGCCGTCTGCAGGTCTAGGCTTCCACTGGATGTCGCCGTTCCGTCAAACTGAGCGACGAGCGCGTGGTTGGCGTTCACAAACTGGACAGCGAGGGTTTCGACCCCGTTGTTGCCCACGTCCGGGTCGGCCGTGGTCAGAGTGAGTGTCCCCTGGCCGGTTGTAGGATCCACTGTGAGCGCTGCAGATGCTGCCTCGATAGTGTCGGTGGCCGTGATTCCATTACCGTCGTTATAGTCTTGTTCGCCGGTAAGGACGTTGCCATTCGCGTCGAAGGTCACCGACCCTGCGAGGGCGTAATACCCCGGCCCGTTGATGACTTCCAGCCCATTCAGATAGAACACATACGTGTACGTGTTCGCCGCTATGTTGGTCAGACTGAAGCTGGCCCCTGTCGCCACGTTTGGAACCGTAGCCATCACCGTGTAAGGTCCGGCCGTCATGTTTGCTGTGAACGCCGGAGAGGTGGCCACGCCGATCGAGTTCGTCGTTGCCGTTGCCGTATTCGTTGCCCCCGCGAATGTGCCGCTCGCTCCCGTTGCCGGAGCCGCGAACGTCACCACCGCGCCGCTCACCGGGTTGCTGTAGCTATCCAACACTGTTGCCACCAGCGGATTTGCAAACGGCTCGCCGACCGTCGCGCTTTGCCCGCCTCCGCTCGTCGCCGTGATCGATGCCGGCGCCCCCGCCGTGTTCGTCAGACTGAAGCTGGCCCCTGTCGCCACGTTCGGAACCGTAGCCATCACTGTGTAAGGTCCGGCCGTCGTATTTGCTGTGAACGCCGGAGAAGCGGCCACGCCGCTCGAACTCGTCGTTGCCGTTGCCGTATTCGTTGCACCCGCGAATGTGCCACTCGCTCCCGTTGCCGGAGCGGCGAACGTCACCACCGCGCCGCTCACTGGGTTGCGATAGCTATCCACCACTGTTGCCACCAGCGGATTTGTAAACGGCTCACCGACCGTCGCGCTTTGCCCGCCTCCGCTCGTCGCCGTGATCGATGCCGGCGCCCCCGCCGTGTTCGTCAGACTGAAGTTGGCCGACGCCGTCACTCCTGAAACTGTAGCCATCACCGTATACGATCCGGCCGTTGTATTTGCTGTGAACGCCGGAGAAGCGGCCACGCCGCTCGAACTCGTCGTTGCCGTTGCCGTATTCGTTGCACCCGCGAATGTTCCGCTCGCTCCCGTTGCCGGAGCCGCGAACGTCACCACCGCGCCGCTCACCGGCGATGTGCCCTTCATCACCGTCACTTGCAGATTTGTTTTGAACGCCGTGTCAACCGTCGCGCTTTGCGGTGTTCCAGCCGTCGCCGTAATCGAGATGGCCGGAGCAGCAGGGGCAGAGCTCGAACCGCAACCCATCCAGAAAGCGAAAGCCAAGAAAACTAAAGCGAGGATACTAAAGCAAGTTTTGCGGTTCATAGCGTTTCCCCTTTCTGCACCGTCTTCCCGTTGGCACGATCACGTGCCTCCGGAGACATCGGGACCCCGTGCTGATTCCGGATCGCATAGACCCGGCCATCCGCTTTCACGGTGCGGGCCAGGAAGACTTGCTTGTCCATGATCGTCTTCATGACGCCGGTCACCTCAACCTGCTGGCCTGCGGCGACGGAGAGCGCGCCCTTGCCTCGCAAACCAAACCTCCCCAAGCTTGCATCCACCGGACCGGAGATAGTTGTGAGCAGGAGGTGGGAACCCATAATCATTCCCGGGGCAGGTTTCGTAAGCACACTCGACACCGTGCCATTGAGTGTAACTTCATTGGTAACGTCGTAGTTTAGCGGCCCTGCAGCCCTCGTATCGGCAGCCGCTGTTTGTGCCTGGACCAGCGGGATGGATGAGATCAAGAACAGCAAGGTGAATGCGTATAGCCCTGCGAATAGACCTTTCATCATTTGCCTCCAAGTTGAGTTTCTGGTCCAGAATTTCCGATTTGGTACATCGGAAAGAGCAAAACACTTAACAGCTACTGTAAACTGAAACCCCACCTAAAAACAGTGACGAAGTTTACATCTCGATGTGACGGCAATCTCCGCTGTCAACGGCTTAAGAATGACACGCGACACGGCGTCCCGAACAAATGATTCCACGCTGCCCACCACCTGAATTCGGCCAGTCTCCGCCAGCCACGCCAGTTCCCAAAGGGTGATCGCAGCGACGGCAACCCCCGTCTTCTGCCTCGCCTCCCGAATGGCTTCGCGCGAAGCCCTAGGAGGCCCTCCCAGTGTCATCGTGAGTACGGAATTGTCATCCTGAGCGAAGCGAAAGACCTGCTTTTGTTTTGGGAGTTCAGCGATCCGAACGCCGCGCAGGATGGGCGGTGCGCCATTCGTCAATCTCATGTTCGGCCTGAGCGATCTGCGTTGGCGCCAGCAATTTTCGAAGTTCTTGCGCAGGCGCGGCGCTCTCTTTCACCAGGTCCTCGGCCAGAACCAGCCACTTGTACGCGGATACGAGATTGGCTCCATTGCTGCGGTCGGCGGCGAGCAGGAGTCCCAGATGATATTGCGCCTCGGGGATTCCAAAATTTGCCGCCGGATCATAGTATTTCTCGGCGGAAGCTACATCGACCGGGCCGCCTTCGCCGGATTCGAACATCTTTGCCAGAAGAAATTGCGCATAGGGGTGGCCTTGGTTAGCGGCTCGCGTCAGCCAATTCCGCGCTTCGTCGAAATCCTGCGGAACGCCCTGCCCGAACAAGTAGCGCGCTCCCAATCCAAACTGGCCCTCGCGCTGGCCTTGTTCGGCGGCCTTTCTGTACCACTCGACGGCTTGAGGATAGTCCAGCCGACCGAACTTCTTATCGGCGAAAACGTCGCCTAATTCCATTTGCGCGGTGGCATTGCCCAGATCGCCGGCTTTTTTTAACCAGAGGATGGCACTGTCGATATTGCCACCGTGTTCCGGGTTCAGGTCCCAACTTGCCAGTTGGAGCATGGCCGGAAGCAAGCCCTGCTCAGCGGCTTTGGTGAGCCAGAGGGCGGCTTGGGTATCGTCCTGCGGCAGGCCTTCGCCGCGATGGTAGAGACCGGCGAGATTCAACTGGGCGGTTGCGTCGCCCGCTTCGGCGGCGCCGCGGAACCAATTCGCCGCCTGCGCGGAGTCCTTTGGGATGCCATCGCCCGTGGAGTACATCAACGCGAGATTGGTCGCCGCGTCTCCCGACCCGTGCTCCGCCGCCCTGGTATACCAGGAGACGGCTTGCTTTTTATCCGGCGGCATTCCGAAACCCGACTGACAGAAGATTGCCAGGGCTTCCTCGGCTGGGACAAAGCCGCGACCTGCCGCTTGCCGCAGCAGGCGAAGGGCTTCGGCATCGTTCATCTTGAGCAAAGTTCCGGCGTGGTAAGCAAGCGCCAGCGTGGTTTCAGACTGCGAGTCGCCTGCTTGCGCCTTGGCTTCGAGCGACTCCAGATCAGAGATGCTCAAGGCTCGGGCTTGGTCTAGGAGCGCATAGGCGTTGACCTGGGTAGTTGCTGCGGGCAGAATGCGCCCAGGCGGCAGGACTTTCGGCTTTGGCGGCGCGGCGGTGGCGGATAGCGCCAGCCGATCCGATTTCAGAACGAGCGGCGGTGCACTTGGCATTGGTGGAACTTCATCCGCAGATGGGGGGGCGAGTGGCTGGCTGTTCACGGCGGGTTTATTTGCAGCGCTTGCCGGGGCAGGGAGGCTTGTGCCTCCGTTTGTGCCGAGCTCGATGAGGAGGTTGTTTCCGACTGAGCCGAGATTGACGACCAGCTTGTTACCGGCAATCGCGCCCTCGCGAATTTGCGCGGACTTGGGTTCGGATCTGAGCTCGACTACCACTCGCGCGTTGGAAGCGGCGCCGGCCGTTTCAGTGCGTACAGCCATGACTCGCCCGCGATTCACAGCGAAGCGCTGGCCGGACCCAGCCAGTCCACATCCGGGAAAATCGAATACCAGCCGGTCGGGATGCTCGAGCCGGCTCACCTCAGGCTGCACGAGCTGGTTGAATGCGACCTTCACATCGACACCGTCCGCGGTTTCGGCAACCGACACGCTAGTAATAGACGACCGCCAATTGCGCGATGGGCGAGTAGCGGTATCTTGGGAAACAGCCAAGGTCGCGGCCATGCCGGCCACAAGAAAAATCAACGACACTGCTGCATCGGTACGCATGGCTGGGTCGACTCCGCCCGTTTCGCTGCGCCTTGCCGGGCAATCCGCATTCGTGATTCGGAGCGTTGCTTCATTTTAGGGTCGCATGCCGTGCACAACACAATCAAGTTCGAACGCGATATGAAATTAGAAGAAAGACAACCTGCGGGCACCTAGCGGCTGCGTGGATTCAGGTATACTGAAACGTTTCCGGCGATCTTCTTAACTAAGTAGCCGCGCCCAACGCGCCAGAAAGGCAACCCGTTATGGCTTCCCCAGCAGTTGATTTTGCTCGCAATAATCAGCCGCGTTTTCTTGACGAGCTGAAGAGTCTTCTTCGCATCCCCAGTATCAGCACGCTCGAGGAACATAAGGGCGACGTGCAGAAGGCGGCAGAATTTGTGGCCGAAGAGTTGCGCCGCATTGGCATGGAGAATGTCGAGATCATCCCGACCCAGGGACATCCCCTGCTCTACGCCGATTGGCTGCACGCGCATGGCAAGCCGACGGTTTTGATGTATGCGCATTATGATGTGCAGCCTCCCGACCCCGTCGATGAATGGCACACGCCGCCGTTCGAGCCGACCGAGCGCAACAACAACATTTACGCGCGCGGCGCGGTCGACGATAAAGGCCAGCTCTGGATGGAAGTGAAGGCCCTCGAATCCCTGATGCAGGCGCACGGCGGCAAGCTGCCGGTCAACGTCAAGATTATTTTTGAGGGCGAAGAAGAAGTGGGCGGCGAATCGATTGCCGACTACGTCCGAAAACAGAAGGCGAAGTTGAAGGCGGATTTCGCGCTGGTCTGCGATACGGAACTGTTCGCGCCGAATCTTCCGACTCTGTGCGTCGGACTGCGCGGACTGGTGTACACCGAGATTGAGGCGGTCGGGGCTAAGACCGATCTGCACTCCGGCATCTATGGCGGAGCGGCGCCGAATCCGCTGTTTGCGCTGGTTGAGATCATCGGCAAGATGAAGGATGCCAAGGGGAAGGTGCTGATCCCGGGCTTTTACAGCAAGGTCAAGGCGCCGAGCAAAGACGAACTGAAGGCCTGGAAGCGGCTGCCGTTCAACGAGGAGCATTATCGGAAAACCGAAGTCGGCTCGAAGGTGCTGACGGGCGAGCCGGGATTTTCGGTGCTGTACCGAACCTGGGCGCGTCCTACGCTCGAAGTGCATGGCATGCCGGGTGGTTTTGTCGCCGTGGGAGCGAAGACGGTGATTCCGGCGAAAGCATCGGCCAAAGTTTCCATGCGCCTGGTGCCGAACCAGGACCCAGACGACATCCTGAAACGCTTCACGGCATTCGTAAAGAAACATACGCCCAAGGGCATTGACACGAAAATCAAAGTTTGGAGCAAAGGCCCCGCCTGCGTGGTTGGCACCGACAACCGCTTCATCAAAGCGGCTACTGAGGCGCTCCATGACACATTCAAGAAAGAGACTGTGTTCATTCGCTCCGGCGGGTCGATTCCGATCGTCACCGATTTTCAGGATGTGCTGAAGATTCCGTCGGTCATGATGGGGTTCGGGCTTCCTGACGACAACTTGCATGCTCCGAACGAGAAGTTTCATATTCCGAATTTTCATCACGGGATTGAGACGATCTGCTTGTTCTTTGAGAAGCTGGGGTAAAAGTTCAAAGTTCCAGGATGACCCTTTATGAGATGACCCATTATGAATTGTCAAGGGATCTGCAGTTCGCCGCAAAATGCAGATCCCTCGCTTTGCTCGGGATGACAAAACCCTATGAGTATTTAGAAGCGGCCACCCCCGGAATCCTGCCGGTAATCCTCAATTCCGCGCCTTCAGGTAAAATACTGTATCGAGGCTGATGGGCATGCGAGCACGGATTTTCGCGTCGGCGATGATGTTTTTGATGGTCACGATGGTATCGGCGCCGTGGCTGGAATCGGAGAGCGATCCGGGAGTGCCGCATTTCAATGCGGCTGC
>JBAWFQ010000027.1:0-14162 GCA_049592035.1 Terriglobales bacterium
AAGTCAAGGGCCTTTGATCCTCGATGGTCAGATCACCCGATCACCCGATTTCTTACAAATCTTTACTGCGGGCACGCCAGCGAAGGTGTTGAATGGTTAAGAGAATGGATCACATACTCGTAGTGGATGACGACGTCGAATTGTGCTCCCTGGTGCAGGAATACTTGACCGCCGAGGGCTTTAGCTTGAAGGCCGTGCATGACGGCGAACAGGGGTTGCAACAGGCGCAGACTGGCGCGTATGCGCTGGTGGTGCTCGACGTGATGCTGCCCGGGATTAACGGCTTCGAGGTGCTGCGGCGCATTCGCAGCGTATCGAAGATTCCAGTGCTGCTCCTTACCGCGCGCGGCGAGGATGTGGACCGCATTGTGGGCCTCGAAATCGGAGCCGACGATTATCTTCCCAAGCCGTTTAACCCGCGCGAACTGGTGGCGAGAATCCGCGCTGTGCTGCGTCGCACCAAACCGGCGAAAGCGGCTGACGCCGTGCCCGAAGTGCTGACCGTGGGGGACGTGGAACTGGATCCGTCGACGCGCAACGTATTGCGAGCCGGACAACCGGTCGATCTGACGTCTGTGGAATTCAATCTGCTCGAAGTTCTGCTGCGCGAGGCGGGACGAGTGGTGACGCGGGAGCGCTTGGTGAACGCCGTGCTAAGCCGCAAGTTCATGCCGTTCGATCGCAGCATCGATATGCACGTCAGCAAGGTACGGCGGAAATTAGGCGACTCCGAAGAGGAGGGAGATCACATCAAGACGATTCGCGGCGTGGGGTATATGTTTGCGCGGCCGGCGGCGAAGGGGAAAAAGTAGGCAAGAACAGGCTTTTAGCTTTTAGCTCTTAGCTTTTAGCCTAGAGCCAACAGCTAAGAGCCGAGAGCTAATCGAAATGAATAGCCGTTTCTTAAAGGTGTTCCTGTCATTCTGGGCGGCGCAGGCACTCGCTGGCGTTTCCGTCGCGGCGCCGAAGCAGGTCAATCCGCCATTTTCGATCACCATCAGCACCGAAACACCGACGATAAGGGCGCGAACAGGATTGTCGATAATGGTTCGCATTACGAATACTTCCAATCACGATATAAATGCGTCAAGCGTGTATGTCGATGGGGTGGCGGGTATAGATGGTAGCTACGATGAGGATGTTCGCGATAGCAAGGGCAACTTAGCGAAAAGAAAACAGCCGCAGGAGGCCGACCCCAACGCCCCTGTGACCATGAGCCATCGCTTGCGCACCTTGAAGCCTGGCGAAAGCACAGGAAGCGTCACCGGCGTCAGCCGGCAGTACGACATCAGTCAGCCAGGGCAGTATGTTATTCAGTTGTCGCGCCGCATCTCGGACAACCCAAAGGACGGCGTCGTGAAATCGAACAAGATCACCATCACTGTGATTCCATAGAAAATGAAGAGCCTTTTCCTAAAGATTTTCCTGTCGTTCTGGGCGGCGCAGGCGCTGTTCCTGGTGCTGGCGATTCTGGCCACGATCGCGCTGAATCCGCGGCATGGGATTGAGACTCAGGCTCCGCAGATTCTTGCCGAGACGGTGAACGCCTACCAGAGTGGCGGCGAGCGCGCCGCGCACGACTATCTCGAAGGGATTGCGCGCACGCAGCACGTGCGGGCATTCGTTTTCGATCCGTCGGGCTATGATCTTACCGGACACCCGGCGCCACCCTGGATCGAGGATGTCCGCCAGGGCAATCCGCCGCGTGAGAGCCCGCTGCACCATCGCGGATGGATGGACAATTTTCTGCCTGACCGCATCACGCGGCACGCGCTTACGCTCGATGGCAAACGCTACACCATGGTGCTGGAGTTGCCGCCGGGACCAAGGGTATTTTTCGGCCCACATGAAATCCCGGGCCTGGGAATTGCGATCGCGGTCATCACCTCAGGACTGATGTGTTACCTGCTGTCGTGGTCCATTGCGAGTCCGGTGACGCGTTTGCGGCAGGCGGCGCAGAGCCTGGCTGCAGGCGACCTGACGGCGCGGGCCGGCGCGCCGCCGAGCGGCCGTCACGATGAATTAACCGAGTTGATGCGCGATTTCGACCGCATGGCGGAACGGATTGAAAGCCTGGTCGATTCGCAATCGCGCCTGCTGAAAGATGTATCGCATGAACTGCGGTCTCCCCTGGCGCGGCTAAGTGTGGCGCTCGGGTTGGCACGGCAACGCGCCACGCCGGAAGTCGCGCCGGAACTCGAAAGTTCCCTGAACCGGATCGAAGTCGAAGCCGACCGGCTGAATCAACTGATCCAGCGCCTGTTGACCATTTCGCGACTGGAGTCGGGCACCGACGGCCTGCGCCGAACCCGGCTGTCGCTGCGCGAGCTGGTGGAGCAGGTGGCGCGTGATGCCGAGTACGAAACTCCGGGCCGCTGTTGCCGCGTGACTGCAATCACAACCGATGCCGCCGGCGCGGATACGGATGAAAAAGAATACGACGAATTCCTGGTTGACGGCGATCCTGACCTGCTGCGGAGCGCCGTGGAGAATGTGATAAGGAACGCCACGCGCTATACTACCGAAGGTACGACGGTGGAGGTGCGACTGGAGCGTCAGCAATCGGGCAACGGCGCTGGAGAGCAAATTATTGTTCGCGTGCTCGATTCCGGTCCCGGCGTTCCCGACCAGGCGTTGCCCAAGATCTTCGAGCCCTTCTATCGGCTGGACGATGCGCGCAACCGCCAGACCGGGGGCGCGGGTTTGGGACTGTCAATCGCGGATCGTGCCATCAGGCTGCACGGCGGGCAACTTCGCGCATCCAACCGCAAAGAGGGTGGGTTGCAGGTGGAAATCCGGATTCCGGCCGGTCCGCCGGTTAAGGGGTTTGCTCTTCCCGCTCATTCCTGATAAACAGATATATTTCAGCCACAAGCTTCAGTCTCGGTGAACGCTGGCACGGTATCGCCCGCGGACGGGAAGCGGCGGACGGCCCCGGAAGATGCGCTGATTGGAAATGCATACATAAACGGATAGAAGGCGTTCATTCCGCACCGCGTTCATTCCGTACCCCCAGGGAGTAGGAGAATAGATGTCAAAGAAGATAATGGGAGTGGTTGTGCTTGTGGGCACGTGCGCCCTAAGTGTATTGCTGCTCAGTTGTGGCAGTTCCTCTTCCCGGCCCACGGGAGTTCTGTATGTGGAAACTCAGGGCATTACCGACCAGGGAACTCCCAGCGTGGGGTTCAACGTGACTTCTTATGCCATCAATCTGAACAATGGCAGCCTGTCGATAATCAACAACAACGCCACCACATGCACTACCCCTGCAAGTCAGACCAATAATGCCCCGTGTGGCGCTCCGTTGGACATTTTTCTCGACCCGACGGGCGCGACAGCTTTCGTTCTCAATCAGGGGATTCCATGCATTTTCAATGTTCAACTTCAGCAATGTATTCCGACGTCCCAGGGTCCCGCGACTCCTCCTTCGATTGTTAACTATACGGTGAACTCGGACGGCAGTTTGTCCGCCCCTATCGCGGAGAATTATTACACCTGCCTCAGCCCGACTTTGAGTGGTACCTGTACGCCGCCGGCCGGTACCGGGTATGACACTGCGGTGGCTATGACGCATGATGCTGCCGGCCAGTTTTTGTTCGTGATCGATGAGGGCGTATACCCCCAGCCCCCGACTTGCCCGCTGGTCGCCGCCCCCGCGGACGCAGATCATGCCGCGAAGTATGTTGGTTGCCCGTCGATCTCCGTGTTTTCCGTAACGCCGGGAAAGACCGCCTTGACCCTGGTAAGTCAAAGCTCGACCTATCAAAGCCCGCTCTTTCTAAGTAAAATCCCCACCGGGCTTTCGACGATCACCTTTACTCCAGGCTCTCCTGCCAATGCCCCGCCCGAGGAAGTCCTCTTCGTCACCGACAATTACGACCTGTGCACGGTTTCGTGCCTTGCCCCGGGTCAAACTGTGGGCGGCCCGCAACCGCCCGTCGATAACGCCTTGAGCGTGTACGTGGTGAGTTCTACCGGCGTCCTGACGGAGCAGTCGAATTCTCCCTATAACATCCCCGTCACCAATCCAGTGTCGGTGTTCGCGGTGAACACAGCCCAGACGGAGCCTAACGTTGGGGGCGTCTTCGCCTATGTCGGGAACGGTGCTCAAGCCGGCGCAGTGACTCCGTTTCAACTCTGCACGGTGCAGAATACGACTTGCTCGGCTCAAGATGTGACTGGGAATCTGGTGGTTCCGGTCGTGTGCCCGCCTCAGCAATCGTGCGCCGCTTCGGCCGGTCAGAACCCGATTGCGATGGTCGTGGATCCGACGAACAATTTTCTTTACGTGCTAAGCAGCGGCGGCTCGGCCGCGGTTTATGGATTCAGCATCAATGAGACTGCGGGAACGTTGACTCCACTACCCACGCCAAGTCAGCCGACAGGAGCGGAGCCAGTGGGCCTTGCCCTGCAGCCGAGCATTGGCAACTTAGGCCAGTATCTCTACGTGTCGAACAGTAACTCGGCAAACATTACGGGCTTTACACTGAGTACTGCAAACGGGACCATGAGCAGTCCGACTACGATACAAACTCCGCCAGGACCGACGGGGATTGCACTGCACTAAGGCAATCGGGTGACCGGGTGATCGGGCCATCGGGTCATCTAAAGTCAAGAGCACTTGATTTTCGATCACCCGATGACCGGATGGCCCGATCACCCGATGATTCTCTCAAGTGGGCATCCGCAATATCAAATAGCCTCCGATAAGGCCAAAAACCAGGTCGGGAGACCAGGCGGCGACTGCGGGCGGAAGCTGACTCAAGTTTCCCATGGCCTCGAACAGGCCGTTGATCGTCCAATAGAAAACTCCGATGCCGATGGCGGTCGCCACTCCCGTCAGGGCGGAACGCTTGCCGGTCGAAAGCGCGAACGGAATGGCGAGCACAGCCATGACCAGCGTGATCAGCGGGTAGGCAATCTTCTTTTGCAGTTGCACACGCAGACGCACAACGTCGAACCCGCTCTCCTCCAGATCGTGAATGTAACGGCGTAGTTCGTCGTAGTTCATTTCCGATGACTGTTTGATTTCCTTCTTGAAGTAGGAGGGCGCTTCCGCCAGTTCGGGATAAGTGGCGGCGTCGAACTTGTGGTAGTAATCGATGGCGGAGCCCCTCAGGCTGCGCTCCCACCCCTCCTCGTAAACCCACCGGCTCATGGCGTCGGACCAGTGTGCGCGGTCGGCGTAAATGCGGTGCGTGATCTGAAACGTGTGGGGATCGAACTGAAACACGGAGACGCCCCCGAAAACATCGCGGTCGGGATCGAAGAATTGATAGTAGTAAATGTCGGAGTGCTGGCCGAACATCCACTGGCGCTCGGGGCGAAGGTAGGTTTGCGCGGGTTTGCCCTTGATTTCGTTGCGCAGCGCGTCCTGCCGCTTGTTGGTGTACGGAAGATAGAGTTGATCCGATAGAAAGAGCACGCCCGCCACCAGGACGGAAGCGATGAGGACGGGAACAATGACGCGGTAAAGACTGATGCCGGTGGCCTTGATCGCCGTGATTTCATTCGACCGTTGCAGCAGGCCGAAGGTGATCAGCACCGCCAGCAGCATGCTAAGCGGAGTGGTGGTGTAAAGAAAGTAAGGCGCTACATTGAGCAGGTATTCGCCTACGGTAAGCGGCGAGACCTGATTCCGCAGAATGTCGCTGAGCAACTCGAAAAGGGTGAATACCAGGAGCAGCAGCAGGAAAGCGGCGACGATCATCGTGAAGTAGAGCGCAAATCCGCGCAGCACATAATCGTCGAGGATGGTTGGAAAATGAAGATTGAACAGCCACCGGCGCCGAGGTGGGCGGGAGAGGCGTGACGACCCACCGTTCTTAGGCAAAGCGGCCGTTGTTGAAGCCTTAAGCCACGAAGTTTTCAGCCATGACGCTCCAAACCAAGACCGGATCGCCGTCAGTTCGATCGGGCGCCGTTCCGATTGCCAGAGCAAAAAAATTCCTCCGGCAAGAAATACGAAATCGGCGAGCCAGACCCCGGCCGCGGGCGAGAGTTTTCCCTGGCGCGCGAAAGACACTCCAATCAAAGAAAGCGAGTAGTACAGAAAGACGAGCAGAATCGTCAGCACAAACCCGCTGGACTTGCCACCCTTCTTCGACGAGAGGCCAAGCGGAATGCCGACCAGGGCGAGGACGATGCAAGCGGTCGGCAGCGAAAGCCGGCGATGGTATTCGATCAGGTTCCAGCGGCGCGTGACGGGGTCACTGGTGCGCGCGACGCGGAGGAGTTCCGTAAACTTGATCTCGCCGAGCGATGTCGGTTCGTGTTCCTGGCTGTTCTGTGCGGTAGGAACCTGGATGGGAATGTCCGTGGTTTCGAAGGTGGAGATCTGGTACTGATCGGGATTTTTGGGATCGGTTTCGTGAGTGGACCCGTTGATCAGATGCAGATCCAGAGTATCGGTTCCCTGGTTCACAAGCAGGCCCTGCCGTGCCAGGCTGATGCGCGGCGCGGAGGGATCCGTTAAATCGGCGAGAAGCACACCCTTCCAGAGAGCTCCTCCCGACATGGCCTTCACGTCTTGCACGTAAAGGATGATCTTCGGGAACCCTTCGTAGAACACGCGCGGCTGAACTTCGAACGACGCCTGCGAAGATTTCAGGTTGTCCTGCAGCTTTCCCAGGGCGGCAAGCGAGCGCGGCGCCAGATACACGCTGTTGCCAAGCGCCAGCAGCCAGGCCACGACCACGAAAATGGAGATCACGCGCAGGAAGGTCCACACGCCCAGGCCGCTGGCGCGCATGGCGGTGATTTCGCTGTCCGCGGCCAAACGGCTGAGTCCGATGAGGATGCCGACCAGCACACCCATGGGAATGGTGTAGGTGAGCGCCACCGGCACGGTGAAGAAAAAGATTTCGGCGATGCTCGGCAGCGGAGCGCTGTTGCGGACTACAAGTTCAAGGATGCGCCCAAGATCGCGAGTGAAAAGGACAAATGTAAAAACGCCCGCGCCGATCAGCGCGTGGGAGATGACTTCTCCAAGAATGTAGCGGGTGAGGATGCGCATCCGCACAGGTGGCGACTCATTGGGAGTCTAGCACGATGGAGACAATTGGTAATTGGCGATTTGTAATTGGTAATTGAACCCCATTAGTCGGAGGGTTGAAATTACAAATTTGAAATCGCAAATTACAAATTCCGCGCGCCTACGCCTTTTTCAGAAACAGCGCTCCCAGCGGAGGCAGGGTCAGGCGCAGCGAATAAGGGCGTCCATGGGTTTCTTCGGGGAGAGCCTCAGCGCCGCCCGCGTTGCCCATGCCGCTGCCTCCATATTCCTGGCCGTCGCTGTTAAGAAGTTCCTTCCAGTAGCCGCCCATGGGCACGCCCACCATGTATCCCAGCCTGGGCACGGGCGTGAAATTGCACGCGATGAGGATAGGGTTTTCGCCGTCCTTGCCTTTGCGCAACAGCGAGACCACGCTCATGGGCGCGTCATTGCAGTCCACCCATTCAAAACCCTTGGGATCGTTATCGAACCAGTGCAGCGCCGGTTCGCTGCGATAGACGCGGTTGAGCTGCTCGACCCAGTACATGAGGCCATAATGCACCGGGTACTGGAGCACGTCCCAGTCTAGGCTGCGATCGTGCGACCACTCGCTAACCTGGCCGAACTCGCAGCCCATAAAGAGTAGTTTCTTGCCGGGCTGGGCAAACATGTAGGCGAAGAGCAGTCGCAGGTTGGCGAATCTCTGCCATTCGTCGCCCGGCATCTTGCCGATCAGCGAGCCTTTTCCATGCACGACTTCATCGTGGCTCAGAGGCAGCACGAAATTCTCGTGCCACGAATACAACATGCGAAAGGTCAGCTTGTTGTGGTGATACTGGCGGTGAATCGGGTCCTGGCTGAAGTACTTAAGCGTATCGTGCATCCAGCCCATGTCCCACTTAAGGCCGAATCCCAGGCCGCCGAGATAAATGGGCCGCGAAACCATGGCATAGGATGTCGACTCTTCGGCGTAGGTTTGAATGTCGGGGTGCTCCTTGTAGGCTTCGAGATTGAATTGGCGCAGGAAGTCGATGGCTTCCAGATTCTCGCGTCCTCCGTACTTGTTAGGAATCCATTCGCCCTCTTTGCGCGAGTAGTCGAGATAGAGCATGGAGGCGACCGCATCCACGCGCAGGCCGTCCACGTGATACTTGTCGAGCCAGAACATGGCGCTCGACATCAGGAAGCTGCGTACTTCGGTGCGGCCGTAGTTGAAGATGAACGTCTTCCAATCGGGATGAAAGCCCTGGCGTGAATCGGAATGCTCAAACAGGTGGGTGCCATCGAAAAAGGCCAGCCCGTGCCCATCGGAAGGGAAGTGCGACGGAACCCAGTCGAGAATGACGGCAATGCCGTGCTGGTGCAGATAATCCACAAAATACATGAAATCCTGCGGCGTGCCATAACGCGCCGTGGGAGAAAAGTAGCCCGTAGTCTGATATCCCCACGATCCATAGAAAGGATGCTCCATGATGGGCAGCAACTCGACATGGGTGAATCCGAGCTTATTCACGTGGTCGGCGAGCCGTGGAGCGATCTCGCGATAAGTCAGCGAGCGATTCTGCTCTTCGGGAATGCGCATCCAGGATCCGAGATGAACTTCATAAATCGACATGGGCGAGTGCAGCGAATTGGCGGCGGCGCGCTTTTCCAGAAACGCAGCGTCGTTCCAGGCGTAGTCGAGATCCCAGACCACGGAAGCCGTTTTCGGCGGCTTCTCCGCGAAAAGCCCCACCGGGTCGGTCTTTTCAATCTGGTAGCCGAGTTGGGTCGAGTCGATGTGGAACTTGTAGAGCGTGCCTTTGCCCAGCCCAGGGATAAATCCTTCCCAGATTCCCGATGAGCCGCGAGGTTGCAGCCGATGCGATTGCGGGTTCCAACCGTTGAAATCTCCGATTACCGACACGTACCGCGCATTGGGAGCCCAGACGCCGAAGACGGTGCCCTTGGTTCCCTTGGATTCCACCGCGTGCGCCCCCATCTTTTCGTAAATGCGATAGTGGTTGCCTTCGTTGAATAAATAAAAATCTTCAGCCGTCAGCAGGGAAACGTCATAGCGGACGGGAGAGAGTTCCTGAGTAGGAGATGTCGGTGTCATAGTTTCGCTCGGGTCTAGTGTATTCCAATCAGTGCGGCTGGGGTATCAACTAGCGACCGAGAAGACAGGGATCTTCCAGAAATATCTGGGGGATGATTGGCCGTGCGGGGGTGTATTCGGATCGTCAATGGACATTGTCAGCGAACAGGGAGCGATGGATGTGGCCACCGCCCCCTGTCCCGACAGGAACTTGATTTCCTGTCATTGTTCGAGGAGTCATCGCCTGCTCAATGTCAGTGCCGTCGCATCCCGTTTCTTGGATACCGAACCTGCCATGAGGGCTCTTCCTCGAAATGTTATGCAAATCGAGTGCACGCGGAGCTCTGCTCTTGGGCCGTCAGGCCACGTCCTCGCCTTCGGGCTCCAGGCTTTCCTCGGGCGTGTTGAATCGAGGAGCCGATGTTTCCAGCCACAACCCGATGCGTTTGTGAATCTCGAGCAGTTTGCCGGATTCCTTAAGGGCATATAACCCGAACATGGCAAACGCGGTACTCCATCCTCCGATCATCAACTTCACGAAAAGAGACATAACGCACTCCTATTCTGGGACAGGCCCACGGTCAGAAGTCCCTACCTGTAAACGCGTAAAACACCGGCGAAAAGTATCACCGTTTTACGAAATTGTTTTGAGTGGAAACCCCACAGGCGCATGGAACGCGCTCAAATTGTCCCCACAACTCACATGGCCTCTTCCTTCCCATATAGTGCGAGCCTGCCAGAAAACGTTTCATCGAATTATGGGAGGTATACCCTCCCGGTTTTTCGCACCCCTTGCCGGTCTCGCCTTGGCTCGTGGCGGAACAAATCCCCCGAGTAAATGGGAGCTTGCGCCTGATTGCCGCAAACGTCCATGGAGCCCGTCTGAAGCTGTCTGAATTGATATGAAGAGAGGTACCCCACAGGCAACGGTAACGAGGTAATGAGGGAGTACTGCAACGACTGGTATCGGACGGGGGTGCCCCGCGTGTGGTGCTGGGGCATAGCCCCGCCAGGACAGGGCATAGCCCTGTCCCCACACTAGTTCACTAGAGACGCTTTTGTTTCATGGCCTCGCGCTTCGCCCGCGCCCAACCTTGTTTCACACTTTGTCTCGCACGGCCAAGTGCCAGTGCATCCGCCGGAACATCTTCTGTTATGCAACTGGCGGCCGCGATGTAGGCGCCGCGGCCAAGCTTCACCGGCGCCACCAGCGTGGAGTCGCTGCCGACGAACACGCCATCTTCGATTACCGTCCGATGCTTGTTGACGCCATCGTAATTGCAGGTGATCGTCCCGGCGCCGATATTCACGCCTTCCCCGATTTCCGCGTCGCCCAGATAGCTGAGGTGGTTCGCCTTCGATCCTTTGCCCAGCTTGATTTTCTTGGTTTCGACGAAGTTCCCCAGGTGAGCGCCTTCGCCCACTTCGCTTCCCGGACGCATGTGAGTGTAGGGCCCAAGCACCGCGCCCGCGCCGACGCGCGAGTCCTCCATGATCGTCCCCGGCTTCACCATGACGCCGTCGCCGAGGGCTGAATTTCCAATCACGCTATAGGAACGGATGCGGCAATCTTCGCCAATTTTTGTTTTGCCGAGCAATTGCACAAAAGGTTCAATCACGGTGTCAGCGCCCACTTCCACGTCGCTGTCAATCACGCAGGTGTGCGGATAAAAAATCGTAACCCCCGCCTCCAGCAGTTCGCGGCACTTCGCCAGCCGCAGCCGGGCATCGAGCATCATCATTTCCGCACGAGTGTTGCTGCCGAGCACTTCGCCAGCGTCCTCGGTTTTGAACGCGACTACTTTCTTGTGCGCCCGGTGAAACACTCCCGCCATATCCGTAAGGTAATACTCGCCGTGCGCGTTCGCGGTCGAAAGACGGTCGATATGCCCGTACAAGGCGGGCGCGTCGAAGGCATAGAACCCGGAGTTAATCTCGCGAATTTTCTTCTGCGACGCGGTCGCGGCCTTCTCTTCGACAATCGCCCGAACCTCGGCTCCTCGCGTGCTTTTGCGGATTACGCGCCCATATCCGTAAGGATTGTCGAGGTCGGCGCTGAGCAACGTCATCGCCGCTTTCTGGGCGAGGTGAAAGTCGCGGAGTTGTCGAATGGTATCGGCGGTAATCAGCGGCGCGTCGCCGGAAAGCACGATGACTTGGTCATATTTATTGCCATCTTTATGGCCATAGTCCGAAAGCGCCTCGCGCGCCACCATGAGGGCGTGCCCGGTGCCGCGCTGTTCGGCTTGCAGCACGAAGTTCACACCGGTCCCGGCCATGGTCGCGCGCACCCGCTCCGCTTCATGGCCGATGATTACGAAGATGTCCTCGACGGGAACGACTTTTTGCGCTGTGGCAATTACATGCGCCAGGATCGGCTTGCCGCCGACTTCATGCAGAACCTTGGGATGTTTCGATTTGAGTCGCGTCCCCTTGCCCGCCGCCATAATCGCGATGGCGATGCGCGGGGGCGGCGGAGTTGATGGAGAAGTCTTCGAGTCGGTCTTTCTTTTAGTCTTCGGCGCTTTTGCCATGCATCAGCCAATATACCGCGAACCGTCCGTCCTACTGGACGGGCGAGGACGCCCGTCGCTCCACAATCAGCTCCGAATCGTCTGCCGGTCTGGCGCTTGTGCCATCAGCGCCATCAGGTCGTGGGCGACGTGATCGGTAGCGTGCCGTGCCACCGTACCCTCATCCAGATAATCTCCCAGCAATGGGCAGACACCGAGCTTCTCGATCGCCTCCAGATCGTTCACGATTTGCGAGGCTCCCTCGAGTGCGTACTTGGCCTTCATCTCCGGCGATGCCGTTTTGCGATTGAGCAGGGCGTAGTCGAATAACTGGACGCCAGCGTGTCGATTGAGCGCGCGGATATGATCCGCAGCCGTCAGACCAAGACTTTCATTGGCCTGCGTCATAAGATTACAAACGAATACTTTGATGGAAGCCGACTCTACAATCGCCTCGGCGATCCCGCGCACCAGTAAGTTCGGAATCAGGCTTGTGAACAGCGATCCGGGGCCGATGGTGATCAGGTCGGCGTGGGCAATCGCGTCCAGCGTCTGGGGTAGCGGCCCCACATCCGGAGGCACCAGAACCAACTCGCGAATCTTGACCTTACTCGCCGTGATCCGCGTTTCCCCGCGCACCCGCGTCCCGTCTTCAAGCACCGCTTCCAGTTCCACGCTCGACATGGTTGCGGGATAGATATGTCCGCGCGTCAGCAGAATTTCCGAAGAGAGCCGCACCGCCTCGGCAAAATCTCCGGTGATGGAGGTCAGCGCCGCCAGAAAAAGATTTCCGAAGCTATGGCCTTCGAGGCCCGACCCTTTCTCAAAGCGGTGCTGAAACAGCCGTGAAAGCAACGCTTCGTCTTCCGAGAGCGCAACAATGCAATTGCGCACGTCGCCCGGCGGAAGCATGTTGAACTCTTTGCGCAAACGGCCGCTCGATCCGCCATCGTCGCTCACCGTGACCACTCCGGACAATTCGCGAATCGTGGGCTGACCAGAAGTGGCCAGCTCGGGCGACATGACGTAACGCTTCAGTCCCTTCAGCAGCGTGGAGAGCCCAGTGCCGCCGCCGATGGCGACCACGCGCAGTTCGGGACCAACCTTGCCGGTATCGGATGATTTCGTGCGCAACTGGGGAAGCATGCCGCCTCAATTGGAGTTACCGAGGTCAGAGGTCAGATTGCAGAGGTGAAACCCCGTAGCTCGCACTGAATGATTCTAACCTCTGCAATCTGACCTTTGACCTCTGACCTTCAATCAATAAGCGCTTGCTTCTTCTTCCGGCGGTTCCGCTTCGGCGCCCGGATCGGGATAGAGCAGTTCGGTGAAGCGCGGATCCTCTGCCAGATTCTGGAAGTCGGTATCATTCCGCGCCTGAAAGCGCAGCGCCGGTTTTATCCTAATCGCCTCGTTGAGCGTGGTGAGCGATTCTTCGACGTGACCGGTCAGGCAATGCAGCGCAGCCAGGCCGTAGAGAACAAACTCCGCCTTCGGATTTTGCTTCAACAGCTTGTCGAGATGCTCGCGCGCCGTAACATAGTCGCCAACGTTGATGAGCGACACCGCGTAGTCGTAATGCTCTTCGGTTGTTTTGAACTGCAATGCGAGCGTTTCCAGATGCTTGTCGCACGCCAGCATGTGAACCTGCGCCCGGTCGACCAGCGCCTTGTTCGGCCCGCTCAGCACTTTTTGCAAGTGGCCTTTCGCCTTTTCGAACTTGTGTTCCTGCAAGGCGCGCAGCCCGGTTTCATAGTTCTGCACTGCCTGTATATGTCGTGGATCTTCCGTCGCTTGTTTCTTGGGGGCTACCTTCAGTGGCATCGAACCGCCTTTTGTTCAGAATTGAAATCGAAGCGTTCACCGCCGAGACGCAGAGTACGCCGAGAAAACCCTTGCCTGCAAAAGCCTTTGGTACTGGCTGTGGTTTTTCCCTGTGAACCTCTGTGTCTCCTGTGGTTTCAGCTTTTGTACGTCCACTCAATTGATGCTGGCGGCTGTAGTCAGATCGATGGCCTTCCAGTCGCCCTTGATAATACCGGCGCGAATTTCGCGCGCTGTCTTGTGCTGCTTATACATTGTGTAAGTGTAATAGAGCTCTTTGAGGCAGGTACCGCATTCCGCCCCGTGCGTACCAGAGAAGCAACTGTGCAGGCTGTTGTGCCCCATGCTGCGATCGCAGTAGCAATAGCACGGCTGCTGGTAGAGCACCTTGGGAATCTTCGCTGCCAGCTCATAGGCATGCGTCTGGTAAGGAAACTGCGCGTTCGATCCAAAAAGCTGATCCTTGGTGAGGATTGGTGGCAGCTTGGCATCCGCCGCCGGAGCAGCCGCATTGAAATGCGGCACTCCCGGATCGCTCTCCGATTCCAGCCACGGCGCCGATACCATCGTGACCATCAAAAACATCATCGCCGACGCGAAAATCCGTGCTCGCATGCCCATCAGCCTCAATACAGTATTTTACCTGAAGGCGCGGAATTGAGGATTACCGGCAGGATTCCGGGGGTGGCCGCTTCTAAATACTCATAGGGTTTTGTCATCCCGAGCAAAGCGAGGGATCTGCATTTTGCGGCGA
>JBAWFQ010000028.1:0-5007 GCA_049592035.1 Terriglobales bacterium
AACGGGTTGCTCGGCGCGCTCGCCCACCTGCAGATTGCGCGCGCCTACGCTCTGTCTGGCGATACGGCGAAAGCTAAAGGCTCCTACCAGGATTTTCTCGGCCTCTGGAAAGACGCCGACCCCGACCCCGACCTTCCCATCCTCAAAGCAGCCAAAGCTGAGTACGCGAAGTTGCAGTAGCGAACTGTACTTCAACGGAGACCGGGCATACATCTGTTTGGTCGCTGCGCGACCGCGAGTGTCGTCAGTTGCTCACTTGGCGAGTGACGTTAGTGCGGTGGCGGCGGATGCGGGATTCCCTATGAGATTTCAATCGATGTTCGCTTGGAAAGCCTTGCCAGAAGCGGCTTTTGTAAAAAGGGCAGTTATTGATGCTCATCGATCTAAACATGAATCCATCTCAGGATGGCTTCATCGTAGCGCAAGACCGATCCTTCCTTAAGCTTCGCCGGTCTGGAGAGTCTGGAACCTCCCAGATTGTTTCCTTCGAGCACGCGAAAGCGTCCGCCGCGCTAGCGGCTTCGTGCAAACGGGCTAAACGGAAGTTATGCCTGCGGACGTATGCTGTCGTCCGATGGCGAGTCGCGACTCCTTGATATCGTCACGATCGACGCGACAGAGAACTATTCCCATTACACAACGGCAGCGGTGGCCCCTAAGGGTTGGTTGCTTCTAGTGCGGCATTTGCCTTCCGTGCAATCAGCTCGAAACCCTTGGAGCGTGCGGTTTTTTCCGTTTCCTGAAGTCGTTTGCGACCCAAGGCGGAATTTTTTTCTTGCCGTTGAATTTCGCCGATGGCAAGGGATGCTTCTAACTCGAATCGAACAAAGCCAAACTTATTGGCTTCCACCATCGTATTGCGAGCAAGGCGCTCCGCTTCAGAAAACTCTTTCACCGCGGCTCGCGTATAGGCATTTTGGATCGCAAGTGGGAGGTGGACAGTTACATCACTGCTCTTATTGGAAAGGGTGAGCGCTCGGGCCATCGCCTGTTGGGCGTCTTCGATCTTCCGCTGTTGCAGAAGCGACCTCGATAGTAGTGCTTCAGATTGAATTTCAAGGTCCGCTTCTCGTTCCGCTCGAAATTCCTGGATGGCCGCGCGCGCGCGAGTCTCTGCCTTCGAAGCGTTACCGGAGTCGCAGTCCAGTTCTCCCAGAGCCAGTTGCGTTTCAGCCGCTGTGCCTTTTTCTCCCAATTGCTGCCTCAAGGTAAGGGCCTCTTCATAAATTTTCCTGGCCCCGTCACTGTCTCCCTTCTGCCGCCGCAGTTTTCCGATCGACACTAGAGAAGACGCGTAATAGCTCTTGTCGTCAATTTCGCGTTGTATGCTGACGGCCTGCTGGTACATCTGCATTGCGCCTTGTAGATCTCCCTGGTCTGCCAGGACATCTCCAATGTTCTTGATATCTATTGCTTCTGAAGTCTTATGTCCGACCTCGCGGGCCAATACGAGCGCGTCCTGAAATTCGGCCAGGGCGCCTCCCAGCCGTCCTTCCTCATAAAAGATGTCGCCGATATTGGCAGTATTTACCTCCATTCCGTGCTTGTCGCCGATCTCCCGGTAGACGTCGAGGGCTTCCGCGTACATCTTCTTGCCCGTTACCAAGTCCCCTTGTTGCATATAGATCACACCGATGTTTCCGAGTTCTCGAGCTGTGGCTTTCTTGTCGCCGGTTTGTCGCGCTAACCCAAGAGCTTGTTCATATAATCTTCTTGCCTGGTCCAAATCGCCCTGGTTGATGGGCACTTCGGCCATCTCATGCAGAGCTCCAGATTCGCCGGCCAAGTCCGCAGCTTCGTGAAAAATCCGACGGCCCTCTTCGCAGTCGGCGGTTGCCTGTTTCGGTTGTCCCAGACCAGCCAAGGCGCGGCATTGAAAAACTCTTGCGCGCGCGATCAGCAGCCTCGCTCCCAAGGGGATGGCTTTTTTGATGGCCAAGTCGGCTGTGGCGACGACGTCTTTGTTGTCCGACAAGGAATAGTCGGCCCACACTTCAGCCATATCGATACGAGGATCCTCCTTCGCTTCGGCAGACAGTCCCCGCAGCCTGGCGATCGATTTCAGCGCCTCGCTCCCGTGCTCCCCGGCGATCTGGGCATTGGCGAGCGCGAGGCCATATTCGATGCTATCGGGCGAGGAACTGGAAAGCGTCCGATAAACCTCAATCGCCTTATCCCAATCCTTGTTAACCTCGTAGTAGCCGGCTTCCACTAAGGAGTGATCTTTAGGGGAAAGTTTGCCGGAGAGTTCCAAAGCTTTTTTCGCTTCCTGGAGCGCCTTTTCCTTGTAGCCGAGAGCCATCCATGCTTTCGCCAGTTCCGCGTGAGCGAAAGGGTAGGCAGGGTCCGAGCTCACGGCACGCGTCAGGAGGTCCCGAGCGGCGAGTGCGTCAAACGTTCGCAGCTTCGCCAGGCCCTCGGAGTAAAGGCGCATCGCTTCCGGGTTGGAGGGTATTGCCGCTCGTATTCCCACCGCTTCAACCTGGGAAACTAAGGCAACTCCCAAGTCCTCGCGCAACTTTCTTCCGACGCGGGAGACGAGATCGAGCAACTGCGCTTCGGTACTGGTTTCCGAAACCGTGCCGATAGTTTCTCCCTTCGCCGTGTCCTGGAGGCGAACGTCAAGCCGGATTTGGCCTCCGGAGTCTTTTCCCAAGTCAAAGTAGGAACCAGCGACCACGAAGTCATTACCCAGATTCTTCCGGACCTGTCCCAGGGTCTCGGGAGCAAGGCTTTCCTGGTCGCGAAGGCCGAGGTCAAGTTTCATCCGCGCAACGGTTTCTCCCGGAACCGTGCGCAACTTCTCACCGGCCGCCAATTCGGCCGTCAACATCTCGGACAGAGCGGTGGACAGCCACGCGGTTTCGGAGCGATCGGAAAGATTCCTGAAACCTAAGATGGCTGCGGAACGGCGCGCCTGAACCGGCGCGTTTCCGGCTTGCGATACCGCGGCTTGGGACAGGGCGCCATTTGGGCGCGAGACTCTGTGCACTTGCCAGATTGCGATGCCCCCCACGATGCCAAGCATCGCCAAGGCCGCAGCCCATGATTCTTTATGCCGACGGAGGAATCTTCCACTACGGTAGGCGATGGTGGCTTTGCGCGCCCGGACCGGCATGGCTGCCAGATAGCGCTCAATGTCCTCGGAAAAATCTGCGACGGAACCATAGCGGCGATCGGGTTCCTTGCGCAACGCCTTCATCACGATGGTGTCGAGATCGCCGCGCAGCTTGCGTTGCAACTCAGCGGGCTGCAAGCCGCGCTGACCGCTCACCGACTCCGGAGTAATTGGCGCTCTGGCCTCGCCATCGCGAGACACGCTCTCGTCGGTCCTATGGATGACAACACTAGGTTTTTCGGGATCAGTTTCGCAAACCAGCCGCTCCATTTCCAAGAGAGACTGGCCCGCGGACCGATACGGTCGATGGCCGCTCAGCAATTCAAAGAGCAATATCCCCAAGGAATAGACATCGGTTGCGGTCGTCACCGCGTGGCCGCGAATCTGCTCTGGACTCGCGTATTCGGGAGTCATCGGACGCCAGTCGGTGCGGGTGACCAGTGCCGTTTGGAAGCACTCGGGGTTCAATAGTTTGGCGATGCCAAAGTCCAAGAGTCTGGGCACGCCTTCTTTTGCAATCAGGATATTGGCAGGCTTGAGATCGCGGTGAATCACGAGCTTCTCATGGGCGTATTGCACCGCGGAACACACCTCGCAAAAAAGCCGCAGGCGCTCATCGATCGCGAGCTTGTGCAGATTGCAATAGTGGTCAATCGGCAGGCCTTCCACATACTCCATCACCAGAAACGGGGAACCCTCCTCGCTGCTGCCGCCGTCGAGCAGTTTCACAATGTTGGAATGGTCCAGTGCGGCAAGGGTTTGACGTTCATTGCGAAAACGGTGGAGGACTTGTTCGGTGTCGATTCCCGGCTTGACCATTTTTATGGCAACTTGCTTGCGATAGTTTTGGTCGTCACGCTCGCCCAAATAAACTACCGCCATGCCGCCCTGGCCAATCTCGCGGACGACGCGATACGCCCCGATTTTTCTCCCCGTCATTCCGCGAGACTGGGCGGAAAGAAGATCGGCGGCGGGAGAATCCTCCAGAAAGGTTGGAGCGCCATCGAAGCTCGACAGCAGCGATTCGATTTCGGCGCGGAGGGAGTCGTCGCCGGCGCAGGCTTGGCGCACAAAACTGCTTCGCTCCCCAGGATCTCGCTCCAGGGCCAACGCGAATAGCTCTTTTAGTTGGTCCCACTTTTCAGGCATTTTTCCGGTCGCTTCTGCGAAGCTCACGCGCCAGCCATGCTTTGGACAGGTTCCAGTTACGCTTCACCGTGGCGCGGGAAACTCCCAGGACCGCAGCAGTTTCCTCGACGCTCAAACCACCGAAAAAACGCAACTCCACCAGCCGGGCTTGCTGCGGATCGAACTCCGCCAGCTGGGTGAGAGCTTCATCCAATTGAATGACATCGGCCGCCTTTCCCTTGGAAACATCTGCCGCTTCCTCCAGGAAAACTTTCTCAAAGCCTTTGCCGCGCTTTTGGGCGTCATGTCCACGGCTGTAGTCAACCAGGATGCGGCGCATCAGTTGTGCAGCGACACCTATGAACTGTTCCCTATTTTTCCAACAAACTTCTTTCTGATTGGCCAATCGAAGATAGGCCTCATGCACCAGGGCGGTGGTTTGCAAGGTGTGATCGCCTCGTTCCCGGCGTAAATAACGAGACGCCAAACTGCGCAGCTCCGAGTAGAGGAGGACCACCAGTTCGGCCACTGCCTTGTCATTGGCGACATCGAGTTCACCCAGGAGGGTGGCGGCATCTATGGGCGCATCCATAAGAGTCTCGAACGCGATCAGCGGAAGCACTGGGATATAAATCGACGCCGCACTTCGCGATCACACGAAGTCAGGAAAAAAGGGAAAAGAAAAGATATAAAACGAGGGGGAATCCGACTTGAGCTCGCGAACATTCCCAAATCACCCCAAAGATCGCGCTCTCTAAGGC
>JBAWFQ010000029.1:0-54329 GCA_049592035.1 Terriglobales bacterium
CGCAAGAAGTACAAGCTGCACGTGCGCGTTTTTCTCAGCCGCTATCGCGGGTATTCGGTATGCTCGGCTTGCGGAGGAACTCGGCTGCGGGCAGAAGCTCGGCAGGTGAAGATCGAGTGTAAGAACATCTGCCAGGTGTGCAGTATGACGGTGGAAGAGGCGGCGCGTTTCTTTGGCCAGCTCACGCTCTCGACCGAGCAGGCCGCAATTGCCGATAGGCTGCTGGTCGAACTTCGGGAGCGGCTGCGGTTTCTCAATGACGTTGGCCTTGAGTACCTCACGCTTGATCGTCTAGCTTCGACTTTGTCGGGCGGCGAAGCGCAGCGGATTCAGCTTGCCACTTCTCTGGGGTCGCGACTGGTGGGCACGCTCTATGTGCTGGACGAACCTTCCATCGGCCTGCACAGCCGCGATACGCACCGGCTCATCAAGATTCTGCATGACCTGCGCGATCTGGGAAATACGATTCTTGTGGTCGAGCATGACCCCGACATCATGCGCGCGGCCGATCGCATTCTCGATCTCGGCCCCGGAGCGGGAGAAAATGGCGGAAAAGTTGTCGGAGCGGGCAGCTACAACGAGATCCTCCAGATGCCGCACTCGCTAACCGGCCGATATCTTGCCGGTGACCTTCACATCCAGATTCCGGTGAAGCGGCGGCGGCCCGGGACACACAAATTGCGCATTACCGGCGCACGCGCGCACAACCTGAAGCGCATCGATCTGGAAATTCCACTGAACATGTTAGTGGCGATTACAGGCGTCTCCGGATCGGGGAAATCTTCTTTGCTGCACGACGTGCTGTACCAGGCGCTCGCCATTTCCAAGCGGCAGATTAGTAGCGGCGCCGTGGCCAAGTTGTGGGACGACATCGAGGGCGATGGGTATCTCGATGAGGTTGTGCTGGTCGATCAATCACCCATTGGACGCACTCCGCGGTCGAATCCGGTTACGTATATCAAGGCGTTCGACATTATTCGCGAGCTGTTTGCCTCGCTTCCGGAAGCGAAGAAGCGCGGCTTCCCTGCCGGAAATTTTTCCTTTAACGTGCCGGGCGGACGCTGCGAAAACTGCCAGGGCGACGGGACGGTCACGGTCGAAATGCAGTTTCTCGCCGATGTGGAGCTGATCTGCGATGAATGCAAGGGCTCGCGCTACAAGCCGCAGGTGCTCGAGATTCTCTACAAGGGTAAGAATATTCACGAAGTTTTGAACCTCACGATTCGCGAGGCGCTCAAGTTTTTTGCCGATGTTCCACGGCTTACCGAGAAATTGCGCGTGCTCGACGAAGTGGGACTCGGGTATCTGCGGCTGGGGCAGTCGGCCACGACACTCTCCGGCGGCGAAGCGCAGCGCATGAAGCTGGCGGCGCACCTTCAGCCTGGTACTCGCCCGGTGAGCCGCGCGGCGGAGGGTGGTGACAATCCCAAGCGCAAGCGCCGCATGCTTTACATTTTTGACGAGCCCACGACCGGGCTGCACTTTGACGATGTGAGCAAACTACTTTCCGCATTTCGCCGTCTAATCGATGCAGGCGGGTCGATTGTGGTAATCGAGCACAATCTTGAGGTGATCAAGACCGCGGACTGGGTGATTGACCTTGGTCCAGAGGGCGGCGATCGCGGTGGGAACCTCGTCGGGTCGGGTCCGCCGGAAGCGATCGCGGGGCTGAAGAACTCGTACACTGGACAATATCTGAAGCAGGTTTTAAACGGGAACGGCGCTAGGGGGGAATGACGCAATTGAATCCCCATCTAGCGTTCAACGGCACGCCGTGGATGATCAATTGCGGAAAACCGTCCTGACATACGCCACCATGAAACGCGCATTCGCCAACGCGGCCCTGATCTTCGTTCTTGCTGCCTACGCCTCGGCGCAAACTCACACCACTGTCCGCCATTACAAGGAGCGCGTCGACGACCAGCCCCCGGAAATTGCTCAGGCTGAGGACGCGATCCAGAAAGACGATTTCGCTGGCGCCGAAACGCTGCTGAAAAAGGCCCTCGATAAAGATCCGAACAATTACCAGGCATGGTCCTACCAGGCATGGTTCGATCTTGGATTCGTACTGAACCGCCTTGGCCGCGCTGATGAATCGATTGCCGCGTATCGCAAGTCGGTGGCTGCCAAGTCCGATGTTTTTGAATCGAACCTCAACCTGGGATTAATGCTGGTTCGGGCCAATAATCCCGAGGCCGAGCAATTTCTGCGCGCCTCCACCACGCTCAAACCCACCGAGCGCATCGAAGAAGGTCAGGCTCGCGCCTGGCTAGCGCTTGCGCATCTCCTCGAAAGTAAAAAGCCGGACGAGGCGTTCACGGCTTACCGCAAGGCTTCCGAGCTTACACCCAAAGATCCTGAACCCCATCTTTCTGCCGGATTGCTGCACGAGCAGCGAAAGGAATTTTTGGACGCCGAGGCGGAATACAAACAGGTGTTGGCGCTCGACGCGCACTCAACACAAGCTGCCATCGGCCTCACTAACATTTATATGAAGTCGGGCCGGCTCGGCGATGCTGAGCCCCTGCTGCGGCGGCTGGCCACGGAGGGTCCGAATGACGCCGGCATCCATCTCCAACTCGGGCGAGTGCTTGCGGCGGAAGGTAAGAAAGACGACGCCATCGTGGAATTCCAGTGCGCGCTGAAGCTCGCACCGGCGGATGCGGACGCGCAGCGCGACCTTGCCGACCTTTATGCGAGTGCCGGAAAAAATGATCTTGCAGAAGCCGCCTATCGGCCTCTAGTCGCCGCCCAGCCGAAAGACGCGGAATTGCATCGCGCCCTGGGACAGGCTTTGCTGCACCAGAAGAAATTTCCGGAAGCGCAACAGGAGTTTCTGACGGCGGTGCGGCTGAAGCGCGATTGGCCCGATGTATACATCGATCTGGCGTTTGCGGCGAGCGAGAATAAGAACTACGAACTCACCGTCCGAGCCCTCAATGGGCGCGCCCTGTTAAATGCGGAGATGCCTGCGGCCTGTTTTTTTATTCGGGCCTCGGCTTACGACCATTTGCATGACTACAAAAATGCCGCGCTCGATTATCATCACTTTCTGGATTCCGATCAGGGGAAGAATCCCGATCAGGAGTGGCAGGCTACCCACCGCCTGATCGCCATCGAACCGAAGAAGCGTTGACTGCCATGCGTCGCCTTGCCTTTTCTGCGGTCGTTGTTGCATTTGCCTTTGGCCTCGCGTTTCCCTGCGCCGCCGCCAAGGAGGAAACTGTCAGCGAACTCAAGGCACGCGTCGAAAGTGCCCGTCCCGATGACCGCGCGGATCTCTGTATCCGCATCGCACAGCGTCAGCTTCAAAATGCCGATCAGCTGTACATCGATGGCAAGGTCGAACAAGCCCGCGCCGCCGTCGACGACATCGTTAGCTATTCTGAGAAGGCTCGCGATGCCGCCACGCAAGGCAAGAAGCGGTTAAAGAATGTCGAAATCAATGTCCGAAAAATGGCGGAGAAGCTGCGCGACATCAAGCGCACTCTCGCCTTCGACGACCAGCCTCCGGTCGAAGAGGCGATCCACCGCCTCGAAGACGTCCGCACCGCGCTGCTAAAGGAAATGTTCGCCAAAGAGAATAAGTAAAGACAACAAGAGAGGAGGAAAAGTAGAAATGAAGCCGGGCTTCCACAAGCGCCGGCACTCTCGCGATTGCGTCGCGCTCGGCGTCGCGATACTGCTGGCTTTGCCAATCTTTTTCTTTTCTGCGGGCGCGCCGCTCTTCTCTCCACTCCGGGCGCAGGAGCGACGGCACGACCCGCTCAATCCGCTGGAGATTGACCAACTCCGCGATGCCATGATGGAGCCCGAAGCGCGCTTAAAACTTTACGTGCACTTCTCCCGCGATCGCATGACCAAACTCGAGCAGATGCGCAATGATCCCAAGACAAAAGATCGCGCCCGGCAAACCCATGACATGCTGGAAGACTTCCTCGCCATTTACGACGAGCTTAACGACAACATCGACATGTACGTCGGCCGCAAAGACGATATTCGCAAGCCCCTGAAAGCTGTCATCGAGGCCGACACCGAATTTCAAGCCAAGCTGCGCGCTCTCAAGAATTCCGCCGACACCAGTGCCGCCGAGCTTAGCCAATATGAATTCCTTCTGACCGACGTTCTTGACACCGTCGACTCCAGCGCCGACGATCACCGCAAAACCGTCGTCGAAGTCGAGGAGTACATGAAGAAAAAAAAGAAACAACAGAAGTAGCAGTGCTATCCGCGCCAAAACCGTCACCACAGGGAGCACAGGGGCACGCAGAGGAAAGCACACGGTTTTTCCCTGTGATCCTCTGTGCTCCCTGTGGTTCGCTTTTTGCGTTTCGTGACTCTCAATTAAAGAGGCCGTGCTACTCTTCCCTCAACGTGTCTCCGAAGCTCGCCGAAATCTTCCACGAAGCTTATCGCGAACTGCGTCCGCACACGTCCGCGCCGCCGTTGCACGTTCGCTTCTATCCGTTTGTTTCGATCAACAACACGATCCGGCTGCGCCAGGGAGAACTTTACGTCCGACTGTCCGACCTGCTGGAGGGCGCACCCGAGGCAGTTCTGCACTCGATCGCCCACATTCTGCTCGCCAAGCTTTATCGCAAGCCGGTCGAACGTACTCACAGCGCCCGCTATCGCCGCTATGTTGCCAGCCACGACGTGGCCGCCAAAGCGCGGCTAGTGCGCCAGATGCGCGGCCGCAAACACATCCGCTCCGCTCGCGGCCACCACTACCATCTGGAGGAAATTTTCGAAGACCTCAACCGCCGCTTCTTCCACGGACTCATGGGACGCCCGCAACTCACCTGGAGCCAGAACCACGCCCGCAGCAGCCTCGGCCACTACGATCCCGCGCACAATGCCATCGTCATCAGCCGCGTCTTCGACCATCCGCGTGTGCCACGCTACGCGGTCGAATACATTTTGTTTCACGAGATGCTGCATTTGAAGCATCCGGTCAAATTGCGGGGCAGCCGACGTTGCGTGCATTCGCGGGAGTTTCTGGCGGAAGAGAAAATGTTTCCGGAACTGGATGCGGCGCAGAAGTTTTTGCACATGGTGTAGTGGAGCGACGGCGTCTCGCCCGTCCAGCAGTCTGGTAGCCGGGCGGGGACGCCCGGCGCGCCACGAACACACTCTCGAAGTTCCCCAAACCCCGTTCAATGCTGACTTTCGCCATGTGATGTAAATCACAGCGATCCGTGACTCGCTGCGTTGACCGAAGCCCACTCAAAACCGTATCCTATTGATATTGAAATTGAATTTCATTTTCAATTAGAAAGCTGACTTCTAAAACATGCTTCAGGCATTCATCATTACGCTCCGCGAAGGCGTGGAAGCGGCTCTGATCGTCGGCATCACGCTGGCCTATCTGGATAAGATCGGCCGCAACGATCTGCGCAAATCGGTCTACGCCGCTCTGGCTGCTGCTTTCGCCGGATCGATCGGCGGCGCCGTCCTGCTCTCCCACTACAAGCTCAACGAAGACATTTTCGAAGGCTGGGTCATGCTGGTCGCTGCCGTCTTCGTGGTCACCATGATCGTCTTCATGATGAAGACCGGGCGCAAGCTCAAAGGTGAAATCGAAGGCAAGGTCGGCTTGTTCGCCCGCGGCGATGCCTGGATTGGGCTCTTTCTCTTCGTCTTTCTGATGGTATTGCGCGAGGGCGCGGAAACGGTTCTGATTCTCTCCGCGGTCACCCTGAACTCAAGCGAGCTGACGAGTTTCATCGGTACTGTGATGGGCATTGCCGTTGCCATCCTGTTCGGGGTGATGTTCGTGAAGGGCAGCGTGAAGATCAATCTGCAGAAATTTTTCAAGGTTACAACCGCGATTCTCTTCCTGGTGGCTGGGCAACTGGTGATCTCCGGCCTGCACGAGCTTTCGGAAAACGGGGTGCTTCCCTCTTCCCGGCAGGAGATGGCCATTATTGGGCCCATCGTGCGCAATGATTTTTTCTTTTTCATCACGATTCTCGCGCTGGCCGCGCTGATGGTGCTGTTTGAGATGAAGAGCCGCCAGCCGGTTGAACTGCCCGCAGCGGGCGCCGCGCGCCGCAAAGCGCTGTGGACGGCACGCCGCGAGCGTCTCTGGATGGCTTCGGTTTACATTTTTTCGTTCTCTTTCATCGTAATGGTTACCGCCAGCTTCATCTATGAGAAGAGCGCCAGTGCGCTGTCGCCGGCCACGGAAGTCACTTTCGTCGAAGGCAAAGTCTCCATCCCGATCAAGCAGGTTTCAGACGGCGAACTGCACCGCTTCGAGGCCAATGAAGGCGGCGTGGAAATTCGCTTCTGGCTTTATCAAAAGCCCGACGGAAAAGTTGCCACGCTTTTCGACGCTTGCGAGATCTGTGGCGCGGTCGGCTTTTACAAGAACAAGCAGGGAATAATCTGCAAGAACTGCGCCGCGCAAATGAACCCCCAGTCGATTGGCATGCCCGGCGGGTGCAATCCGATCCCGCTGAAAACGCAGGTCACCGATGATGCGGTTATCGTCTCCGAAGCAGATTTGACGGCGGGACGACACTACTTCGAGCCGAAATAATGTTTCCCCGAATCGTCTACGAATCGTTTCGCCGGCAAGCCCGCCGCAAACTTCTAGCGGGCATCGCGATCACACTGGGCGTCGCCGTCGCGACCGCCATGATTGCGGTAGCCACCGACATTGGCGACAAAATTAACCGCGAACTGCGCAGCTACGGAGCCAACCTGGTCATCACTCCGCAGGAAGACACGCTGGACGTGGAAGTCGGCGGCGTCAACTTAAAGCCTCCGAGCGACGGCGCGTTTCTCAACGAAGCGGACCTTCCGAAAATTCGTGGGACGTTCTGGCATCACAACATTGTTGGCTTTTCGCCCATGCTGCCCGTCACGGTGAAAATCGGCGGCAGCGCGAAAGATGTCACCTTGCTCGGCACTTACTTCGATAAGACGCTACGCTTCGGCAAGGAAGATTTCACGACCGGCGTGCGCATCACTCATCCCTGGTGGAAAGTAGAAGGCTCGTGTAGGGACGGGCGCCTCGCCCGTCCAGGGCGAGTCGAAGACTCGCCAGCCTCCTGCGGTTGGCCGGATGACAACTCTCAAAACATTCTCGTAGGCCAGCGCTTGGCCGCAAGGTTAGCCAAGAAATCAGGAGACACACTAGAGATCGCCGGCCGCCAACTTCCTATCTCCGGCATTCTCTCCACCGGCGGCGCGGAGGATGACCAGATCGTCGCGCCCCTCGCACTCGCGCAGCAAATTCTCGGGAAACCGGGCGCGGTGCGCCGAGTTTACGTCAGCGCTCTGACCAAGCCTCCAGATGCGCTCTCCGCACGCGATCCCAAGACGATGACTCCGGAAGTTTACGATCGCTGGTATTGCTCGCCGTACGTCGAGTCGATTGCCTACCAGTTGCAGGAAGTGATTCCACATTCGCACGCGGAGCAAATCCGCCAAGTCGCGCAGAACGAAGGCACGGTGCTCTCGCGCATCAAGGGACTGATGCTGCTCATCACGTTCGCCGCGCTGTTTGCGTCCGCGCTTGCCGTTTCCGCTGCCATGGCCACGGCCATTTATGAGCGCCGCGTAGAAGTCGGCCTGATGAAAGCTCTCGGCGCGGGCAATCTTTCGGTTTCGGCCTTGTTCTTTGCGGAGGCGCTGCTGCTCGCCCTGGTCGGCGGCGTTGCTGGATTCTTCGCGGGAGCGCTGCTGGCGCATCAGATCGGCCGGTCGATTTTCAACTCGCAGATTTCCATCGAGCCAGTACTCTTCCCAATCATCCTGGCGCTCGCCGTTTTTGTGACCTTTGGCGGGAGCGCTGCTGCCATTCGCCGCGCCGTAAAATTCGATCCCGTATTTGCGCTGCGAGGTGAAGGATAACCATAACAATGACGATAAGCGGCGCAGACGCGCTCCTCACTCCGAAGCAGGTTGCCGATCGCCGCGCTTCGGCCCCGCATACTTCCATGTTTGCACGCATGCTTCTGCGCGCCGCTGTCCTCCGCCGCCGGCGCGCTGCCTCTGCGTTGCTCGCGATGGTCGTTGCTGCCGCGGTCGCCACCACGATGATGAACCTTTACGTCGATGTGCAGGCAAAGCTGCGCAGCGAGTTTCGAAATTACGGCGCCAACGTGGTCGTCGTCGGCAAAGACGGCCAAGCCCTGCCCGCCGATGCGCTGACAAAAATCGAATCGGTTCTCGGCGATAAGACGCTGGCGGTTCCGTTCTCCTATGCTGTGGCTCGCACCAAAGATGGACAATCTGTCGTGGTCGTTGGCACCGATTTCGCCCGCGCTCGCCAGTTAAACCACTGGTGGAAGGTAAGCCATTGGCCGGACGCTCCCAACGAAGCGCTCGTCGGCATGCGGGCTGCGGCCGTCGTCAGTCCCAATCGCCAGCCCTTCGAACTTACTTTCCAAGGCAAGGCGATCGATCTCGTTCCCGTCAGTATGCTCCAGACCGGTGCCGGTGAAGACAGCCGTATTTATCTTGATCAATCTCAATTCCAGAACTGGACCGGGATCGCGCCCTCGACCATTGAAGTTGCGGCCAATGGAACGGCCGCTGAAGTTGACGCATCGATTCGGCAGCTCGCGCAACTGTTGCCCTCGGCCGACATTCGTCCCGTCCGCCAGATCATGGAGGGCGAGGCCAACGTGCTGAATAAAACGCGCGCCACGCTCTATGCTTCCGCCACGCTGGTCGTGCTCACCTCCGCTCTCTGCGTGCTGGCCACGCTCATCGGATGGGTCTTCGATCGGCGGCGTGATTTTGCCATCATGAAGGCGCTGGGCGCTTCGGAACGTTTGATCAATGGATTCTTTGCCGCTGAAGCGGCGGCTCTGGGCGTAGTCGGCGCGATTCTGGGGTTTTTCATTGGCATCGGTGTCGCCGCCTGGATCGGACGCGTCAACTTCCACGCGCCCGTCGTGCCGCGTTTCAGCGTTTTTCCGTACGTGCTCGCCGGCAGTGTTGCCGTGGCGCTGATTTCTGCGATTCTGCCGATTGAGTTACTGCGCCGCGTGCAACCCGCTATCATTTTGAGGGGTGAGTAGTGTTTCGTATCAGGGTATCGCTTTAGCGATACCGAAGTCCGTCGAAGGACGCTTCTGTTGGGGCTGCGCGGCAAAAGTCGTAGGATAGGAAAGACCAGCGATGATTCGACTTAAGAACGTTACCAAGAGTTATCCCGCCAGAGTGGAAGAAAATAACGGCGGATCGAACGTCATCAAGGCGCTTAACGACATCACTCTTTCGATTGCGCCCGGCGAGTGGGTCGCGATGATGGGTCCCTCGGGTTCCGGCAAGAGCACCATGGTCAATCTCATCGGATGCCTCGACCGGCCCACCACCGGCGAGATCTGGCTTGACGGACAAAACGTCGCCAGCCTCAGCTCCTCCGATCTCAACCACGTTCGCGCCGAAACCATCGGCTTCGTCTTCCAGCAATTCCACATGATTCCCTATCTCACCGCCGTCGAGAACGTCATGCTCGCGCAATACTTCCACAGCATGACCGACGAAAAGGAAGCGCTCGAAGCGCTCGATCGCGTTGGTCTCAAAGACCGCGCCGGACACCTGCCTTCGCAACTCTCTGGAGGCGAGCAGCAGCGCGTTTGCATCGCCCGCGCCTTGATCAACGATCCTAAAATCGTGCTGGCCGATGAGCCCACTGGCAACCTCGACGCCGTCAATGAAGAAATCGTTTTGCGCCTGCTGCGCGAACTCCATCAGCAGGGACGCACCATTGTCATGGTGACGCACGATCCCGTGGTAGCGCGCCTGGCCGACCGTCGGATCGAATTGCATCACGGCAAAATCGCCGCCCAGGAAGTCTTTGCCATGGCCGATGAAGAGCAGTTCGACGAGGTGCTGGAAGAATTATTCGTCCTCGAAGAAAACGGTCAAATCGCAGAGATCGGCCGAATGGAAGTGCACGGCGCTTTGCCGGTTTCGATTGCCGTTGAAAAAATGTCCGCGATGGGATTGGTTTCTACGCGCCCGCATCCGCCGGAAGCGCACGATCACAAGCCGTTCGTCAATCCTTGCCACGACGCTCTGAAGCCGGCGGGCTTTTCGACTGGCGATGGCCAAGCCATCGTCGAACTCACCGCGCGCGGCCATCAACGCGCTGCCGACATCATCCGCCGCCACCGCCTGGCCGAGCGCCTGTTCACCGATTCGCTTGCCATGGACAGCGAAACCGAAATCGAGCAACAAGCCTGCAAGTTCGAGCACATCCTTTCCCCCGAAGCCACCGACAAGATTTGCAAGTTCCTCAACCATCCGCTAACCTGCCCGCACGGCGCACCCATTCCCCCGGGCCCCTGTTGCGGACGGCGGGCCGAACCACGGCAGATCGCTGATGCGTTATCCCAACGTCGATAGCTCTTAATTCTCTTTGTGTGGTGACGGGCTCTGCCCCGTCCAAGTGCTTCCACACGCCCGCTACTTCTTTCCAAAGAACTTCCCGAAGCCCAAACGCACTTGCACGGTATTCACTCCGGGGTTCGGTACGGTCAGCCCGGCATTTGAAATGTGCAGGTAGCGGACATCCACCGACCAGGCATGCTCTCCCAGGAAATAAGTCCCGAAGGCCGCGCTCGAGGTGAAATTCACCGGCGAAGTTCGCGCGGGTACATCGTGGGTTGTGAACAGCGTTCCACCGTTTAATTCAAGGAAAGGAGCGACATGTCCGCGGGTCGCGAAAATCCACTTGAAGCCTACCGGATTCACTCCCCCGCCGTACGTGGTGTTAGCCCGCTGAAACACGACAAACGCCGGGACCGCGTCCAGCGCAAGCTCGAAGCGTCCGTTGAGAAAACCGGGGCCGTGCGGAGCCGTCAGAATCCATCCATAACGAACGCCTGCGTTCCATACACTCGTATCTTTGGTCCCGCCCGGAACCGAATGTCCGCCGCCGGTCCAGACTTCGAGCTCGTGGCCACCCTCCTCCGGACGATCCTGAGCGGCAGCCAGCGTGGTTGCCAGAAACATGGTTAGAAACAGTGTGAGAAGAAGTTGAACAAGAGAGCCCGCACCGAAACTGGATCGTGTCATAAGTGAGAATCAACCGACTAGAATCAACCGACTAACGAACGATACGTGAATTGGCGCTCTCGCTACAAACCCAGTCCGCCGTCGACCGCCAGCACCTGGCCGGTAACAAAATGCGGAGCGGTGGCAAAGAACATCACGGCTTCGGCAATATCTGCTGCCGTCCCATTCCGCCGCATCGGTGTCTGCTTCGCCATTTTTCTCATGAACGCGGCCGCCGATTTTTCGCCGAGATCAATCATCCCGGGAGCCACAGCATTCACCGCGATCTCCGGCGCCAGCGCCTTTGCCATCACTCTCGTCAACATGTGGACCGCCGCCTTCGATGAGCAATAGTGCGCGTGCGTTGCCCAGGGCCGCAGCCCACCTAACGAGCCCATATTAATAATGTGGCCTCGGCGCTTTTTTAGATAGGGCAGCGCCTCGCGCGACACCAGAAACGGACCACGCGTATTCGACGCAAAGATCGCATCCCACTGCTTCACGGTTATTTTCTCAAACTTCACGGTGGCGTAATTCGCGGCGTTATTCACCAGCACGTCGATGCCGCCCAATTCCCGCGCCACTTCCTTCACCATTTCACGGACGTTCTGCTCATCGGTGACATCGCATCGCACCGCCAGCGCCTCCACGTCATGCTTCGCCAGTTCCGCCACCAGCGCCCGCGCCTCGCGCGCCGATTCGCGATACGTAATCGCCACATCCGCGCCATTTTCGGCCGCAGCCAAAGCGATGGCGCGGCCCAGCCGTTTGGCCGCGCCCGTTACCAGCATCGTCTTTCCGGAAAGTGCACGTCCGTTCGCGGTCATTCCGAGCGCCATCAGCAAATTCTACCCTGTCTTTGTCTTTAGTTTTAACCTGGCATCAGCGTTCGCGATTCCGCGACTTGGAAACCCTGCACCGAAACTGTTACACTCCCTCGCATGACATCGCCTCGGGAAGTCGTGGTTTACTCCCGCAAGGGATGTCATCTCTGCGAAATCGTCAAAGAAAGCCTGGTCAAACTGCAGAAGCGGGGCGGCTACAGCTGGCGTGAAATCGATGTCGACTCCGATGCCAAAATCCGGCGCCAGTACACCGACGAGGTTCCCGTGGTCTTCATCAACGGCCGCAAGGCTTTCAAGTACCGCATGGACGAGCAGGAATTTCTTCGCAAACTGAGCGCTTAGAATTCGCGACTTTTAACTTCTGCACACTCGCACTACAATCACCTCGATGCTTCGCACCAAGTTGTATGCAGAACCCAGCGGCCGTTTCGTTCACGATGTTGTCCTCCAGAGCTGCCAACGGAACGCCGGTAAGACGGCCCTGATTGATACGTCCTGCGATCGCCGTTTCACTTTCGGCGAATATGGCAGTTTGGTGGAATCCCTTGCCCGGGGCCTGATCTCAGCCGGCCTTGCGCCGGGAGAAGTAGTGGCGATTTTCCTGCCCAACTCGTGGGAATTCGCCATCACCTATCATGCCGCCACGCTTGCCGGAGGGATCCCAACGCTCCTAAATCCAGCTTACCGCGAGCGCGAGATTCGCTATCAACTGGAAAACTCCGGCGCCACTTTTCTGATCAGCGACGCTCCGCTCTTGGAAAACGTGAACCTGGCGGAACTTCCCGCGCTGCGTCGCGTCTTCACCACAAGGCACGAGCGCGCAGGCTGCGATGATTTTGCGAGCCTGTTACGGCCAGCATTAGGCAAGACGTCCGCCAAATTTCCAGAAGCTCGGGAAGACCCCCGCCTCAGCATCGCCGCTCTTCCCTACTCCAGCGGAACCACCGGACTGCCCAAGGGCGTCATGCTCTCGCACTACAACCTGGTCACAAATGTCTATCAGGTTCTTGGCCCGAATGCCGCGCCCCTCACGCCCGACGAGGTCATGCTCTGCTTTCTGCCGCTCTACCACATCTATGGACTCACGGTCGCGCTGACGCTTTCGCTGACGCTCGGTTCCACGCTCGTTCTGGTTCCCCGATTCGATTTGCAAAAGCTGTGTGCTCTTCTGGTTCAGGAAGGCGTCACCATGATGCCCATGGTCCCACCTGCGATCAACGCGTTGTGCCAGGCGGTCGAAGCCGGTATCTTCCCTAAGAACCACAAAGTTCGCTGGATCAAATCCGGGGCCGCGCCACTCGCTCCCGAACTGGGGCGCCGCCTCACCGACCTCACCGGCATCCTGGTCAATCAGGGATACGGGATGACCGAGGCATCCCCGGTCACGCACGTTGGCTACCTGGCTCCGCTGGAAATGAATCGTCCCGCCTCGGTCGGCCAGCCGCTCGCGCTCACCGAATGCAAGATCGTCGATCTTGCAGGGAATGAGGTTGCGCCCGGCGAACAGGGCGAACTGGCGATGCGCGGCCCGCAGATCATGCTCGGATACTGGAAGGAACCGCAGGCCACGGCTGCTGTTCTGCGCGATGGCTGGTACTTCTCGGGCGACATCGTCCGCACCGATGCCGACGGCTTTTACTACGTTCTCGACCGCAGCAAGGAGATGATCAAGTACAAGGGATTCCCAGTGGCCCCGGCCGAAGTCGAATCCGTTCTCCTCGAGCATTCCGCGGTGCGCGACTGCGGCGTCGTCGCCAAGCCCGACCTCGCCGCCGGAGAGATCCCCTGCGCTTTTGTAGTCCTCCGTGAAGGCTTCACGCCTTCTGCCGCGCTGGAGAAGGAACTGTGCGGCTTCGTCGCCGACCGTCTCGCCCACCACAAGCAGCCGCGCGAGATTCGCTTTGTGGAGTTGGTTCCGCGCACACCATCGGGCAAGATATTGCGGCGGGAGCTACGAAAGGCTTTCAACTAAGTGCATAACCACTAAAGGTCACATAGTGGACCGAGTGTGTCAGTTTAACCTTTGAACTGAACAATCTCGTCTGTTACCCTTCCTAGTGATTTGTGGGAGGCTCCTTGCGAACTGCATTCTTGCTCGTCCCTTTTTGTCTGGTTTCGGCCATGCTCAGTGCTGAAGAGATCCAGCTCAAGGACGGCTCTAAGATCACCGGAAAAATTACAGGAGTTGACGGGAACACGTTTCAGGTGAAAACTGCCTACGGGGAAATCAAGGTGCCGCGCACCGAGATCGTAACCATACAGTTCCCCGAGAATAGCACGAAGAAAAGCGACGCCGCCGGGGATTCCTCCCCCGTTTCTGAATCACTCGATGGCACGCTTTATTCAAATCGCACCGCGCACTTTCAGGTCACGGTCCCCGCGGGCTGGGTGCTCGCCCCTGAGCTGCGGCAGAAAGATGTAATCGCCGCTCTGAAGGCTCCCGACCAGGCACATTTTTTGATGGTAACGCCCGAGTCATACACCGGCGATTTGTCGACTTATCGCGTCCTTGCCGAAACCCAGTATCAGAGCAACTTTCGGGACTATCAAAAACTTTCCGAATCGGAGGCCAAGCTTGACGGCCGCACCGGCCTTCGAATGGTTTGGAAAGGAAAACCTCGGGATTCGGATATCCATGGGCAATTCCTCGTCTATATCATCCCGTACGAGGACCGGATGGTGCGTTTGAGTTTCTACACTCTTGAACAACTCTTTGAGGATGCCGTCCCGATGTTTGAGAAGATAGCCGCCTCTTATCATTCAACTTCCGACAAGTCCGTGGCAAGACTGGCAGTTCCTCACCCAGTTCATCCCGGCAACCTCTCTTTACAGTAGGTTTCGGGGACTAGACGCGGCCGGATCACAATCTTTCCCGCGATGTAAAATGTCTTCACCGCTAATGACCCTCACCGGCTTCGTCGCCAAGTCGGCATTTCGCAACAAGCGGCGCAGTCTGCTGACGGTTGCCAGCATTGCCTTCTCTCTGCTTCTGCTCTGCATCATGCTCTGTGTCTGGCGCAGCTTCTACATCGACAAGGGAGCGCCCGATTCCGCGCTGCGCATCATGACGCGGCACAAGGTCTCGATCGCCAACCCGATTCCCATCTACTATCGCGAAAAGATTCGCACCGTTCCCGGAGTCGTGCATGTCGTCCCCATGTCGTGGTTTGGGGGCACGTATAAAGACGACAAGCCGGAAAACTACTTCGCGCAATTCGCCACCGACCCCGACGAATATTTCGAAGTCGCCGCCGACAAAATCATGCCCGCCGACCAACTCGCCGCCTGGAAACGCGATCGCACGGGCTGCGTCGTCGACGCTGATCTCGCCAGGAAACACCACTGGAAGATCGGCGACCATATCATCCTGCAGGGCACCACGTTTGGCGCTAATCTCGACTTAACCCTGCGCGGCATCTACACCATCGATCCGCCATCCAGCAATCTCTACTTCCACACCAAGTATCTGGAAGAATCCGTCGACTGGTTCAAAGACAATACCTTCTTCTTTTTCACTCGCGTCGATACTCCTGAAAATATGCCCAGAGTGGCTCGCGCCATTGATGACATGTTCCACGGCAGTCCGGTTCCGACCAGGAGCGAAAGTGAACAGGCCTTCAAAGCCGATTTCATCGCCCGGCTTGGCAACGTCAAAGCATTCATTCTCAGCATCTGTGGAGCGGTAGTCTTCACTACGCTCCTCGTCTGCGCCAACACCATGGCCATGTCGATCCGCGAACGCACCCGCGAAGTCGCCGTTCTCCGCACTCTCGGCTTCACTCGCGAGAGCATCCTGAAACTGCTGTTGAGTGAATCGATCGCCATTGCTCTAATCGGAGGACTGATCGGCGTCACGCTAGCCAGCGTAGCCATTCTCTTCATGGCGCGCCCCGGCATTGGGTTACCGGTTTCGATGCACATGACCACCTCCACTGCGGCGGTCGCCATGGCGGTGGCAACGTTTGTAGGAATCGTCAGCGGTCTCATTCCCTCCTATCGCGCCTCGAACCTCGGCATCGTCGACGCCCTGCGCTATATCGGCTGACGCCGCAGGCGGTTGAACGAAGGTAGAACCCGCAATATAATCGTCCGCCATGCCCGCAAAGACTAAAGCCTTCAACCAGGAATTCGAAGCCGCCTTTCAGAGCCTGCGAAAAATTCTGAAACCCTACGATACGAAACTGCGAGTAACCAAGGACAACCCCGGCGATTACATGAGCGAATCGAAATCGCTTCGCTATCAGGGAAAGCCGGTGATGTTTTCCGGAATCACCAGCAAGAGCTATGTGGCCTTTCATCTTTTTCCCGTGTACATTTTTCCGGATTTGCTGCACGGGATTTCTCCGGAACTGAAGAAGCGCATGCAGGGTAAAACTTGCTGGAATTTTAAGAGGGCCGAGGAACCGCTGTTCGCGGAACTGGGCGGATTGGTAGAGGCGAGTTTCGAGCGGTTTGGAAAACTTGGCGACCGCGACCTGACCCGGCAAGACATTCAGACAATGTCGAGTAAAACGAAGAGCAGGAAGAATTTGTAATGGGTGATTTGTAATTTGCAATTTAGAATCCGTCGACTTCGCAATTACCAATTACAAATCCCAAATTACAAATTTATAGTCTCTCTCACCCACGCTTCAATCGTATCGCGCAGTTCGCGCAAGCGGCCTTCGAAAAAGTGATCTCCAGCTTCGATGCGAATCAGTTTTTTGGGTTCGGCGAAGGTATCGACCAGCGCTTCGAGTTTGCCAGGAAGAGCGAACTGATCGCGGGCTCCGCTCACGAAGAGCTTCGGTTTGACGCACGCGCGCAGGTATTCAAAATCAAAGACCGGGCGTTCGCTCCGGCCCTCGACAGGAAGGATGGGTAGCCCGAGGGCGATGAGCGCGCAGACTCGGTCGTCGGCGCAGGCAACGCGCGATCCGATGGCAGCGCCGAATGAAAAGCCGGCAAAAATTACGGGCAGCGGGAATTCGTTTTCGAGCCAATTGAGGGCGGCGCGCACGTCTTCGACTTCGCCGATTCCGTTGGCATGTTCGCCTTCGCTCAGGCCGCTGCCGCGGAAATTGAAGCGGAGCACGGGGAATCCGAAGCTGTTGAGCGCTTTCATGGTGTGGAAGACGACTTTGTTGTGGAGTGTTCCGCCGTACAACGGATGCGGATGGCAAACGACGGCGGCATGCGTAGCGCTGGACGAACCGGCGTTGAGCAAAGCTTCCAGGCGTCCGGCAGGCCCGGCGAGGAAGAGCGAGCGGATGGCAGCGGTTTCAGGCGGCACGAAATCAGGGTACAACAATCGTCAATCTCCAGTCGTCAGTCGTCCGTCCTAGGGGACTACGCAGGCCAGCAACTAGCAACTAGCGACTAACGACTAGCGACCAGCGACCAGCGACTGTTACTCTTTTGCTGCATGGAACTGTTTGCCCTTACGCGACGGCTGATCGATATCGAATCTGTCACTCCGAATGAAGGTGCAGTTGGAGATTTTCTTTGCGATGAGTTGCTGCGGCGTGGATTTGAAGCTCGAAAAATGCCGGTCGAGGGTGCGCGCGCGAATGTGCTGGCCACATGGCCGGGACATGCTCGTCCAGAAATTGTTTTTTCCACGCACATGGATACGGTGCCGCCGTTTATCGCATCGTCAGAAGACGAGGGGCGCATCTACGGACGAGGGGCATGCGATGCCAAGGGAATCATTGCGGCCGAGATTCTGGCGGCTGAGAAGCTGCGCGGGGCCGGCATTTTCGCCGGACTGCTGTTTCTGGTGGGCGAGGAGCGCGACTCGATCGGCGCGAAGTTCGCCAACCAGCAACCGATCGGCGCGCGCTTCATGATTAATGGCGAGCCCACCGAGAACAAACTGGCGGTGGCCAGCAAAGGCGCGCTGCACGTGGAATTGGTGGCGCGAGGGAAGATGGCGCACTCGGCGTATCCGGAACTGGGCGAGTCCGCAATCGACAAACTGGTGGAGGCGCTGCACCGGTTGCACGCGCTGAAGCTTCCCGAAGATGCCGAGGTGGGACCTTGCACGAAAAACGTCGGCACCATTCAGGGCGGACGCGCACCCAACGTGATTTCCGATTTCGCCAAGGCCGATCTTTTCTATCGCCTGGTCGGCCCGGCGGAGACACTGCGCCGTGAGATCACGGAGGCCGTCGGCGAACTCGCAGAGGTTGGCTTCATGCGCGAGACTCCGTTTGTGCGGCTGCGGACCCTGAATGGGCTGCCGACGATGATTGCGTCCTTCGGGACCGATATTCCGTCCCTCACCAATTGGGGCGAGCCATTGCTGCTGGGGCCCGGCTCGATTCACGTGGCGCACACCGAGCACGAGTTTGTAGAGAAGGCGCAACTAGCGGAGGCCGTGGAAATTTATGTTGACATGGCGAAGAAGCTCAGCTCTTAGCTATTGAACTCCCGGAGGATTCCTTGTATGTCGGCGTCCGAACAACTTGTAGAGCAGGCTCTTCAGGCGCGACGAGAGCATCGGCTTGCGGACGCCGAGCAGGACTTGGTTGAAGCTGTTGCCCAATGTCGTAATGCTGGGATCCGAACTGATCTGGCGCGGGCGCTCACCGCTCTGGGGCAGATTGAGCGTGACCTGCATCGCACCGACTCTGCGCTCCAACATTACGAAGAAGCGGCCGGGCTTTACCGCGCGGAGGGCGACGCGCTGCGATTGGCGCACACGGTGCGGCATGTGGCAGACATTCGCCGGGAAGCAGCGCGCCTGGACCTCGCCGAATCCTGCTATCACGAAGCCTTGCATCTCTATCGCAACCACGCGGCAACTCCGCCGCTCGATTTGGCAAATGCGATTCGCGGGCTGGCAATTCTGAAGACCGATGCCGGCGACGCCGCAACGGCGATAGCGCTGTGGGAAGAAGCCCGGGATCTTTACGCGGCGGTCAACGTGGAAGCAGGCGTCGCGGAAAGTAACCGGCGGTTGGTCTTCTAGCACAGCGATCTATAGAGTCCGGCAGTTGACGGCGAGATGAGCAACCGCTTCCTTCCGCGCTAAACTAGCCGGATGACTGACTCTCCCCATAATTCCCTAGCTCGCGCTTCTTCCTCCTACCTGCGCTCGGCCATGCATCAGCCGATTCAGTGGCATGAATTTGGAGAGGAAGCTTTTGCCGCCGCTCGTACCGCGGACAAGCCTGTGCTCCTGGATATTGGCGCGGTCTGGTGCCATTGGTGTCATGTGATGGATCGCGAGTCTTATGACGATCCGGAAGTGGCGGCAATCGTTAACGAGCATTTCGTCGCGGTGAAGGTAGATCGCGACGAGCGTCCGGATATTGACAGCCGGTATCAGGTGGCCGTGGCTTCGCTTACGGGACAGGGCGGGTGGCCGCTGACCGCGTTTCTTACTCCGGATGGCAAGCCGTTTTATGGCGGGACTTACTTTCCTCCGAACGATGCTTATGGGCGGCCTAGCTTTAAGCGCGTGCTGCTGTCGATTGCGGCAGCCTATCGCGAGAAGCAAGGCGAGGTGCTGGAACAGGCGCGGATGGTCGAGAGCGCAATTGCGCGGGCGGAATCATCGTCCGCCGGCGGGGGTAAGTTATCTGGCGCGGTGATCGACGCAATTTTGGAATCGGCGCGGCAGATGTTTGACGCGGCCAACGGCGGCTTTGGAAACGCTCCCAAGTTTCCGCATCCGGCCGCGCTCGACCTGGTGATGGATCAGTATGTTCGCAAGCAAGAGAATGACGAGGAACTGCACACCATTTTTGTCCGCACGCTGGAGAAGATGGCTCGGGGCGGCGTCTATGATCAATTGGCGGGCGGGTTCCATCGCTACTCGGTGGACGAGCGCTGGATCGTGCCGCACTTTGAGAAGATGTGTTACGACAACTCGGAGCTGCTGAAAAACTATGTGCACGCTTATCAGGCGACGGGCGACGATTTCTTTGCCGGGGTGGCGCGCGACATTATTCGATGGATGGATGAATGGCTGAGTGACCGCACCCATGGCGGCTTCTACGCTTCACAGGATGCCGATTACTCGATGGATGATGACGGCGATTATTTCACCTGGACTCTGGCGGAAACGAAAGCGGCGCTGACCGAAGAGGAAGCGACCATCGCGGCGCTTTACTATGACATCCAGGAAGTCGGAGACATGCATCACAATCGGGCGAAGAATGTTCTGCATGTTTCTTCTTCGGCTCGGAGTCCGGTCGAGGACATTGCGCGGCAGTTAAAGATTCCAGAAGAGCGGGCCCACGCGCTGCTGGCGGCGGCCCAGAAGAAAATGTATGCGGCGCGGCAGCTGCGTCCGACTCCGTATGTGGACAAAACGGTTTACGCGGGCTGGAACGCGATGTGCGTTTCGGCTTATCTGGAAGCGGCGAGGGTGCTGGATCTGTCCGGGGCGCGCCACTTTGCTTTACGCTCGCTTGACCGGCTGCTATCCGAAGGATGGCACGCGGAGCGCGGGATGCGGCATGTGATTGCGTACTCCGAGACTTCTTCGGATGATCGGGCGGCGCGGCGCGCCATTTCTGGGGTGCTGGACGACTATGCCTTCGCCGCGATTGCCTGTCTTGACGCTTACGAGGCTACGGCGGACTTGAGCTACTTCCGTTTCGCGCGGTCGATCACGGACGCCATGGTGACGGGGTTCTTCGATGCGGAGGAGGGCGGATTCTTTGATACGCGCGCCGCCTCGGAAGAAAAAACCGCGCTGGGCATTTTGGGGACGCGGCGGAAGCCGTTTCAGGATTCGCCGACTCCGGCGGTAAACTCGGCGGCGGCGATTGCGCTGCTGCGTCTGCATGGGTACGCGGGTGATGCTGCCTATCGTGACAAGGCGGAGCGGACGCTGGAGGTCTACGCCGGGGTCGCGGGGCAGCATGGGATTTTTGCGGCAACTTATGGATTGGCGGTGGTTCGCTTCCTGCAACCGCACACGCAAGTAGTGGTGGTCGGACGAGATCAAGTGGCGGCGGAGCTATATCGGGCGGCGGTGCGTCCGCTCGGACTGAGTACGGCGGTTCTGCGTCTGGACGCGGATAAGGCCGTGGCGCAGAACCTGCCGCCAGCTCTGGCGGCGACGATCCCGAATCTTCCGGCCCTGGGCGACGGACGATCGTTTGCGGTGGTGTGCTCGGAGTTTGCCTGCCAGCCGCCGGTTTTCGATGCTCGGGAACTGGCGCGGACGCTCGGGGCAAAGGCGCGTCCGGCGGCTTGAGCCGGCGGGGGAATGCAAAATGGAGATATGTTTCACGTGGAACAGTTTGTAGCTTCTATTTTGTACGTATATTATTGTACTCTAAATTGCAAACTGTTGATAATGCTGGGATTTGAGGCATAACACTTGCACCCTTCGGCTTCGCTCAGGGCAGGCTCTTGAAAAGTGCGCAACATGCGACACCGACGGTGAGGCGGGGTTCAACGGTGCCGGCGGCTCGGAAGGCCACTTCTCGAAAAACGCGAGAAGCGGCGCACCCCAGTTACCTCGACCCATGTTACAAAACGAGCTCGCTCTATGCTTCCCAAGCCGTGACCCACCCAAACCCACACCTCTGAAGTTCCTGCCTTGAATGCCGATGAAAATAGAAGGCAGCGTGCCTTGCCATGCTTTCTAACCTGCTGGAAAACTCGAAGCTGTTTCGGCATTTGGTGGAAGACTTGCCGGTGGGGATTTATATCGTGGATCTGCAACGGCGCATCCGATTTTGGAACCATGGGGCGGAACACATCACTGGGTATCTGGCGCACGAAGTGGTGGGTCATGCACTGGAAGATGTGGTGCAGGCCTGCGACCGACAGGGCAACAGTTTTAGCGGCGAGCTGCGTCCGGTGACGGTGACCCTCACCGAGCGGCGGCCGCAGATGTGCACCGCTTTCTTCCTGCACAAAAATGGGCACCGTGTGCCCGTGACCGCACGCACGCTGCCGATGGCTGAGGACGGGGGTGCGATCGGGGGTGTGACGGTTCTGTTCGAAGAAGAGTTTGCTTACCGCGAAGAGATGACCGGGCCGGCGATGTATGGATGTCTGGACGCGACCACGAGAATTCCTTCGCGACGGCTGACCCAGGCCTTATTGAACGAATGCATCGCGGGCATGGAGGAATCGAAGGTCGGCTTCGGGCTGCTGCAGATACGGATACTGGGGCTGGAGGAATTTCGCGCGAAACACGGTCAGCAGTCCGTCGTTCCCTTTCTGCGCACGGCGGCGCGGACATTAAGACACAGTCTGAATACGGAGTACTTTCTGGGATGCTGGGAAGAGAACGAATTCCTGGCGGTGCTGCCTTCGGCGAGTCCGGTGTTGGTGGCAACGACCGCGGAGACCTTGTGCGACCTGCTCAGCCATTCGCAAGTTTCGTGGTGGGGAGACCGCTTTGCGATCGCGGCGGAGGCGGCTTATACCGTGGCCAGCGCGGGCACCGACCTGGAAACACTTCTGCGGGCATTGAAGCCTTCGCACCCTGCGGGTACGGCGAAGGCGGCCGTGGCGGGCGCGGCCAGCAATCCGGGACGCTTGCGAGGATGATGATCCATGTTTTCGATTATTGGGATCGTGGTTGTTTTTGGCTCCATTCTGGCGGGCTACCTGATGGAGCACGGCAACATCAAGGTGCTGCTCCAGCCGGCGGAACTGATCATTATTGGGGGGGCCTCGGCGGGTACAGTGCTGGTCGCGAATCCGGTCCACATTTTGAAGCAGATGATCAGCGGCGTGATGGGGGTGTTTGGGTCGTCGAAGTTTACCACGCAACGCTACGTCGATTCCCTGAAGATGATGTATGAGTTGCTGCAGAAGGCGCGCAAAGAAGGACTGGTGGCACTGGAGACGGACATCGAGGAACCGGACAAGAGCGCACTGTTTTCCAAGTACAAGGATTTTGTGACGAATCACCATGCGGTGGCGTTTGTTTGCGACACGATGCGAATGGCGGTGAGCGGCGGGGTGGAAGTATTCGATCTGGATCAGATGCTGGAGGCGGATATGGACGTCCATCATCATGAGGCCACCGAGCCGGTATCAGGATTAACCACGATGGCAGACTCGCTGCCGGGGCTCGGCATTGTGGCAGCGGTGCTGGGAGTGGTGATCACGATGGGGGCGCTGGGCGGACCTCCGGAAGAAATTGGACGGAAAGTGGCGGCGGCGCTGGTCGGAACTTTTCTGGGGATTCTGCTGTGCTACGGCCTGGTGGGGCCGCTGGCGTCGCGCATGGGTAAGACGGCGGATGAGGAGCACGCGTTTCTGATGGTGTTGCGGGTGACCATGATTGCGTTTCTGAAAGGGGTGGCTCCGATCATGGCGGTGGAGATTGGACGACGGATGGTGCCGGGGCATGTGCGTCCCACGTTTGCGGCCGTGGAAGAGGCTTGCCGCGGCGCGAAGAACGAGGCGGCAGCGGCGCCAGAAGCGGCAGCAGCGCCGGAGGCAGCGGATGGCGCCGCGGCGGGCTAAAGCGCTATGCCGACACCACCCATCATCATTATCAAGAAAAAGGGCGGCCATGGCGGGCATCACGGCGGCGCTTGGAAAGTCGCCTATGCCGATTTTGTCACGGCCATGATGGCACTGTTCATCGTGCTATGGCTGATGAACACGAGCAAACCGGTTCAACTGGCCATCAGTGGATACTTCAAAGACCCCAGCGGAACAGGAAAGCTGACCGGAACCAGTCTGAAAGGACCGAACGAGTCTGGCACCACCATGGCCGGAGCAGGCGAAGATTTTAAGGTTACCAAGGAGAACATGGCGCAGCTAAAAGAAGAGTTGCAAAAGAGCATCCGGAGCATTACCGACCTCGATAAGCTGAAAAAAAATATCGAAATGACGGTGACCTCGGAAGGGCTGCGCATCGAGTTGCTGGAATCGGCGGGCGGGACATTCTTCAACAGCGGGAGTGCCGAACTGAACCAGAGTGGACGGGAGTTGGTAACGCTGCTGGCGGCGGAATTGGGGAAAATTCCGAATCACATTTCGGTGGAGGGACACACCGACGCCAAACCTTTTGCCGGCAACGGCAGTTACAGCAACTGGGAGCTTTCGGCCGATCGGGCGAACGCAGCGCGGCGACTGATGCAGCAGTCGGGATTGCGCGGCGATCAGGTTTCGCAAGTGCGGGGTTTTGCCGATCAGCGGCTGCGGATGGCAAAAGATCCGCTGGACCCCTCGAACCGGCGGGTTTCGATCATTGTGCAATATCTCAGCAACAGCGAGGAAGAAGCGGAAACTACTGGGAAGGATGCGAAAGACGCGGGACAACAATCGGCAGGAGCCGGCGCGAAAACGGAATCCGAGACCACGGGAGAAACCGGCGCGCCATAAAAAAGAGGCTGGCCACGAAGGCCAGCCCGAACAATTGCTTTATGTGACGCAAATTAGTTGCGTCATCGTACTAGTTAGCCCGCAGCGAAAAGACTGTGTCCTTAAGCCGGGGGGAGGGAGCAGTTTGGGTCTCTCCATGGGTCGCACAACGGCACGGGTCCATCATGAGTAGGAATCCTCGGGATGGAAGCGTACGCAAATGTGCCCACTAGACCTACCAACAGCAGTAGCGCCCTGAGTGAACGTTTCATTGGTTTTCTTTCTCCTTAGGGTCTGCCGGACGGCTGGCGTCAAACTGTCAGCTTTTCCAGCGTGGGGCATTATACACAGTCCTGCAAAGTTCTGATTAATTGGAGGTTACACGGGATGTGTAGAGTAAAACGTCAAGGGGCTCAAGGGGCCGAGAATTCGAAGCTCGCCCGGCAGGCAATCTGAACTGTGTTTATGCGGGTATTACTAAAGTAACGGTTGAAAGGAACGGATGGCTTGAAGCGGCGGCGAAAAGGGCTTGCGAAGCGCCAAAAAATCCTCTTGACAAGGTTTTTTACCGTGGAGGTTTTTGAGGACCCAGGGGGCTAGGGGCGGTTCTTGGAACCGGCGGCGGCGGAGTTGGCTCGGGGTGGGCTGGGGACGCGGGTGATGGGAAGATGATTTTCTGGAGTCTCCAGATTTGAGCTTCTTGAAAAAGCGCGCTCCACCATGCCTTCGAACATCGGGATCAGTGAATCGGAAGGTACAGGGTGCTGGAGATCGGCCAAGCTCTGTTCCCAGCGCTGCGTCTGCAATTGGTTGCCGGCGACGCGCAAGGCTTGACGCGAGAGCGAGTAGCCAAGCCAAACAAAAATGGCCAGGTTGTAGACCGACATGTTGATCAGGTTGAAGATGCCCGGTTTGACGAACCCGCCCGAACTCAAGGCATACATCATCAGATCGACACCGGCAAAGAGGCCAAAGCCGAGCGAGATGCCAAAACTGACTTGCTTGCGGGATACTCCGAGAAAGCGCGAAAACAGGAGCAAGAAAAGAATCAGGCCAAGCTGCACAATACGAACCGAACGCTGGAGAGTGGTCAGGGCGTGAAGCAGCGGACTCTTGTCGAAAGAATTGGAAAAAGCGACTACGACCGAAACCAGCAGCAACACCACTCCTGCCCAGCGGAACAGCAGCGTGCCTAGATCTTTCAGCGTGTGGTAGGGACGAAAGACGTCGAGAAAAATCTCATGAATAACCTTGAAGCCGAGGACGACGTTGACCGCGTCGCCCAACCAGAAAAAAATGAAGTAGACCTTGGGCGGATAGCCGGCGAACCAGAGGGGAAATGTAACGGAAAAGATCGCAACCTGCGCCAAAAGAAAGAAGAAAAATACGGGAAACTGCTTATTCAGTTTACGTCGCCAGAAGATGGCGGCCACCACCGAGTGCAGGATCGGTTGAGCGCACCACAAATAAAGGGAGACGGATTGTCCGTGCCAAGTCATGGGACAGGCTGGGGGATGCGATTAACCGCGCACCTCCCCTCCCACATCCTCAAGCACATAGCCCTAGCAGGTCAACCTACTTAGGTAACCTTAGTAACCATTACCCTGTGGAGAGGGGTCGTGTGCACCGGCTGGGGACGAGGCGAATTTCAATATTTCAGCCCCGTGAAATGTGCGGGAGATCAGCCGTAATTCCCGGACTTGAGTCATTTCCTGCACTCTTCCCGCGCTAAAGCGCTGGGCCAAATGCATTCGCCGCTCCGGGAAGCCGGTGGGTGGACAAGGCTATCCTGCGTCAGGGGTGGAATGCAGGTAGGCACGCATCATACGCACTTCATCGTCCTTTTCGTCGAGGTTGTGGAGAAGGATGTCGCGCAAGGAAATAACGCCCTTCACTTCGCGTCCGGCGCAGACAGGCAGATGCCGGAAGCCATGCCGCTTCATGAGGGTCATACAGGTCTCCAGGGCATCGTTGGGAGCAACGGTCAGAGGATCCTCGGTCATGACCTGGCTGACCGGCGTACTGGCGGGATCCTTGCCGCCAGTTACCACTCTCGTCATCAAGTCGCGCTCGGAGAAGATGCCGACTAGCTCGCCATCTTGTAGAACCGGAACGGCGCCGATGTTGTGTTGCACCATGAGACGGGCTACGTCGAGCACGGTCTGGTGGATCTCGGCGGCTATCAGCACTTGATTCTTGAGCAGATCAGAAATCAACATTTGAACCTCCTATGGACTTGCACCGGTAAAACGATCTGCCGGCGATCAGTGCCAGATTCGTAGCAGACGAAGGAAGCCAAAGCGTTTGATGTCTGGACCGGTGGAGTATATGTCGAAAATCGTCTGGGGGGAAGAAGAAAAATACAAGGGCAGGGGCCAGGTCTCAGGTGTCAGGTGTCAGGTCATGGTTCTCAGAAACAGCTTGGGATCTTGCCCGATCCCGCTGAGAAACGCGAACTGAGAACTGAGAGCTGCTTATCACGTAGGATCTGGCGGCCAGCGCGGTGGGAATGCTGGCTGCTTCGCGGGCGGTCACGATGAGATTGTAGTCTTCACTGGCACGTAGACGACTGAAGACAGGTGTCGCCTCCTGCGGCTCGACCAGCGCCAGGTAGCGCAGAAAGGCGAAGATATCTCCGGTGGGTTCCAATCCAGGCGCAACGAAGGAGACTTCTACATCTTCGTGATAGAAGTGCCACCCGAGTGACGCGGCCAGGCTCACGGCTCGCTCATAAACCGCAGGCTGGAGGACTCCGGGGGCGGGATTGTCGAATACGATGCGGAGCTTGCGCTCGTCTTCGCGGCTGAACTCGCGCACTTTGAGGGCTCCGGTGCGGGCCGTGGCTTTCCAATCCACATGGCGGGCGGAATCGTCGGGCATGTACTCGCGGATGAGGTAAAGATCGTTGCCGCGCCCCCGGACAAAGGTTTCGAATTCTCCGGTGACCATGGGAAGAACCTCGAGGAACTGGTCGGCGGGCTCGACGGCGGGATAGACGATCAGTTCGCGAGGCAGGTTCATGCGGCGGGTTTTCATAAGAAAGGCGAAGGGAAAGCGGGTAGCGAGACCGAAGTTCTTTTCCGCGTAACGCCCGCGGGCGGGGAAGGTCATTTCCAGATCGGCGCGAAGTTGCTGGCCGGGAGCGAGGAACGGAAAGTAAACGGATTCTTGCAGGATTGGCTTTTCGAATTCGTCGCGCACACGGCGCAGGCGCCGATCGGGCAAGTGAAACCACTGTTTCTCAGGCGCGCGATTGCGGGGCCAGTCGAAGGTGGAGGGTTCCCAACGCCAGTGGTCTTTATTTTTTTTGCGCCTGGCGGGGACCACGCGAACGGAAAAAGAGGGCAGCCATGAACTGGCGTTGCGCAGGAGCAGGCGCGCCAACATGGGGCGGCCGGCAAAAACATGCTCGGGCAGGTGGACATCAAGCGCGAGACTACGAAGCACGAGCGCCGAGGCGATGCCGGAAACCAGAATGGCAGAGAGCAGAGCGGCGACCACAACGTACAGCAGATTGTTTCCGGTGTTGATGGCGGCGATCGCGATCACGACGCTGATCAGGATGTAAACGATTCCGGCCCGCGTAACGTCGTAGTCCATGGCTTCGCGCACACGGCTGGCGACCACGCGGCGGGCCAGGTAGGGCACGGTGGTCAAGCCGACGAAGGTGGCGAGCAATAAAGCGGCCGATGCGAGGATGACGGTTCCCCAGACGCTGCCCGACTCGCGGGCCACAGTGGAAAAAAGCGCGGTGGCAAAGGCCAGCGCCAGGCCGACGATGGCCAGCAGGAATCGCACCCAGACCTGCGACAGCGCAAACCGCGGCGCGGTCGCGCGAGAGGCGCTTGGCATGCGGTCGGGAATTGTTTTGCTGATCAGAGTGCTCTCCGGTGCCGGGCGATGCTTCTGACAGAATATTCCCGGGGATGGGGCGAGTGGAAGTGACGGAAGATAGTTTGCGCTCGTCAGACGGGAGGCCGGGCGGGGACGCCCGGCGCTCCACATACGCTTCGCAGCGCTCGTTTAGAAGCTGATCTTCAGGATTGTGCCTCCTGCGCCGACCAGCCATCCTGCGTCTGGACTAGCAAAGGCTACCGCCCATTCACCGGTCACGCCGGGGAGCACGTACCAGGTCGTGCCTTCGTCGGGCGTCCAAGCGGCTCCTCCGGTATTGGCGGTGATCACTACGTAGGTCAGAAGCGCCTGGCAAGTTTTATTGCAGGTCTTGCCGAGCTCGCGGACGTAGCTGAGTCCGAAGATCGCTCCGGTGACTGGAGGCGGGTTGGTAAACGTCCAGGTTTGACCGCCATCGGAAGAAGATGCGGTTCGAGCATTATCGGGGTCGCTGGGGTCCAGGTCGCCTCCGCCCACGATGCCGTTCAAGGGATTGCGGAAATCGACGGTGAACGCACCGGCGCTGTCGGAACTGTACAGCGGAGTGTCGTAGGCGTTCCAAGTATCGCCGCCGTCGGTGGTGGCGAGAATGCGGGCGATGGAGGCGCCGCCGGTCGCAATCCAGGCATTGTCTTCACCCTGAGTCGCGACGCAGGTGTCGCTGGAAGAGAACGAGAATTCACCGGGCAAAGCCGGCGGCATATTGTCGGCAATGCTCTCCCACGCCATTCCGTCGGTGGTGCGAAGATCGGGGAAGACTCCGTTGACCGAATCGCTGTGGGCGATTCCGCGGGTCGGCGTCCAGAAGGCGAAGCAATCGTAGAACGCGCCTACCAGCTCATTCTTGAACTGCATGGTCCAGGTGGCGCCGGCGTCTTCGGTCTTGTAAATGCGAAAGTCTGTCGGAGCGTTTCCAATAGAGAGCAGATAAGCGACTTTGTCACTCACGCCGCGCACACCACGGAACTGCAGCCACTCGGCGCCCTTCACTATGCCGGACTTCCAGGTCTTTCCGCCGTCGGTGGTGAGCAGAAAGGTTCCGTGAGTCCCGGCTGCCCACACTACCTTCGAATTTACCGGGCTAACCGTAATCAGTAATTCCGAGACGCCGCTGTTTTGCGGAGTCAGCTTGGGTTGGTAAAGTTTTTGGGCGAAGATCGGGGTGGCGAAAATCGCAATCAGCAAAACAACGAGAACTGTACGGGTACGCATAGGGGTCACTCCTTATCGTCTTTCATGACAACTTGTCTGATGGAAATGCATTTCCCGGGGAATTCGGGCGAATGGCCTCAGGAGCGGTGCATCTCGACGGACAAGAGCTGCTCTTCGGAGCGGGCAGGCGGGCCAATTGTAATACGAAGGAGCGCCCGCTGTCGTGCGAAAGCCGCCATTGTCGCTCCGTTGTGAACCGGCTCCGGTTGTGAGATGATGAAAGTAGCAAAAGGGCCGGATTGATTCCGGCCCTTTTCTATTGCGACGAAATCCGGCTCGCGCTTCTGGCGCGGGCCATTTTCTTTTGGAGGAAAACAATGGCTGAATTTCGAGGAAAGCGCATCACTCACGAATACACGCAAAGCAATGCCGCGCCGCCGGAGAAGGTTTTCCCGTTGCTGTGTCCCGTCCGAGAAGCCGATTGGGTTCCCGGATGGCGCTACCGGATGATCCATTCGCTCTCAGGAGTCGCGGAAGCGGGCTGCGTGTTCGCAACCCCGAACGAGGATGGCTCGGAGACGGTCTGGCTGGTCACCGAATACGAGCCCGGCGCATTTCGCATCGCTTTCGCGCGGGTGAATCCGGGCCTCGCGGCGGCATGGATCAGAATCTCGTTGGCCGGGAACTCAGGGGGCACAACGGAGGCGCGCATCTGCTACAGCTACACCGGGCTGTCTGACGCTGGCAATCACGAAGTGGAACGCTACAACCAAGATTGGTTTCAGAACAAGATGCGAAGCTGGGAGGGGGCGATCAATCACTATCTGCGGAGCGGAAAGCTGCTGGATGCTGCGGCGTGGGAGTGACACGGATTTGCGCCATGTCAGTCGGCAGGCGTGGACTGGCGGCGATATCTCCACCACAAATACACCGCGACAACCACGGCTACAATCAGCACGGCGAGATTGAAGCGCTGCATGGCCCGGAGCAAATTGCGCCAGTGTTGCCCGAAGAGATAGCCGGCACTGGCGATGAACGTGACCCAGGCGGCCGCACCCAAAAAGTTGAAAAGGGTAAAAGCCCTCCAGCGCATGCGCAGGACGCCGGCCAAGGGTCCGGCAAAAACGCGCATGCCGAAGATGAAACGGGAAAAGAAAATGGTGACCGCTCCGTAGCGTTCGAACATCTCCTCGCCACGTTTTAGCGTGGCCGGCGCAATTCGAAAAACGCTTTGGTAGCGCTCGAGCAACGGACGCCCACCGTACTCGCCGATAGCGTACCCCAGATTGCCGCCGAGCGTGGCGGCAGCGGTGGCGACCACGATGATCCAGCCGAGATGGAGCCGGTGTTCGGAATACGCCAGAAAACTGGCCAGCAGGAGCGTGATCTCGCCCGGCACGGGAAGGCCAGCGCTCTCCCAGAGCAAGGCCAGAGCCACGGCCCAGTAACCGTAGTCGGCGATAAAGGCGCGGAGAAAGTCGAGAATCGTGTGGTGCATGGAGGTTCGTATCAGGGCATCGCTTTAGCGATGCCGAAAGCCTCGGCATATCAGACGCCCCTTTAGGGGCTGGGTCAACGCACGGCTCCTCTGCAGTGCTAATCTTCCTTACTGATCCCCTTAGAGATGCTGACGCGGTGCCCTGATGCGAGCCTTGAAAAAGTCGACGAGCGCACGGTTGAAGTCTTCGGGTACCTCTTCGTAGGGGAGGTGACCGACACCCTCGAAGGCTACGAGACGCGCATCCCGAAAGTTTTGCCGCAGCGGCTCGGCCGATCGAAAATCCACGGCGCGGTCTTTCGTTCCCCAAATTAGAAGCGTGGGGTAATCGCGAATTTTTGGGAGCGCGCTTTCCAATTCCGCCAGGTCCGCGGCCCAGTTCTTAAGGATGTGTGCGGCGTGGCGGAAAACGCGATTCTTGATTACGGGCAGGCGGTAGCCTGCGAGAGAATCGGGCGGAATTTTTGCTCCGTCGCCGAACAGTCGGCGCAGCCACAGGTAGTCGAGGGAACGCCAACGCTCGATCGTGTTGCGGAAGAGCAGCGAGCCCAGAGGAGAGGCCAGCAACGGCGCCAGGCGCTTGCCATGCGGCGACCATGGATTGACGGGCGCTACCAGCACCAGCCGTTGCAAGCGTCGATTTTTTCGCTCCGCACAGATGGCGGCCACCATGATGGCAACGCCTCCACCGTGGGACGTGCCCAGCAGGTCGAAATCTTTTATTCCGAGAGCGTCTGCGAATTGCAATACGCGCTCGGCGGTGGCACGTACGGCGCAGTCCATGCCCGCGGTTGCGGTCGAAAAGCCAGCGCCTAGATTGTCGATGGCATACACGGTCGCGTGAGGCGCCAGCGCGGGGATGGTGAATCTCCAGGAAAAGGAATAGCCCATCAACCCATGCACCAGAATGAGCGCGGGGCCGGAACCGGCCTTCAGGTAGCGCATGCGGCCGTCGGGGAGGTCGAGCCAGAGTTCCTCGATTTGCGGGCTCAATGTTTCGCCAATTCGCGCGGGGCTCGAGCTCGAGTCGCGACCGCCGACAGGGATGAATTTTTCTTCGGGATTTTGTGTTTTTGCGGGCAACGAAATCCTCGCTGACAGGTTCTTATTAAGTGATATCGCCTCTATTGCTTTGGGGGGAGCTGAAACCGGCTCCCCTACTTTTTGCTCGGAATCCCCGCAGCGGCGTGAGACGTGGCAAGCCCCGTCTCTACCGGCAGCATCTCAAATGGATGCAGCGACCTCTGAAACCAGATTGTGCGCTTTCCTTTTCTTGCCCAGCAGCTTCTTCAGCACTCGAATGCCTTTATCCACGTGCTTTTCTTGGAGCAGGAACGGGGGCAGGAAGCGCAGGACGGTGTCCTGGGTAACGTTGAAGAGCACGCCCTCCACCAATCCTTGCTCGATTAATGGACGCGCGGGAATATCCAGCACGAGGCCCTGGATGAATCCTCGACCGCGGACCTCGCGGGTAGCAGCGTATTTGTCGACCAACTCCTGCAGTTGCTGATGCAGGTAGCCGCCCACTTTCACCACGTTTTCGAGCAGGCGCTCTTCTTCTACGATTGCCAGGTATTCGAGGCCGACGCGGCAAGCCAGCGGGCCTCCGCCGAATGTCGTTCCGTGTTGCCCGGGGGAAATTGCGTCGGCGAAGTGTTGCTTCGACAAGAAGGCTCCGAGCGGCACTCCGGCGGCGATCGGCTTGGCTATGGTGACGATGTCGGGCACCACGTTAAAGCTCTGGAAGGCGAAGATCTTGCCGGTGCGCCCGAGACCGCACTGGATCTCGTCGAAGATCAGAGCTGCGTGATGATGATCGGCAAGGGTGCGGCACGCGAGGAGGAATTCTTGCGAACACTCGAGGATGCCGCCTTCGCCGAAGATGGGTTCGAGCACGATGGCGCAGGTGTTGGCATGGACGGCAGTGTCCAACGCTTTGACGTCGTTCTGCGTCACAAAGGTGACGTTATCGAGCAGCGGCTCGAAACCTTTGCGATATTTGTCCTGGCCGGTCAGGGACATGGCGCCAAAGGTCCGGCCATGATACGAACCTTGAAGCGCCACGAGCTGACACTTGGCTTCGCCGCCTGTTTTGTGGCCGGCTAGGCGTGCCAGCTTGATGGCTCCTTCCATGGCTTCAGTGCCGCTGTTTGAAAAGAAGACGCGGTCGAGGCCTGAGAGTTGGCAGAGACGCTCGGCTAGTTGTCCCTGATACTCGTTGTAATAGAGATTCGAAACGTGGATAAGGCGGGCGGCCTGCTCACGGATGGTCTTCACGATTCGCGGGTGCGCATGACCCAAGGCGTTGACGCCCAGGCCAGCCACGAAGTCGAGATATTTTTTGCCTTCGAAATCGTAGAGAAAAACACCCTTGCCTCGCTCAAAGGCTACGGGATACCGATTGTAGGTGGGGAGAAGAAAGCGTTTTTCCAGATCGACGATTTGTTCGAGGCGAGACATAAGTAGATTTTAGAACGAGGGCGACAAAGACGCGATGGCGGCTTCAGCCGTCCCTCCGGGACTGTCTCCGTGGTAGGTTCTGGTTCTGTTCGTGAACGGCCGGAGGTCGACTGGTTTCTGGCCTCTGCTACAATTTCGACATTCTTGTGGGGGGACCATGTTCCGAAACACTGCTCGAATCTTTTGGTTGCTGGTTGCAATTTCGTTGCCCGCGTTGTCGCAGACTGGCGCTGGCGCTAAGGATGCTCGGCTGAAACACAGTTTCCGCTTGCCGCAAAAGAATGGCTGGACTTTTGTTCATCTGGAGGGACAGCCCGGCGAGATCGGGTTCCAGAATGGCTATCTGCTGGCCCCGGAAATCGACGATATGTTGCGCGTGACCAAACTTGAGGAGACACACGACGACCGCAAGGACTGGCAGTTCTTTCGCAACGCGGCTCGCAACATGATGTGGCCGCGCATCGACCAGGAGTATCGCGAAGAGTTACAAGGCATCGCAGACGGCGCCAACGCCAAGGGCGTGAAGCTGGATTTATGGGACGTGGTCGCACTCAACGCCGCCGAGGAATGGGAATACTACGTCAAGCAATACGACAAGGAACACGGCATTCAATCGGCGGCGTCGCTGGTAGCGCCGGAGCATTGCAGCGCGTTTGTGGCGACCGGTAGTTATACCAAGGACGGCAAGATCGTCATCGCGCACAACAACTGGACCAGCTATCTGGACGGGCAGCGCTGGACGATCATTTTCGACATTGTTCCGGCGAAAGGCAGTCGCATGCTGATGGATGGGCTGCCGGGAGTGATCCACAGCGCGGATGACTTCGTGATCAACTCGGATGGCATAGCGATTACGGAAACGACGATCGGGCACTTTTCCGGCTATGACCCGGCAGGGATTCCGGAGTTTGTGCGAGCGCGTAAGGCGGCGCAGTATTCCAAATCGATCGATGATTTTGCCCGCATCATGAAAGAAGGCAACAACGGAGGGTACGCCAACAACTGGCTGATCGCCGATGTAAAGAACAACGAAATCGCCAGCCTCGAACTGGGACTTAAGAACGTGACGCTGGAACGGAAGAAGGACGGGTACATCGTCGGCTCTAACTTTCCGGTTAACGAAAAACTCATCCGCGAAGAGACGGATTTCAACACTAAAGACATGAGCAACAGCGCCAACGCCCGGCACGTGAGGTGGGAACAGTTGATGGCTGAGTACAAGGGGAAGATCGACGTGGCGGCCGCGGAGCGTTTTCTGGCGGATCATTACGACACGTTCTCCAAGAAGGAAGAAGCTGACGAGCGCACCCTCGACGGGCACATCGACCTTTCGGTGCGGGGCTCGGAGCCTTGGCAGCCACCTTTCGGGATCGCCGGCGCAGTGCAGAACAAGGCCGCCGATGCAACGATGGTGACCCAAATGTCATTCGCGGCGGCGGCGGGACATGCCTGTGGGAAGAACTTCAAGGCGCAAGACCATCTGCGGGAGCATCCGGAATTTGGATGGGAGCAAGGGTTGTTGCGGGATATGGATGCGTATCCCTGGACCACGTTTTCGGTGGCACACTAGGCCTCCGACATGGCGTCAGGATTGGTCGGGCAGCTTTGGGGGTCCCTTAGGATTGTCGGGGTCAATGCCGGCCGCGGCCATGATGGCTCGTCCCAGTTCTTCGGCGGAAACCGCTAAGCCCTCGGCGGCTGCCGTGCCAGCGTCTTCCAGCGTGGGCGCAACGAAACGGTAGCCGTGTCCAACCACGGTTTTTAGATATTGGGGCTCGTCTACGTCGTCGGCCAGGGCGCGCCGGATCTTGCGGATGGCGGTGTTGATTCCCTGCTCGACGTCAACGAATACATCCTTGCTCCACAACTCGCTGGCAATCTGCTCGCGCGTGACCAGTTGGCCCCTTTTTTCAACCATGAACATTAGCAATTTCAGCGGCAGGCCTCCAGCTTGACCGTGCGGCCGCTGCGGCAGAGCGTGAAGCGGCCGTAATCGAGTTCGAAGTCGTCGAAGCGGACTTTCTTATCGGGCACGGCTAAGCTCCTCGGCCAGTTGCTTGCGGGCGAGGCGGGCGTCCTCGCCCGTCCAAGGGTTGCGTAGGGGCAGGTGCCCTCACCTGCCCAGCCGAGCGCAGCTCGGCTCCCGCCGCTGACCACCGCAACGGAACGCTGCAACGCTGAATCCGCACTAAAACATGGCGTTAGAAATTCTGTTCTGCGGGGCTGGCCGTGTCAAGCACGCGCCGGTAAATTTCTTCAGATTAATTCAGACGGCTTCAGACTGGCTCCATGGACGTTTCCAGGAATCGGGAGCAATATCACACTCACTTGCGGGATTTACTCACCGCTCCCAAGCAAGTCGAAGCTAGGCGAGTCTGGTGGGACCAGTAAGTGAGGGGTTCGGGAAACGGGGAAGGTTTTCGAACCCCTCAAAACTAAATTAAGGAAGGGTTTGGGCACGTCACCTAACTTCAGTTCAGAAACAAGCCAACCACCACATCCGCTAAGCTCCCTCACGCATACCCAGCACCCAAACCCTCTTCCCAGCGCCAGCGATCACCGGTCTCAGCGCCCGAACAGTTTGCTGAGAAACTCGCGTTCCAATCACGGAACCATTCTTGTTTCGTATCAGGGCATCGCTTTAGCGATGCCGTAAGTCCTTTAAATTTAGGTGCCCCTTTAGGGGCCGAGCGGCGCAAGTCAGAGTTTCTCAGCTACCTATGAAGGCGCTTTCATAGAGTTATGGCATCCCGAAAAGCAGAAGCTACCTTCCAAAATTCATAGCCACCCTTCCAAATCCTCTCTATAATTGTGGAAGTTGCTCTATGGCAGCGACTTACCAGCGCTGGACTGGATTGGAGGGTGGCAGTGAAGTTGCAGATGCCTGAAAGGCGTCGAATGTCTGGCCACGACGCGCAGTCGTTCCTGCCCATGAACCGCGAATTTGAGGCTCGGTTTACCGCCATCCTGCTGGCTCTACTGACAGTGGCGGCGGTCTTGTTCGCGGGTTTCAACTACAAGAGCGAACACCAGATTGCGATTCCAGACGATGGCGCTTGGTGGATGGAGCGGAATGGCCACCTCGTCGCGGATCGACTGGAGCCGCACGGTCCGGCAGAGCTGGCTGGAATCCGCCGCGGCGACGAGATTGTCAGCATCAATGGCCGCCGTGTCGACACGGCGGCGGCGGTCACCCACCGGCTGTATGACTCCGGCGTCTGGTCGAAGGCAACTTACTCGCTGATCCGCGGCTCGGTTCCCCTGGATGTGGAAGTGGTGGTGGTTCCGGCCGAACGCTCGATGAACGATTGGCTGCGGCTGATCGCGCTCATCTACCTGGGCATCGGGCTCTACGTGCTGCTCCGGCGCTGGACGGCCGTGGGTTCCACGCACTTTTATATTTTCTGCCTGGTATCGTTCGTTTTCTACTCGCTGCATTACACCGGGAAGTTCAACGCTTTTGACTGGTGCGTTCTGTGGGCGAATGAGCTGGCGTGGTTGTTGCAGCCGGCACTGTTTCTGCATTTCGTTTTGACCTTCCCGGAACGCCGCGCGTTTGTCAGTAAGCATCGCTGGTCGATTCCGCTGATCTACCTGCCCGGAGCGCTGCTGCTCGGCATTCAAGTTCTGGCGCTTCAGTTCCTGAAAGCCAGCAATTCGCTGCTCTTCAATCTGAACCGGGTGCATTGGGCTTACCTGACGGTCTTCTTCTTTTCGGCGGCGGCGGTTCTGTGGAACAACTACCAGCGGGCCACGACTCCGATTCTGCGGCAGCAACTCAAGTGGATCACGCGTGGCACGATTCTGGCCATCGTTCCGTTCACTTTGTTTTATGTTGGGCCGTATGTGCTGGGCGTGATGCCTTCGCTCACCATGAAGGTGTCAGTGCTGTCGCTGGGATTGCTGCCCCTGACTTTTGGATACGCCATCTTCCGCTACCGGCTGATGGACGTGGACCTGATCTTCAAGCGCGGCATGGCGTACACGCTGGCCGCGGCGGCGATCGTGGGTGTGTACTTTGCCGGCGTGGCCGCGATTGCCGAACTCGTGCACACGCGCGTGCCGAGTTCTGGACCTTACGGGCTGATGATCGCGGTGGTGGTCACGGCGCTGCTGTTCGATCCGGTGCGGAGATGGATTCAGGAAAAGATTGATCAGTTCTTCTTCCGCACGGGTTACGACTACCGGCGCACGCTGATTGAATTTGGACGCGAGTTGAGTTCGGAAACCGACCTCGACAAGATGCTCTCTTCGCTGGTCGACCGGCTGGCGCGCACGCTGCTGGTGGATCGTATCGCAATTTTCCTCGGCAACAGCGACTCTTCCCGTTTTGAATTGTCGAAGTCGTTCGGGATCGCGCACGTGACCGGTCTCGATCTGGCGTTTCTCGCAAAACCGCGAATCGAGGACGCTGCCGGACATATCTTTTTTGAAAATACGCACCAGTTGCCGCGGGAGGACGCCGCGGCGCAAGAAGCCATCGCGCGTCTCGATCTGAATTACTACATTCCGTGCCAGGCCCGGCAAAAAACCGTCGCCTTCCTTGGATTGGGAAAGACGATGCAAGGCGACTTCCTTTCCAGCGAAGACGTGGAGTTGCTGCAGGCGTTGGCGGGATACATCGGCATCGCGATTCAGAACGGGCGGCTCTATGCGTCTCTTGAACAGAAGGTTAGCGAGTACGAGCGGCTCAAGGATTTCAACGAGAACATCGTGGAATCCATCAACGTGGGCGTGATGGCGGTGGATCTGCAGGACCGCATCGAGTCGTGGAATTCGCAAATGGAAGTGATGTATGCGCAGCCGCGATGGCAGGTGGTGGGGCGTTCGTTGAGTGAAGTCTTACCCGCGGCTTTTGTCGAGGAGTTTTATCGGGTGCGGCAGAATCCGGGGATTCGCAATCTTTACAAGTTCCGGCTGGTAACCCCGACGGGCGATTCGCGCATCGTAAACGTTGCCATGGCGCCGCTCGTCACACGCAAATTCAACGTGGTGGGACGGTTGGTGATTATGGACGACATCACCGAGAGAATCGACCTCGAGGTCCAGCTCACCCAGGCCGACAAGCTTTCTTCGATCGGACTGATGGCGGCGGGCGTGGCGCACGAAGTGAACACGCCGTTGGCGGTGATCTCCTCTTACACGCAGATGCTGGCGAAGCAACTGCAGTCGGACCCGCAGAAAGCGGCGGTGCTCGACAAGATCACCAAGCAGACCTTTAGGGCTTCAGAGATCGTCAACAATCTGCTGAACTTCTCCCGCACTACGGGCACGGAATTGACGGAAATCAGCCTGAACAAAGTAATTACCGATACGCTGGCGTTGCTTGAGCATCAGTTCAAGGTGGCGCGCATTCGGGTGCAGACCGAGTTGAACGAAAAGCTTCCGTTGATTTTAGGCAACGCCGGACGCCTGCAGCAGGTGTTTCTGAATTTGTTCCTGAATGCCAAGGACGCCATGAGCGGGGGCGGAGTGCTGAACGTGGCGACGCTGAATGGCGAATACGTCAGCGTGCGCGTCTCCGACACCGGCTCGGGCATTGCCCAGGAAAACATTGACCGCATCTACGATCCGTTTTTCACTACCAAGACATCGCCAGCGGAAGGTCAGAGTCGCGGCACTGGGCTTGGACTCTCCGTTACCTACGGCATCATTCAGGAACATGCCGGCCAGATCCGCGTGGAGAGCCGCCCGGGCGAGGGCACGACCTTTACTCTGGATTTTCCATTAATGACGACAACGACATCGACATCGACCAGGAAGGCGATCAATGTCTGACGTTGCCATGTCCGACGTAACGGCCATCTCGCGGCGAAGTGCGCCGGAGAACACGCCAGCAAGCGCGGGCAGAATCCTCATCATTGACGACGAAGCCGAAATCCGGGAGTCGCTGGAAACGCTGCTTCAACTTGAGGGTTATACCGTCGTCAGCGCCGCCAGCGGACACGAAGGCATGACCCAGATTGGCGAACGGACTTTTGACGTGGTGATGCTCGACCTGGCTTTGCCCGACAAGAACGGCATGGACGTGCTCACCGAGATTCGCCTGCTTCATCCGCAGCAGGCCGTGATCATGATCACGGCTTATGGCACGGTCGAGAATGCGGTTCGCGCCATGCAATCGGGCGCCACCAACTTCATCCAGAAACCGTGGGACAACGAGAAGTTGCTGGCCGACGTGCGCGCCGCCGTCGCCCGCCAGAAGGCGGAAGAAGAAAACATTCAACTGAAGCGCGCGCTAAAGCAGCGCTACAACTTTGAAAACATCGTGGGCAAAAGCGAGCCCATGCTGAAGATTTTCGACTTGGTGGCGCAGGTCGCGCCCAGCCGCTCGACGGTACTGCTGCAAGGCGAAAGCGGAACCGGCAAGGAACTGATTGCCAAGGCAATTCATACGAATTCCACGCGGCGCGACCGGCCGTTCGTGCCTGTCAACTCCGGTTCCACGCCCCCTGACCTGCTTGAATCCACGCTGTTCGGCCACGTCAAAGGCGCGTTTACCAGCGCGGTTGCGTCGAAGAAGGGGCTGTTTGAAGTGGCCGACCGGGGCACGCTTTTTCTCGACGAGATCGGCACCATGAGCATGGACACGCAGAGCAAAATTCTGCGCGTGCTGCAAGACCGCAAGTTCATGCATCTGGGCGGAGTGCAGGAAATTCAGGTGGACGTGCGCATCATTGCCGCCACCAACGTCGACCTGCGCCAAATGGTGGCCGAAGGCAAGTTCCGGGAAGATTTATTCTACCGCCTCAACGTCATCACCCTAGATTTGCCGCCGCTGCGGCAGCGGCGCGAAGATATTCCGCTGCTGGTGCAACACTTTTTGCAGAAGTACTCCGCCGAGAATGAGATGCCCAAGCGCCGCCTTACCACCGAGGCTTTGCGGCCGCTGGTGAGCTACGCATGGCCGGGCAATGTGCGCGAACTGGAAAATACCATTGAGCGCGCCGTGGTGCTGTCTTCCGACAGCGACATCGGCCCTGATCTTCTGCCCGACCATATCGTGGGACGGGGCAGCACGGTTCCGGCTTTGGACGCGAGCTCCGGGGCAACACTATTCAGCATTATGGAAGACTGCGAGCGCCGGATCATCACCGACATGCTGGAAAAATGCGGCTGGAACCAGACTGAAGCGGCGGAACGCTTCCACGTACCGCTTTCCACGCTGAATCAGAAAATCAAGCGCCTGGCCATTGAGATCAAGAAGAAGAACAATCACCGCGAGTAGAGATCGGGCCATCGGGTGATCGGCTCATCGGAAGCCAAGAAGTCTAGGGATTTCAGATCACCCGATGACCCGATCACCAGATCCCCCGATGTTTTCTCTCTCTGCTATAGTTCCCTGAGCAGAATTTTGCCGACCCTACATGGCGTTCGAACTCGAACTGATTTCGCCGATTGAAGTCGCCAAAGACGTTGCCCTGGCGGTTCAGGAATACACCCTGCTGTCGGCGCAATCCCTGGCAAACTTCTTCCGCCGTCCGCTGTACATGGGCGACATGCTGCAGCAGGCGGACCTGATCGGCGTCGGTTCCCTGCCGATTGTAGTTCTGACGGGGCTCTCCGTTGGTGCGCTGCTGGCGCTAAATGCGGCCAGCACCTTGCAGCGGTTCGGCGGGGTCACGCTCATCGGCCAACTGGTGTCACTCGGCATGGTCACCGAACTGGGCCCGCTGATTACCGGCTTGATGGTGGCCGGACGCAACGCCTCGGGCATGGCCAGCGAACTGGGCTCGATGATCGTAACCGAGCAGATCGATGCCATGCGTGCCCTGGGCACTGACCCTACCAAGAAACTGGTTACGCCGCGGGTCGGGGCAACGGCGTTCATGCTGTTCTTTCTCACCATCATCGCCGACCTGCTCGGGCTGATCGGCGGCTACGGGGTTGCGCACCTTCTCTTCGGGGTCGACACGAACCAATATTGGACCTCCATCTGGCAGATTCTTGTCTTTCGCGATGTGTTTACCGGGCTGATCAAGCCGGTGCTGTTTGGGTTCATCATCGCCACGGTGGGTTGCTATTACGGCTTGTCGACGCGTGGCGGAACGCAGGGAGTGGGGCGCTCGACTACCCAGGCCGTGGTCGCTTCCTCGGTGCTGATCCTGATCGTGGACTTCTTCGTTACAAAATTGATCTTTGCAATTTTTGGTTACAGGTAAGCGATGCCGGCTCCCACTCTGCCCAGCGAAAATCCGGCACCTTCGGCGGTAAATCCCTCCGGCTATGCCATTGAGTTCGACAACGTTTCCATCGCGTTCGACGAAAAAGTCGTGCTGAGTGGCATTTCGTTTCAGTTGGCGCATGGCGAAACCAAGGCGGTGTTTGGCGTCGCCGGGTCGGGCAAGAGCACTCTGCTCAAACTTGCCATCGGTCTGTTGCGGCCCGACAGCGGACGCATCTTCGTTCTCGGCGAAGAAGTCACACGCATGTCGGAACAGGAACTGTTCGAACTGCGCCGGCGTGTGGGTATCGTATTCCAGGAAAGCGCGCTCTTCGACTCGCTCAAAGTTTATGAAAACGTCGCGTTCCGCTTGATGGAAGAAGGATTCCCTGCCGACGAAACCGAGCAGCGAGTGCGCGAAGTATTGCGTTTCGTGGAGTTGGAACGAACCTACGACATGCGTCCGTCCGAACTGTCGGGCGGCATGCGGCGGCGCGTGGCCATCGCTCGCGCCATCATTACCGAACCTGAAGTGCTGCTCTACGACTCGCCTACCGGTGGACTGGACCCGGTGACCTCGAACACGATTGTCGAGCTCATCATGAAACAACGCGATGTATACAAAACCAGCGCCCTCCTCGTAACTCATCGCCTGCAGGACGCGTTCACCATGGCGACTCACCAGTTCGATAAAGCTACCAACCAGATGGTCGCTCTGCCCAAGGGCAAGCATTGCGACGTGCCCATGAGCTTTCTGATTCTGCGCGACGCCAAAATCATCTTCGACGGCGACGCTCACCAGCTTGCCACGTCGCGCGACGAATATATTCGCGAATATATTTCATAGCGGCTCGTGTGGTGACGGGGCTCTGCCCCGTCCAAGCCCACGTAGGGGCAGGTGCCCAAACCTGCCCAGCCGAGCGCAAGCTCGGCTGCTGCCTGTAACCCGGCAATTGCGGATCATACCGTCCGCGCTACGAACGCCCCATCTGTTTTCCATCTCTCGTCTTTTCGCCGCCGCTGTCTTTGCCACTTTTCCCCGGCAACGCCGCCGGGTTTTCGTGTACGCGCTCCCTGAACCCGCCCTTCATCCCCCGAGCGATGCCGATCGCCGATTCGCCAAATTTGTCGCGCAAGTGATCCGCTGCCGCCAATGCCTTCTGCCAACGCTGGTCCCGCGAGGGCTCCAGCAAATCGAGTTGTGCGGGACTCGAATCGAAGTTTGACGCTTGCACTCCCAGCAATCGTACCGGCGCGCCGGGTTTCCAGTTAGCGAAGAACAGGCGCCGCGTCTCTTCGAAGATGTGGTTGTCCATCTGCGTCGGCTGCTCGAGCGAATGCGCTCGCGTGATGGTCGTGAAATCCTTGTAGCGCAATTTCAGTTGCAGCGTGCGCGCGAAGTATCCGCCCTCGCGCAAGCGGCGGCCCACCATTTCGCTGAGGCGCATCAGCGTGGCCTGCAGGCGCTCGGCGTCACTAGTGTCTTCGTCGAACGTGTGCTCATGGCTGATCGATTTCGGATCGACATTTTCTCCGACCTCGTTGTCGAACCATCCACCGGCATCTTCGCCGCGCGACTTCCCTGCCAGCGCGAGGCCCCATTTTCCGAAACGGTATTCGAGATCGCGGTCGTCGAGGCTGGCCAGATCGCCCACTTTCTGAATGCCGATAGCGTGCAGCTTCTGCTCCATCACCTTCCCGACTCCGGGGATATCGCCGACCGCCAGTGGCGCCAGAAACTTCGCTTCCTGGCCGGGCAGAATCCACAGCACGCCATTTGGCTTGGCTTTGGCAGAAGAGACTTTGGCGATCAGGCGCGAGGTGCCGATTCCTATGGAGCAGTTCAGTTGCGTCGCCGACTTCATGGCCGCGTGGAGCTGATGCGCCGAACGTAACGGTCGTCCGTGCAGGCGCTCGGTTCCGGTCATATCGAGATAGGCCTCATCCACAGAAGCCATTTCGACCAGCGGAGAAAAATGGCCGAGCACCTCGTGCACCTTGTGCGAATACTCGCGATAGCGGTCGGGATGTCCATTCACAAAAATCGCCTGCGGACAAAGTTTCGCCGCCGTGCGCAGCGGCATGGCCGAGTGCACGCCGAACTTTCGCGCCGCATACGATGCGGCTGAGACCACTCCGCGTTCGTCGCGCTGACCGCCCACTACCACCGGCTTGCCTTTCAGCGATGGGTCAAACAACTCTTCCACGGAAACGAAGAAGGCGTCCATGTCGACATGGAAGATGGTGCGCGAGATCGGGCCATCGGGTGATCGGGTCATCGGGTGATCGGAGTGCCTTGCAGAAGTTTACCGCGAGGATGCTCCGCTTGTGGCCGGGTGCCCCACTCATCGCGCACTCTGCGATGAGTGGGATTCGCGAGGTACACCATGCGCCCTTGAATTCAACAGGCGCTCGACGCGCTCGGGTTCGCACGCAATGACCTTTAGATAGGCTCGCGTTGGTTGATCCGGTTGCGCGCGGCCTTGCTCCCAGTCCCGGAGCGTGCCCAGCGGGATGTGATAGCGGACAGCGAATTCCTCTTGCGTTAAGGCTAACGCGCGGCGAATGATTTTCGCCTGCGGCGTGCGCTTCATTCGCTTAAGATCGGCTGCGGTCAGCGGTTGCGCGTCCCGGTCGGAACGAGCCGCCGCTTCAATGGCCTCCGGCGTCATGGTCCTAAGCATTTTGCTGGAAGTAGTCGTCTTGCTCATTTTGTGTCGCCCTTCGCGCTGAAATAATGCGAATGCGTTGCTCGCGTTCGGTATATGCCACAAACAACAAGACGTTTCCCTCAGCCATACCGGTCATGACAAAACGCGCTTCTTCGTAATCCTCACGGTCGTCAAGGCGCTCGATGGCGAACGGGTCTCTAAACACCGTCTTCGCCAAGTCGAAGCTCACACCATGCGCCCGGAAGTTAGCCTTGGCCTTGGCGTTGTGCCATTCAAACTTAAGCTACATAACACTACGGGATACCAGTAGTTATGTCAACTACCAGCAGCCTTACCGAACGCTAACCCGGCACAGGCTCCTTCTTCAAATCTGCCACGGCGGCCGAAGCCGCGCTAGCCCGCGCTTGCCGCGCCCGCTCGTAGATTTTGCCGTACTCGCGAGCTGATGCTCCCCAGGAGAAGTCTCGGGCCATCCCATTCCGCATCAGCGTCTGCCATGACGACGGATCGCGGTAGGCGAGCAGCGCTTGTTTGATGGTCGCGAGCAGCGCCTCTCCCGTGTAGTCGGTGAATTTGAAACCTGTGCCCTTGCCGGTGCGCGCATCCCAGGGATCGATGGTATCGTCCAGACCGCCGGTGGCACGCACGATGGGAATGGTGCCGTACTTCAGACTGTAAATCTGATTCAAGCCGCATGGCTCGTAGCGCGACGGCATCAGGAACATATCGGCGCCCGCTTCGATCTTGTGCGCGATGGCGTTGTCGAACGCTACTTTGGCCACAATCTTGTTCGGAAAGAGTTTGTTGATGCGCTGGAACATTTCCTCGTACAATTTGTCGCCCGATCCGAGTACGACCATGATCATCTCTTCTTGTGCCAGGCGGTCCATGATCTGGGCGATGAGGTCGAAGCCTTTCTGCGCGGCGAAGCGGGAAACGATGCCGATCACCGGCAGTTTCGTGTCGACGCTGGTGATTCCGAAGGCCTGCAGCAAATCTTGTTTGCATTTCGATTTGCCGCTTAGATCCTGCGACGAATATTTGGCTGCGATAAATTTGTCGGTCTGCGGGCTCCATTCCTCGTAGTCGACGCCGTTCAGGATGCCGGTTACGGTTGCGGCACGATTGCGAAGCACGCCTTCGAGGCCGAAGCCATATTCGGTGGTTTGGATTTCCTGACTGTATTTTTTGCTGACGGTGGTGACGAAATCCGAGTACGCGAGCGCGCCTTTGAGAAAATTCACCTGCCCAAAAAATTCCATCTTCGACATCGTCAGCAGATCCCAAGGCAGCATCAGCAGCGGCAGAGTATCGGGCGGAAACAGACCCTGGTATCCCATGTTGTGGATGGTGAAAACGGTGGCGACTTCGCGAAACGCGGGATCTTCGGCGTAGAGCGTGCGCAGCATTACGGGAACCAGCGCAGACTGCCAGTCGTGGCAGTGGAATACCTGCGGGACGCCCAACACCTTCGAAGCCTCGAGTACGGCCCGCGAAAACATGGCGAAGCGCTCGGCGTTATCGGGATAGTCGCCGGCGGGGGTGCCATAGAGCGCATCGCGGTCGAAGTATTGCGGGTAATCCACAAAATAAAACCTGATTCCGGCGGGCGAATTCGTGGTCGCGGTGACTACCGAGCAGAAACGGTACTTATCGTCAAAGGGGATGGTGACGCTGCGTACGACAGTTTGCGGGTCGGTGAGTTTGGTTTGGCGATAACGCGGAAGATAGACGCTCACCTGGTGTCCGAGAGCGGCGAGGGCGCGGGGCAGGGCGCCGACTACGTCGGCCAGCCCGCCAGTTTTGGAAAAAGGAACGCACTCGGATGCGGCGAAAGCGATATGCATTGCGAAGGAGCCTCCTGAGCGAGGACTCGACAAGCCCTGCTCACGTTATGATGATTGCGGTGGAGATGCGGCTGGCCACATAGAATTTGCAAATTGTGCTTTGAAATTTGTAATTGAAAATCGTTGGACTTTACTTTCAATTGCAAATTACAAATGGGCAATTACAAATTCAGTTTAGTCTAATGCCGGACAGAAAGAGGGTCAACGTGGTGAAGGGCACTACCGTACAAGCGAGTTCGCGCAAGCCTCGAATGGGACAGCATTTTCTCGCGAGCGACGCAGCCGCCCTGCGCATTGTCGAGGCGTTGGGCGATGTGTCGCAGGCGACGGTGCTGGAGATTGGTCCGGGACGCGGCGCCCTCACCGACTTGCTGGCACGGAAGGCGCGGCGACTGATTGCGGTGGAATTGGACCGTGTGCTTTCGGCCCAGCTGCGCATGAAGTTCAACATGCAACCGAATGTTGAAATCATCGAAGGCGACATCCTCACAAGTGACCTGGACACCGTGTTCGGGGCTAAGCCGGGGAGCTTGCGCACGGGCTTAAACTTTGCGCCCGAACCAGTTCGCGTCGTCGGGAACCTGCCGTATTACATCACCTCCGATATCGTTCTGCGGCTGCTGGAATATCACCGCTACTTTTCTACGATTGTCATCATGGTTCAGAAGGAGGTTGCCGATCGGCTGGCGGCATCGGCTGGAAGCCGCGACTATGGCTTGCTCTCGGCTACAGCACAACTGTACGGACGGATCGAGCAACTTTTCACCCTGCCGCCGGCAGCGTTTTCTCCGCCTCCCAAGGTTCATTCCAGCGTGGTGCGGATTACGATCAAGCCCCGGCTGGAGGCGCTTCGAGTCCCAGAGGCCGAGTTCATTGCCTTTTTGAAACTTTGCTTCGGACAGAAGCGCAAGACTCTGTGGAATAACCTGAAGACGCGGTACGATGAAGATGTGCTGCGGGCGGCTTTGGCGAAGAGCGGAGTGAAACCTGCGATTCGGGCCGAGGCACTGCCGATTGAACGGACCGCCGCGTTATTTCGTGCGCTGGGCACAGTGGAAAGTGAATAGTTGTTGTAAGAAGTGAAACGGGCTCAACACAATGAGGAATCGTCTATAACAACTATTCACTGTCCTCTGTCTCCGCTAGGAGGCTACTTGTGACTTTCGCTGTGCGATCTCCCGCTGTGGCCGGCAGGTTTTATCCCGGTAGTGCTGACGAATTGCTGCAGGACATTCAGAACTACACTGCGCCGCCAGAAAATCCGGCTGAATCCGGTCTCATCTCCGCCATTGGATGTGTCGTTCCTCATGCGGGATATATTTACTCCGGCTCGGTCGCAGGGGCGGTGTATTCGCGGCTAGAGGTTCCTAAGCGCTGCGTGATTCTCTGTCCTAATCACACGGGCAAGGGACGTCCGCTGGCGGTCATGACGAGCACGACCTGGCAGACTCCGCTGGGTGATGTCGCAGCGGACGCGGAAGTGGGCGGGCGTTTGCTACGCCGCTTCCCGGCGCTCGAAGAAGACAGCGCCGCCCACCGCGGCGAACACGCCATCGAAGTCCAGCTTCCCTTTCTGCAGGCACGACAGCCGGAACTGCATATCGTTCCGATCACGGTTGGAACTAGCAATTTTGATGTGCTCCGCGGATTGGGCGAAGCGCTGGCGGATGTGATTGGCGAAGTGGAAGAAGATCACGAAAAGAAAGTACTGATCGTGACTTCCAGCGACATGAACCACTATGAATCCGACGCGGTCACTCGGGTCAAAGACCGCAAGGCGATCGAACGCGTGTTGGCCATGGATGCGCGCGGACTTTGGGAGGTGGTGATGAATGAGGACATCACCATGTGCGGGTTCGGGCCAACGGTGGTCATGCTCACGGCGGCCAAGCTTTTGGGAGCAACCTCGGCCACGCTGGTCAAATATGCAACTTCGGGCGAGGTCTCCGGCGATTACGAATCGGTGGTTGGATACGCTGGCATAATCGTGCAGTAATCATTTTGCGGCAATCAACGCGCGCGGAGAAGAAAAAGGCAGCCATTTTCGGCTGCCTTTTTTCAGGAACCAATTTCTGCTTCAGTGATGCGACGACGCAGCAGGCGCGGCCGATCCGTGTTGAGTTCCTGCCATCCCCAGTGTATGTGCTCCGTGACTCGCATCGAGACCAGAACTCGTGCCGAAGCTCCTTCCCGCTTGCATGGCCGAAACCGGCTGAATGGTTGAGACTTCGACCGGGCGAGAAGTGCGGGCCATGGTCTTCGCGAAGCGGCCGAGGCGATCCACCGATCCGCGTGGCACTCCGAATCCGGCGGAGTTGGGCTGGATGGTCAAGCGAGTTGGGGCTCCTGTGGCTGGAAAAGCTGTGAGGCCCAGTCCTACCATCACCGTCTGATGTCCGCTCACGGGCGCGGTCGGCACCACCATTCCTGCGGGCGCATTCATCACCACCGGAAAGGCGTTCCACGAATTCCAGTTGCCGGGCTGCCAGACCCATCCGTAGCCGGGAGCCATGGCCCAGGCACCGTAGTTGAAAGGCATCCAGCCCCAGGGATAGCCCGAGACCCACATGTAACCAGCGCCGGGATAGTAGGCGAAACCGCCAGCCTGAAACGGGTTCCAGCCGGCGCCGATGAAGTACGGTTGCCAGACGTTGCCGAAGCCCGGCACCGTCATGAAGTTGCCGTAATAATTCAAGTCACTCATGCCGTAGCCGTACGGCGAGGCGATGCTGGACCCGCCGGCCGGCGCATAGCGAGCATGATAGTCGGATTGCTGGCGATCCCAGTCGTCGGAGGGATCGTCCTTGTAATTCTTTGCCATCACGACTGCGTCTTTTTTGGCGGAATCGTCGTTCTTTGGATCTTCCTTCGCAAAATTGATGGTTGCGCTGTGCTTCTCGGCAACTTCAAATTGTCCGGTGGGCGAGGCAGCGCTCACTTTGCCCTTGAAGACAGCCAGAGTGGCTCTGTTGGCGTCGCCGAAGGTCACACGAAAATGCGCGGCCTCCGACACCGAGACGGATTCGACAGCAAAATTCAGCTGGAACTGGTCGCCCACTTTGTCTTTGCCGTAGGTTTTCGGGTGCAGGTCGGCGTACACGGTTCCGGAAACCAGTTGCACGGTGCTGAGCTTCTGGCCATCGTTGCCGAGCGCGAGACGACCGAAGTCAACTTCGCTGTCGGGGGCGAGACGCAGTGCGCTGCCATCTTCGAATTCCACTTCCGCGCGGCCATCTTTGCCCGTCTTCAGACGGGAGCCCTCGACCACGGGCAGGTTGAGAAATGCTTTATCAAAGCCGTCGCCGGCAGCGCGATCGAGTCGCACCGTGCCCTGCACTTCGCTCAAGCGGACGATGCGCGCTTTCGATTCGGCTGACGCCGAAACCACCAGAAACGCCGCAGCCAGCACGGCACACGTTGCCAGAATCTTTCCGAGCTTTGTGATCGACATAGGATCCTCCCCCGGGGCTACTCGCAATGATACCTAAACATTGCGAGCGTGGGGCGGTTAAGTCAAGGGGAAATCAGTCAACACTAAAGTCCGCGTAGAGAAGCGGCTTGGCGAGTCTTGGGTGCAGAGTGAACCCCGTCTCTACGGGAGGACAGAATCTCAGTGAATGCCGGCCGCTTGCAGCAACCGTTGGGCGCGGGCGCGGGCTATGTTCATCACAGAAGGGTCGGCAATGATTTGATCCAGGATTGGCTGAATGGCGGCGACTTCGATCAGTTGATGGCTGTGGGCCATTTCTTCCATGCGCTTGAGTTCTTCGTTGAGCGCCAGCTTCTGGTAGTGGTGATCGTACTGCAGGCGATGTCCGAATTCGAGCGTGGCCGAGAGGCTCTGTAGCAAAGTGGTCAGTTCCTGGACGGCTGGGATGTTGGAGTAATTGTAGGTGGATTCACCTGTGCGTTGCGCGTCTTTGTAGCCGAGTGTCTTCTTTCCGGTGAAGGCTAAGCCCTTGCGATGGGCATCGACGTCTTTCTGAAAATATGCGGCTTTGGCTGCGAGTTCGAAAATCTTCTGGCGGGTTTCCGCGGCTAGGGCAAAGTTCAGATCGAAGCTGTCCGTCTCGTCTGAATCGGCGGACACGCGACCGCTCGACTGGTAGCGGGCTTCGCCATCGGAGGGAATGCGAAGCGAGTAGTGCTCCGGTTGCGAGCTGGGGAAATCGAGAGTGAAAGTGACCACGGCCGGGGCTTCGGGTTGCGAAACGGCCGGCGTCGAAAAGAAAAACAATAGGACCGCAGAAAGGATCAGCAAGCACACAGCTTGGAATGGTCGCGGCATGGGGCGCTGCAATGATTGGGGATTGCGGCACGGAGTGTCAAGGGGAGGAGGCTCTTAGCTCGCTCTTAGCCGTCAGCCCTTAGCCTTGGGCCTGCAAGGACCACGTAGGGACGGCCGCCCTCGGCCGTCCAGCCGAGCGAAGCTCGGCAGCTCCTTACTTGCAGACTGCGGTGTAGCCCAGGATTTTGCCGCCCTTAAAGTAGATCTGGCCGGAGATCAGGCCGTTGTTGTTGATGCCGCCGGTCGCTGTGTATTTCGCGCCGGTATAAACGATGTTCTCGAAGACGCCATTTTCGTAGAGGAAGCCGAAGCTGTTCTCTGCCGAGAAATGGTTGCCGACTATGACACCGGAGTTGTTCACTCCGGCCAGAGCCGTTCCATATTTGGAGTTCGGGTAATTGATGGTGGTAAAAGTACCGTCTTGCCAGAGGAAGCCGTTGCTGAACGAACTGCTGGAATAGGCCCCGACGACCGCGCCGTTGTCATTGATGGCCTCGGCATAGGTTGTCTGCGCCTTGGGATAAGCGATGGTGGTGTAGTCGCTGTTCACGAGCATGAATCCCTTGGTTACGGATCCGCCGGCGCTGAAGCTGCCGACCACGGCTCCCAGTTGGTTGACGTCAAACGCCCACGTATTGGGGGCCTTGGGATAATCAACTTCGGTGAACTGGCTGCCTTGCAACAGGAATCCATGAATGTGCCCGGGGTAAGCGCTGTCCTGGTAGGAGCCGGCATTCACGCCACTGCCGTTGCGTCCGTACATCCACGTGCCCGAGGATTTCGGGGCGGTATATTCGGTGAAGACTCCGCTGGCGGAATAGGTAAAAGCCACGGATTCCAGTGTTTTGTTGTCGACCAACTGGCCCACCACCGTGCCGTCGTCGCTTACTCCGTTAACATCGCTCAACGTATATCCCGAGGGCGCGGAAAACGTGTTGAAAGTGCAGGAGGCATTCTGGGCGGCGTGCAGTATCGCTGTGGGCAAGAAAAGCGCAATGACGATGACGATGACGACGTTGACGGCGGAAGCGAGATGGGGAAGGCGCATGAACTCCTCGTTTTTTTTCGCGCTGCATTCTTCTTGCGGAAGGCGCAGCAAGTTTTTTGAAAGTGTCCGATTCAGATTAGCCGGAGAATCGTCCGAAGTCAGCCCCGGGATGCACTAACGAGTGACGCGGGGCGCGGCGGATTCGGGACTAGGACGGCAGTAACTTGACGGGGTTGTGGGGGCCCGCGAGCCGCTAAATAGATCGCTGAAAAACTCGCGTTTCGTATCAGGGCATCGCTTTAGCGATGCCATAAGTCCTTTACATTGAAATGCCCTTTAGGGGCTGGTTACTCCCCGTCAGCGGACCGCCGTTTGACGCCCTTTGTCTCGCTGATCTGCGCTTTGGCGCTCTTGCGTGGCGGCAGTGTGCAGATGGCAGATGGCGATGGCCAAGGCGTCGGCGGCGTCGGCGGGCTCGGGAATCTGATCTAGATTCAGCAGGCGCGTCACCATTTGCTGGACTTGATGTTTTTCCGCGCGCCCGTATCCCACGACCGCGGATTTGATGGAGAGGGGCGAATATTCGGCGACTTCGAGACCGGCGGAGGCGGCGGCCAGCATCGCGACTCCACGCACCTGGCCGAGTTTCAGGGCGGACTTCACGTTGGCGGCGTAGAAAACATCTTCGATGGCGACGCGGTCGGGACGGTGCTGGGCGATGAGTTCCTGAAGACCAATCGAAATGCGCGACAGGCGCATAGGCATGGGGTCGCGCGGAGAAACTTTGATGGCGCCGCAGACGACACAGACGAGGCGGTCGCCGTTGCGAGCGTTATTACCAAGATCCGAGAGCAAGTCAACGACGCCGTAGCCGGTGTATTCGGTGCCGCAGTCGATACCGAGGACGCGCATGAGGGAAGTGTAGCAGGAGAGTCTCAGCGCTCGGCTATCAGCCCTCAGTTCTCTGCGTGATAACCTAGTCACATCCGGGCATGGAAATAAGTGGTCGGGCGGAGTGCATCCGCTCCCGCCCCAAACTCATACGAATGCTCGAAGATCATAGGAGCAGGCAATGAAAATTGGAGTGCTGACGGGCGGGGGCGATTGTCCGGGGCTGAATGCAGTGATTCGGGCGATCGTGCGCAAGGGCGTCTTTCACTATGAAGACGGGTTCGTGGGATTCATGGAGGGCTGGCGCGGATTACTGGAAGACAAGAACATGGAACTCGACCTCTCTTCGGTGGGTGGCATCCTGCCGCGTGGAGGCACGATTCTGCGCACTTCGCGGACCAATCCGGCCAAGCACGACGGTGGGCTCCAGCGCTGCATAGACAACCTCAAGAAGCACGGCTGCGAGGCACTGATCGCCATTGGCGGCGATGACACGCTCTCGGTGGCGCAGAAGCTCTTCGAAAAAGAAGTAAAGGTGGTGGGTGTTCCGAAGACGATCGATAACGACTTGTCGGGCACCGACTTTACTTTCGGTTTCGACACGGCGGTGAATATTGCCACCGAAGCCATCGACCGCGTGCATACAACAGCGGAGGCGCACAACCGCGTGATCGTGGTGGAAGTGATGGGACGGGCTGCGGGTTGGATCGCAGCCTACAGCGGCATCGCTGGCGGGGCTGACGTTATCTTGGTTCCAGAGGTTCCTTTCGATATTGACCAGGTGGCGGAACTGATTCGCCAGCGCAGCGACCGCGGAAGATATTTCAGCATTGTCGTGGTGGCGGAAGGCGCAAAGTTTGTCGATGGCAACGAGAAACACTGCGGAGGCGGCTCGCAAGGAGGCCGCGATGAATTCGGGCATGTACGGTTGGGCGGGATCGGTTCCACGGTGGCTAGCGAGATTGAAAAGCGCACGGGCTTCGAGTCGCGGTCGGTAGTGCTTGGCCACATCCAGCGTGGAGGATCTCCTACGGCTTACGACCGCGTGCTGGCTACGCGCTATGGACTGGGCGCTATCGACATGGTGCACCGCGGCGAATTTGGGCAGATGGCGGCGCTGCGGGGTAATAAGATTATTTCCATTCCGCTGGCCGAAGCCATTGCTTCGAATCGTAACGTGGATCGGGAAATTCTCGACGTCGCGATTGGCATTCTTGACAAGCTGGACTACAAGGTTTCTGGAAAATCCTAAACTGGCAACGTGGTTTTACCGCAGATGCGACTTACCACGTCTCTACGCGGCGTTGGCTTACTCAGAGCGCCCGTGTCAAAGCGTGCCACCAGCGCCGTATTTGCTGGCATTGGCGGGGGTTTCGGGGCATACTAGCTGAGCACTCCGCCTCGATGGGAGTTACGAATCCGAGGAGGCTTCCGTGCCCATGTTTCACGACGAAGCTCAGCCCGAGAGTCATCTGGAGCGATCCACGCCGCTTCCCTTGCAACCCGCGTCGCCGGACGCGGAAGTGCAGCGGAAGCGGATGCTGATTGCGCTGGGGATTCTGCTGATGGCACTGGCAGCCGTGGTTCTGAAGGACTGGGATTTCTGGTTTCCGCCGAGCAGCGAAGCGCAGGAAGCCGCGATTCGAGGCAAGAGTAAGAGTGTGGTCCCGGCCACTCCAAGCGCGACGGCGACGCCGACGGCGCGGGAACGCAAGCCGGTGGTGAAGTCGCCAGCACCCGCCGCCGCGACTCAAGCTCCCTTCTCGGCCACTACCGAACGCGCTGCGCTGCCTCCGCTGCAGGTGGAAGTCGTCGCCGGAAACCGCCACATCAGCGTGCCCGCGAAAAGCAACGCCATCCATCTGGATGTGGACTCGGGTGCGACATCTTCAGTATCTAACGCTACCGGGTCTGCGTCGAGTGGGGTGGTCAGCGCCGGCGATCGCGTGCAACTCTCGCCGCAAACGGCGCAGAGCGTGACCGTTTCCGTGCCGCCGGATTATCCTCTGCTGGCGCGGCAGATGAAGGTGCAAGGCGCGGTCAGTTTGCAGGCCCTCATCTCGCGCGACGGCAGCATTCAGGAATTGCAGATTCTCAGTGGTCCGAGTATTTTGGCTGCGGCAGCGCGCGAGGCGGTCAAGCAGTGGCACTTCAAACCCTACCTGCAAAACGGCCAGCCGGTGGAAACACAGGCCCGCATCACGGTGAACTTCACCATTTCCACAAATTGAGATGTTGCACGTGTGGCGCGGACATTCCTGTCCGCGGCCGTTGCTCTTGCTGTTGACGTTGCCGTTCGTGTGCCCGGACAATCTCGCGGACAGGAGTGTCC
>JBAWFQ010000030.1:0-12185 GCA_049592035.1 Terriglobales bacterium
GATGAAGGCGGTCGACAAGTTCGAATACCGCCGCGGCTACAAGTTCTCGACCTACGCCACGTGGTGGATCCGGCAGGCGATTACGCGCGCAATCGCCGATCAGGCGCGTACGATTCGTATCCCAGTGCACATGATCGAAACCATCAACAAGCTGATCCGCACCTCGCGGCAGTTGGTGCAGGAACTAGGGCGCGAACCAACGTCGGAAGAAATCGCCAAGCGGATGGATATTCCGGTCGCGAAAGTGCGGAAGGTGTTGAAGATTGCGCAGGAACCGATCTCCCTCGAAACGCCGATTGGCGAAGAGGAAGATTCACATCTGGGCGACTTTATCGAAGACCGTGCAGTCGTTTCGCCGGCTGAAGCGGTGATCAACGTCAACCTCAAAGACCAGACTTCGCAGGTGCTGCGCACGCTGACGCCGCGCGAGGAAAAAGTCATCAAGATGCGCTTCGGCTTGGAAGATGGCAGCGAGCACACGCTAGAAGAAGTAGGCCAGTCGTTTGCGGTCACCCGCGAGCGAATCCGCCAAATCGAAGCCAAAGCCCTAAGAAAGCTGCGCCATCCGTCGCGCTCAAGAAAGCTGCGGGCGTTCATGGATGGAGTAAGAGACTAAGAAGCTCACGTAGGGGCGGACGCATTCGTCCGCCCCCGCGGAGCGCAGCTTCGCAAAATTTAAGGGCGCGAGCAATCGCGCCCGTTTTGTTTACAATCCGGCGTCTGGCTGCAGCCACGTGCGTAGAGCTCCTCGCGTGCCCAGCCTCGGCCCTTTATCCACGAACCTATCCTGGCCTCGGTCGCTAGAAGGTTTCTTTTCCGCTGCCGCACCGTTGCTCGATCGAAGCTTGCGAGTCGTTCCTTGAGCGTGAACACCTTGATCCCGTTTTTATTGTTGCGCATCTCGATATAGTCTAGCTTCAGCACAGCTTAAAAATCCGGACCTTTCGCCCTGCTAGAATCTATTTATCCTCATGGATGCTGCTCACATCCGCAATTTTGCGATCATCGCGCACATCGATCACGGGAAATCCACCCTGGCCGACCGCCTGCTGGAGTTGACCGGTTCGCTTGCCATGCGCGAAATGCAGGAGCAGGTTCTCGACTCGATGGACCTGGAGCGCGAGCGCGGCATTACCATCAAGGCGCACGCCGTCCGCATGTTATATCCCGCGCAGGACGGCCAGATTTATCAGCTCAACCTGATCGATACTCCGGGCCACGTCGATTTTTCTTACGAAGTCTCGCGCTCGCTGGCGGCCTGCGAAGGCGCGCTGCTGGTGGTCGACGCCTCGCAGGGCGTGGAAGCGCAGACACTCGCGAACTCATATCTTGCCATCAATCATGGCCTCGAAATTATCCCGGTAATCAACAAGATCGATTTGCAGAGCGCCGATGTTGAACGCACCAAGGAGATGATCGAAAGCGCCGTCGGCCTCGATGCGAGCGACGCGTTGCTGATCAGCGCGAAGACCGGGCAGGGCGTGCCCGACGTTCTCGAAGCGATCGTGAAGCGCGTTCCGCCGCCTAAGGGCTCGCCGGAACGGCATCTGCAGGCGCTGCTGTTTGATTCGTGGTTCGATCCATATCGCGGAGTGGTCGTGCTGGCGCGTGTGTTTGAAGGCACGTTGCGCAAGGGGCAGAAGATCCGGTTGTGGTCGAACGGACACGTTTTTCAGATTGAAACTCTGGGCGTGCTCACGCCAAAACCGGTGGAGATCGACGAACTGGTCGCGGGCGAAGTTGGATTCATCATCGCGAATATCAAGAATGTCGCGGATACGAAAATCGGCGACACCATTACCGACGATGATCGCCCCTCGCTGCAGGCGCTGCCAGGATTTGAAGAAATCAAACCTATGGTTTTCGCCGGTCTCTACACGGTGGACGCCCATGAGCACACGCAGCTCCGCGAAGCCCTGGAAAAATTGAAGCTCAACGATTCGTCATTCTTCTTCGAGCCGGAAAGTTCGGTAGCGCTCGGATTCGGCTTCCGTTGCGGCTTTCTGGGCCTCTTGCACATGGAGATCATCCAGGAGCGCTTGGAGCGCGAATACAATCTCGAACTGATCACGACAGCTCCCGGCGTCCGCTACCAGATTACGAAGACCGACGGCGAGGTGATCGAAGTCGACAATCCTTCGCGCTGGCCCGATGTCAGCGAGATCGCGAAGGTGGAAGAGCCGGTGATTCTGGCGGTGATTCTGACCAACGAAGAATACGTTGGCGGAATCTTGAAGCTGGTCGAGGAGAAGCGCGGCAAGCAGAAGAGTTTTGAATACGTCAGCTCGTCGCGCGTCATGCTGCAGTATGAGCTGCCGCTGAATGAAATTGTGCTCGATTTTTACGATCGCCTGAAGTCGGTTTCGCGCGGCTACGCTTCGCTCGATTATCATCTGTCGGGCAACTGGGTGTCGCCGATGTCGAAGCTCGACATCATGGTGGCGGGCGAGCCGGTGGACGCGCTTTCGACCATCATCCATCGCGACTTTGCCTACGAGCGCGGCCGGGCGCTGGCCACGAAAATGAAGCAATTAATTCCGCGGCAGATGTTTGAAGTGGCGATTCAGGCGGCGATTGGAGCGAAGATCATTGCCCGCGAGACGGTTCCGGCCATCCGCAAGAACGTGCTGGCCAAATGCTACGGCGGCGACATTACGCGCAAGCGCAAGCTGCTGGAGAAACAAAAAGAAGGCAAGAAGCGAATGAAGCGCATTGGGCGCGTGGATATTCCGCAGGAGGCGTTCCTGGCGGTGCTAAAGGTGGGCGAGGACAGCAACTAACTCCAGTTAGTATCTCCACTAAATTCATTGGACTCGACCATGTCCTCCGGTATAACGTTCTCCGGTATAACAGTATTGCCCAGCTGTTATGTGGAAACGCATCGCCTTGCTCCCCGTCCTGTTCGCGGCTGCGCTGGCCTCGGCGCACGATAAGCCGGAGAACTGGCTGGAAGTCGGCACTCAGCATTTCACCGTGGTGACGGACGCCAATGAGAAAACTGGGCGGCGCATCGCCGACCAGTTTGAGCGCATGCGCTCGGTTTTTCACGTGGCATTTCCCCACCTGTCCATCGATAACGGATCACCCATTATCGTCCTGGCAGTCAAGAACGAAAAAGACTTCCGCGAACTTGAACCGCAGGTTTATCTGGCAAAAGGGCAACTCCAATTGGGCGGCCTTTTTCTGCGGGCGCCCGACAAGAACTACGTTCTCATGCGAGTGGACGCCGAAGGTGATCACCCTTACGCGGTGGTCTATCACGAGTACACCCACTTCCTCCTGAGCACGGCCGCGGAATGGCTGCCCTTGTGGCTGAATGAGGGCTTGGCGGAGTTTTATCAGAACACGGACATCAGTGATAAGGATGTCGCCCTGGGCCAGCCCAGTCCGGAGAATCTGCAGTTACTGCGCACGAACCGGCCGCTGCCGCTGGCTACGCTGTTCACCATCGACACCAGTTCGCCCTATTACCACGAGGAAAACAAAGGCTCCATCTTCTATGCCGAGTCGTGGGCGTTGACCCACTACTTCACCGTAAAAGATCATCAGGAGAAGACGCAACGTTTGAAAGACTACGCCGAGCTGCTGGCGCAGAAGGTAGACCCGGTGACTGCGGCTACTCGCGCGTTCGGCGATCTGAAGCAACTGCAAACGAATCTCGACAACTACATTCGTCAAGGCACTTTCAGCTATTTCAAGCTCGCGACATCGACCGGAGTGGACGACGCGGCATTCAAGGTGCGAGCCCTGACCGAGGCGCAGGCGGATGCGGTGCGCGCCGACTTCCTCGCCTACGATGATCGGGTTGCGGATGCCCGGCCGATTCTCGACCGCGTGCTGCGTGAAGATCCACAGAATGTTTCGGCGCATGAAACCATGGGGTTTCTGGAGCTTCGCGGCGGGCACTCGGATGAGGCGCGCCGGTGGTACGAAAAGGCAGTGAAACTTGATTCGCAAAGTTACATCGCCCACTACTACTTCGCAGCGATCTCGATGAACGATAGCGCCAATCCCGCCAATGACGCTCAACTGGAGAGCAGTTTGCGCGCCGCCATCAAGCTCAATCCCTCCTTTGCGCCGCCCTTCGAGCGCCTGGCAGCCTTTGAAGGTATGCGGCGCCAAAATCTCGATGAGGCGCACATGATGGTCCTCAACGCGGTGCAGCTCGACCCGGGAAATGTCGCCTATCGGATGACTGCAGCCAACGTGCTGATAGAGATGCAGCGGAGCAAGGACGCCCTGGCCGTGCTCCATGAAGCCTTACGGATAGCCAAGTCTCCGGCGGATACGGCGATGGTCCAAAACCTTCTCGCCCAAGTCGAACAATACTCAGCCGCGCAGCAACAGGCGGCGGAACAAAACCAGCGCCTGGCCGAAAAATTGAAAGCCGACGCCCAGGCGGAGGCCGCAGCGGGCGAGAGCAACGCCGAGGCTGAGGCACAGCAGGAAGATCTGCAAAAGGGACCTCACCATTTTCTAGCCGGAACCTTGCGGAATGTGCAGTGTCATTCGGCCGGCATCTTCCTGACCCTCGTCGCCAAAAACAAGACGATGACACTGCATAGCGGCAACTACTACAAAATTCAGTTTACGGCTCTCGGTTTCACGCCGAAGGATGACCTCGATCCGTGCAAGGACTTGGAGGGTAAGTCGGCAAAGGTCGAGTACGTGGAGTCGTCCGCTGGGCCAGAGACTGCCTACATCATTGCTGTTGAGCTCCACAAATAAGCGCGACACCACCCGCGCGCAGGCCGCGCGCTTTTCGAGACTTTGAAGCGCCCACCGTGCCGCCAGCCTTGACGCCTCGTGCGAGTGAGTCGACGCCCGGAATTTTTAGAGTCGCATCCAGGCTGTTCAGAGTCCCCTATAAATGAAAGGACAAGAACCCAATATGACCGAGAAAGCTTCAACCGCTCTACTAGATCAAGCCCAGTCCGCCTCCCAGAAAACTTATCCCGCAAAAGTGTATTCCGCGCGAAGCGCAACCTCTCCGCTCGCGCCCGGATCGATTCAGCGCCGAGCTCCGCGGCCTCAGGATATTCAAATCGAGATTCTTTACTGTGGAGTCTGTCATTCCGATCTGCACACGGTTCGCAACGAGTGGGAGAGTGTCATGCCCACGGTTTATCCCTGCGTGCCGGGACACGAAATCGTTGGCCGGGTGGTGAAAGTGGGCAGCGCGGTCAAGAACTTCAAGGAAGGCGATCTCGCCGCAGTCGGCTGCATGGTCGATTCCTGCGGCGTGTGCCCGAGTTGCCGCGCGGGAGAAGAACAGTTTTGCGACGGTCCCGCAACCTTCACCTACAACGGGGAAGACAAACAGCTCGGAGGCGTGACCTATGGCGGCTACTCGGAGAGCATTGTAATCACCGAGAAATTCGCGTTGCGCGTTTCCAAGGATCTGGATCTTGCGGCTGCGGCGCCTCTGCTCTGCGCCGGCATCACGACCTATTCACCGCTGCGGCACTGGAATGTGAAGAAGGGCCAGAAAGTGGGCATCGTGGGACTCGGCGGCCTGGGTCACATGGGATTGAAATTCGCCCATGCCTTTGGCGCGAATGCTATTTTGTTCACAACCTCGCCGAACAAAACCCAGGACGCAATACGGCTGGGCGCTGACGAAGTCGTGATCTCGAAGAACGATGCGGAGATGCAGAAACATGTCGCCAGCTTCGACTTCATCCTCGACACCGTTTCGGCCCCGCACGATTTGAATGCCTACATCAATCTGCTGAAGCGGGATGGGACGATGACGCTCGTTGGTGCGCCTCCAACTCCGTCCCCGGTTCTGGGTTTCGGCCTGATTTTCAAGCGGCGGCAGCTTGCCGGTTCCCTCATCGGAGGTATACGGGAGACGCAGGAGATGCTGGATTTCTGCGCCAAACATGGGATTACCTGCGACGTCGAGCGGATCAAAATTCAGCAGATCAACGAGGCTTACGAACGACTGCTGAAAAGCGATGTGAAGTATCGCTTCGTCATCGATATGGCGTCGCTGAAGTAGTCGGCGGGAGAGTCTCCAGCGGGGGAAATCCCTAGCATTACGCGGCTGTGGAATCCCACCCTAACGTCGCAGAAGGCGCGACGTTAGGATGGGGCACCCAAAAGTTTTCTCCCGCGTGGTTAGTGCAGGCCTGCGTGAACCAGATCGTGCTCGGTTTCCTCGTAGGCATGTTCGCCGTGGATCGATTCATCGAGGCCAACTGCTTCGCTGATCTCGTCGACTTTCACGGGCGTGAACGCATCGATGATCCGTAACATCCCGTAGGTAAAAACGAAAGCCCATACCGACGAGAAAGTCACGGCCACGACTTGTTTCAGCAGGAACGTCGGATCGCCGTAGAGCAATCCGTTCGCGCCCGCGGGATTAAATTCCTTGTTGGCGAAGATTCCCAGCATGACGATACCGAGGAAGCCACCGACTCCGTGGACTCCCCAAACATCGAGCGCGTCATCCCATTGCATTTTGTTTTTCATTTCTACCGCGTAGTAGCAGACCACTCCTGAAACCACGCCGATGATGACGGCGGTGGTGGGAGAAACATATCCGGCTGCAGGAGTAACGGTCGCCAGCCCGGCAACAGCTCCAGTGAGCAAGCCGAGGAGTTTGGGCTTCTTCTCGTTGATCCAGGCCACCAGCAACCACGCAACCGCCGCAAACGAAGCAGCCAGATCGGTGTTGAGAAATGCGGTCGCCGTCACTGCATCGACGCGCATTTCACTGCCGGCGTTAAAGCCGTACCATCCAAACCACAGCAGGCCAGTTCCCAACGCAACCAGCGGGATGCTGTGCGGTCCCCGGTCTGCGGTGTGGCGTTTCCCAACGTAGAGCACCGAAGCCAATGCCGCGATGCCTGCGATGTTGTGCACCACGATCCCGCCGGCAAAATCGAGCACTCCCCACTTCTGCAAGAACCCTCCACCCCAGACCATATGCACGAACGGGAAATAAACAAAAGTGAGCCAGGCGGTAAGGAACAGCATGTACGCCTTAAACGTGACTCGGTTGGTGAATGCGCCCGAGATCAGCGCGGGAGTGATAATCGCAAACATCATCTGATAGGCGATGAACACAAACATTGGAATCGTGTTATTCGGCGACGGGGTTGTAAGATCGACCCCGCGCAGAAATGCGTTGTGGAAGTTTCCGATGACCCCGTGCCAGTCGCCGCTGAAGCACAGCGAGTAGCCGTACAGGTACCAGATCACCGTCGTCCAGCCCATCGAGACAAAACTTTGAATCATGATGGCGAGCACGTTTTTGCGCCCGACCAAGCCCCCATAAAAAAAGGCGAGGCCGGGTGTCATCAGCATGACCAGGCTGGTGCATAAAATCATGAAACCAGTGTTACCAGTATCGAGATGCAGCATAGAAGTTTCTCCAGGCGAGAAGGTTAGAAGACATAGGAGTCAGTGCCTGAATCAAAGTTTTCCGCAGTCTGTTTGAAAAGATGCTGACGACGAAGCGTGTTTTCGGCGGGGCTGGAAATGAAGAAACGCCAGCGCTCTCCGGAGCCACGCTGACTCAGACACAGGAGGACATCCAGTCTCCTCCTTTCTGTAAAAGCCTAGGTCATGGCGAGCGCTCCGCGCCATGAGGCACGTCACAGTTAATTGTGACGAAACCGCCGCGAAGAGATGCCCGCGCTCGCGCAAACCCCAATTTTTTGAACTCTGGCGGCACTTGGAGGAGACAGCGTGCGAGCGCCAGCCGCTGGGGGAGCGGGCTACAGCCTTTTGGATTATGTGCAAATCTCACATTTTGTGACGAAAGAGTTGCCCAACAGGCAGTTTCGTCGATCGCAGTCTAAATAGCAGTTAACCAACCTAAAAACATAGCGTTAGAGGGAGTTAATCGGTACAGCAATCTCCCGGCCAACCCGTCGACGCCTCTGAAATCCGAGGTTGGGTCCTATCATCCACATACTTTTCCACAGGATAGAGGTGTCTCAGGGTCGGATTTCTGCGGTCGCGTGCATACTTTCGGAGACCCCCAAATCGAAGGCAGGCCGGGTGCCCCACTTCTCGCGCTTTTCGAGAAGTGGGATTCCCCGCGGTCGACACCGCGCCGGGGAGGCGGCCGTCCCTACGCGGGTTACTACTCGCCGGGTTCGTTATTGCCTTCCATCATATTGGCGAAGCGCGTGGAATTGTGGAGAAACGCGAGATTGAACTTGCCGATGGGACCATTGCGCTGTTTGGCAATGATGATTTCGGCGCGGCCTTTGAGGTCGGGATCGTCCTGCTTGTAAATCTCTTCGCGGAAGATGAACATGACCACGTCGGCATCCTGCTCGATCGAGCCGGACTCGCGCAGATCGGAGAGCTGCGGCCGGTGGTCGCCGCCCCGGCTTTCGGGAGCGCGGCTGAGCTGCGACAAAGCAACAACGGGGACACCGAGCTCTTTGGCGATGGCTTTCAGTCCGCGCGAAATCGAAGAAACTTCCTGGGTGCGATTCTCGAAGCGCTTACTGCCTCCCGACATGAGCTGCAGGTAATCGACCACCAGCAGGTCTAGGCTTCCCTGAGATTGCTTGAGGCGGCGTGCTTTGGCGCGCATTTCGCTGAGCGAGATTCCTGGAGTGTCGTCAATGAAAATCTTTGCGTTCGAGAGCTCCTCCATTGCCCGGACGATTTTCTTCATATCGTCGCCCCAGAGCGACCCGGTGCGCATCTTGTGTGCGTCGACAATAGCGCGCGAACAGAGCAGGCGCTGCAGCAAAGCTTCGCTCGACATTTCCAGCGAGAAGATGCCGACGACTTTGCCGTCGTCGATGGCAGCATTCTCGGCAATGTTCATGGCGAACGAAGTCTTGCCCATCGACGGCCGAGCCGCCAGAATCACCAAGTCGGATCTCTGCAAGCCGCTGGTCAACTCGTCAAGGTCGGTGTAGTGCGTGGCAAGGCCGGTGATCCGCTGTCCGCGTTGCAGCAGAGCATCGACCGAGCCAAAGGAGCTGCGGACGATCTCCTTGATGCCCTGAAAGCCCTTGCCAATGCGCTTCTCGGAGAGCTGGAAGACAGCCGCTTCGGCTTCATTGAGAATTTCATCGGCCGGTTCAGCCTGTTCGCTGGCTTTGGCGATCGCGGCATTCGAAACGCTGATCAACCCGCGCAGAATCGCCTTGTCGCGGACGATGCGAACGTAATGCTCGATGGAAGGCCGGTCCGGCACGCCGTCCAACAAGCCGGAAATGTAGCCAACATCGCCGACAGCTTGCAGGTCCTTCTTTTGCTCCAACTCTTCGACCAGCGTAATGATGTCGATGGGCCGCGAAGATTCGGCCAGATCCATCATGCGCGAATAAATGCGCCGGTGCGAATCGATGGAAAAGTCTTCGGGCTTCAGGTGCTCGGCGGCATCGTTGAAGGCATGATTATCGAGCAGGATGGCGCCCAGGATGGAGCGCTCGGCTTCCATGTTCGCCGGCAAACGGCCAATGCTGGTTTCGAGAGTCGCCACGATGTTTAAGTGAGTGCGTTGCATCGTAATCCATTTCCGCCTGTGGACGTATGAGGAGCACAGCAGGAAAACCCGTCCCGAATAAATTATTCTCGGCGGGCCAAGCTCTGCGCAGCCCTACATCCCACGTAGGGACAGACGCCCTCCTTCGACTTCGCTCAGGACCTGTCCCGCCGAGCACAGCTCGGCAGCAGCTCTGCATCGCAGTATGCCATAAGGCGAATGGAAAGCAAATATGTTGACCGGTACGCCCGAGCCGGCAGCGAAAAAGCAGGTCCTTCGCGTTGCTCAGGATGACAATTCTTTATGATGGCGGTCAAACTGAGCCACTACCCTGAGGAAGGTTTGGCTGGAAATTGCTGCTCGCGCATTGTTACAATGGCCTAGCTTTGGAGCGTCCCTATGTGCCGCCGCTTCCTTCTGACCCTCTTCTTGTTACTAACTCTGCTTGTAACCTGTGCGCTCGCCCAGCGTGGCGGTGGACGTGGATCGTCCGGCACGTCGACGACTGCTTACGTAGGACCTCAACCCTCCAATCCCACTGCTCTTTCTCCGTGGCACGCCGACGATGAAAAGAAGGTTGACTTTAAGTCGCAGACCGTGCTGGTGCAGGTGCCGACGGTGGTGGTCGACAAAGCCGGCAATCATATCCACGACCTGAAGAAGGAAGACTTCAAAGTTGAGGAAAATGGCAAAGAGCAACGGATTGCATTCCTGGAAGAAGTCATCGCTACGAAAGCGCACCTGACACAAGCAACCAATCCGCCCGGGACCTATAGCAACGTGGCGCTGAACGGAGATGCCCCGCGCAACGTTGTCGTGGTCGTGCTGGACACGGTGAACACGCCTTTTCTCTATCAAGCTGTTGGACGAAAGCAACTGGTCCAGTATCTCGCCGATAACCTGGATTCCGTGCCCGTGCTGGCGATGGTCGTGATCGGCAGCAAAGGAGTGAGCACAATCAGTGGCCTGACGGATGATCCTGATGTGCTGCTGGCTGCGCTCAAGAAAGTCCGCAGCGAGTTGCCCGCTTTGCAAGGAGTCAATAACGAGTCGCAGAAGTTGGCCGCCAGTAGCGGTGCGAACACCGGCGTCGGTCCGATAGTTTCTCCATCGGTAGGGATTCTTTCGGGAGGTAAGATAATTTCTCAAGGGGGGGATCCTGCAGTCGCAATAAGGCAATTCATTGCGCAAGGCGACGCGGCCTATGCCGGCTACGTGCAGGCGCGCGCCATTGAAAACACGATGCAGGCGTTCCTGAGCATAGCTTGGTCGCTTTCCGGGGTTCCGGGAAGGAAGTCTCTTATCTGGGCCACGGGTGGTTTTCCCTTCATCATGGATTCTCCCTCGGCCGTGCCCGGCGGATACTTGTCCGTGTTATATGAGCGGGCCATGGAGGCTCTGAACGACGCTCAGGTTTCTGTGTACCCCGTGGACGTTCGCGGCTTATCGGGCAGCACGGGGGCCCGTAACAATGCCCGCCACGACACACTGAACGATTTTGCCGGGATGACCGGCGGCAAGGCCTACTATAACAACAACGATCTTACGGCGGGTTTCAAACAGGCGGTGGCCGATTCCAGTTCGTATTATCTGATCGGCTATTACTTGGACACGCATGATACGAAGCCGGGCTGGCGAAAACTGAAGGTCAAAGTGGACCACAAAGATACGGAAGTGCGCGCGCGATCCGGCTTCCTGGTGACGAATACCACCATGAACCCCGAGCTCACGCAGCAGGCCGATATCGGTTTTGCTTTGACCTCGCCTTTTGACAGCACCGGGATTCCTCTGTCGGTGCAATGGCGCGGAACGGCTCCGGATGGAGATAAAAAGAAGGTTGGATTTATGCTGCACCTGCCAGCGACGGGCGTGACCATCCTAGGTGACAGCAACGCTTACAACGTAGATTTCATGGCGCAAGCGGTGAAGAATGACGCTCCACCTGCCAACGTAGGAAGCACCGCCAAGGGTACATTCACCGCCGAAGCTCTGACCAAGGTCAAATCCGACGGAATCTTTTACAATAGCTCGTTCCATCTTCCTCCCGGCGATTATCAAGTGAAGTTTGTGGTCCGCGATAACTTGAGCGGCAGGGTCGGCAGCGTGAGCGCGCCGCTGACGGTGAATTGAAATAAACGCAGCCGGATCAGCCGATTACCCTACACCCGTAACTCGACCACCGTAGCTCCGCCTCCGCCTTCATTGATGGGCGGCTCCGTGACGGACTCCACGTGCGGATGCTTTTTCAAGTACTGGCGCAGGGCCTTGCGCAGAATACCCATGCCGCTGCCGTGGACGATGCGCACGCGCTGCATGCCGGCAAGAAACGCGCGGTCCACGAACTTTTCTACTTCGCTCGTGGCTTCGTCGACAGTGCGTCCGATGACGTTGATTTCGCCGGGCATGTTGAAGCTGCCCGCTTCGTTTTGCAGCGAGACGCTGATGCCGCGCGAGCGCGCGGCCTGTACCGGCGTTTCGGAAGCGCGAGCCTGCGCATTCGCCAGCACTTCGGCGATATCTTCGCGGGCAATCCGCATCTTCATCGAGCCGATTTCGACATCGAAATGATTGTCGCCAATTTTCTTTTTGACGACGGCAGCGCGGCCCATCGACTTGAGCTTCACCGTGTCGCCTTCGGAGACGTGTTTCACCACGCTGGGCCGGGCGTTTGGGTCTCCGCGATCGGCGCCGGTCGCGTGCGCAACTACCGTGGCATCGA
>JBAWFQ010000031.1:0-79073 GCA_049592035.1 Terriglobales bacterium
CCGGGCGGGGACGCCCGGCGCTCCACTAACCATTAGCGGAAGGTGTCCGCGGTTGCATACACTGCCACCAGACCCAGCAGAAGCACCGCTTGCTCGAACTTTTCCGACCATACGTGCAGACGGTCGAATTCGCGGCGCAGCGGATTGTCCAAGGGCACGTTATCGATTATTCCAACCTCGGCACGCAGGGCATGCATTTTCGGCGAAATCGCGAATTGCGAGATCACGGTCAGCAGCAGCATCAGCACGATCAAAAGATGCCGTCCCGCCAGCGGACGGGCATTTCCCGTGGTCAAACGGCTGTGGAGCATGGACGCGATCAGAAAAACAATTCCGGAAACGATGCCCATGTAGTGCAGCAAATCGAGCGAATGGCCAACGATCGATCCCGCCACATGGCGGGTGGGTAGCAGTCCGGGCGAAAAAGCGATCGGCGCTTCGACGAACGCGAGAAAGACAATGCCGCCGATCCAGACCACCAGCGACAGGAGCATGAGAAAGCGAAGAAATGACATGACCGGATTATAAGCGAACGGCAACTTTACCAATTTGTCATCCCGACCCTTCGGCTGCGCTCAGGGTCGGGATGACAAATCCCCTACGATTTTTTCAACAGGCAGCTGCACCCGTGCAGTGCAGACCGGTTATCCACAGCCCGAACCAACGCGGTCACTTACTCCTATGCGCGCAACTGTTTACGCTCATCCTTCCCCATTGTCCGGAGGGAATCATCCACATGCAGGGTTCGTTGAAGGCAACCGACGTTAATTTCATTTCTTTGCAGTCGGCAGTCTTTTGCGTGCAGTGTGAATTGCTCAGCCAAAACAATACGCCGCGGTGTCTGGCGTGCGGCAGTGCGGCGGTGCTCAGCCTCTCGCGCGTGCTCGGCGGCTCGCTGCGCGGCCAGCAAACAGCGCATCTCATCGCGGATGCGGAACTGGACCGGTTGGTGCGGTCGCTGCTCTACACCGTTCCGCAGGTCGCGGGGATCGGCGAAGAGCAGGACGAATGCCGCATCGGCGATCAGATTGAGCTTCCTGCAGCGTCTAGTTTTTCCACGCGTCGTCGCATGCGGCCGCGGCATCACGGACCACTTCCGGCGCAGCATCCGCTCCTGAACGCCGGCGAGATCGATCTCGAGCCGGGCATCAGCGTCATCGCGGAAAAAGCGCAAGTATTAACCGGCGCTACTGGGGCTGCCATTGCGCTGCGGCGGGGCAACGAAATTGTTTGCCGAGCACGCACCGGACGCACGGCTCCCGATATCGGAGTGCGTCTGCAAACCGACAGCGGACTCTCGGCCGAATGCGTGCGTACGGGCGAAGTACTCCTGTGCAACGACGCCGAGTCGAACCCGCGCGTGGATTGGGCAACCTGCCGGCGCATGGGCGTGCGTTCGATCTTGGTCGCTCCGCTGCGTCACTTTCGGCGAACGCTGGGAGTCTTCGAAGTGCTGTCGTCGACGCCCCATGCCTTCGACAACAACGATGTTGCGACGATGGAGTTTCTCTCCGGGATGATGGTGGCTACGATCTCGCGGCTTTCTAGCCTGCAACCCGCGCCGCCGGCGGCATCGGGGGAGTAGACTTTTGGCCGCAAAGTGAGGGCCGAGCTTTGCTCGGCTTGGACGGGCGAGGGCGCCCGTCCCTACACGAACAAGACCTACACCGGCACTGGCACGCTCTCCACGATCTCGCGTAGAACCTGCTCGGCTTGTTCGGATTTTTTCAGCGTGGACGTGTAGAGGGAACTTACTACTACGCGGTGGGCGAAGACGGAAACGACTAGCGGCTTGAAATCTTCGGGTGTGCAGTAATCGCGGCCTTCCAGGAAAGCCATGGCTTGGGCGGCGCGATAGAGCATTTGCGAGCCTCGCGGAGATACTCCGAGCGAAAGGTACTCCGACTCGCGCGTCTTGCTGACAATATTCAGCAGGTAGGTGATCAGTGATTCATCCACGTGAACCTGGGCCACGGCTTGCTGGATTTCTACCACGTCGGCGGCATTGAGCGCGGGACGCATGTTTTCAAGTTGCGCTACGCCTGCTTCGGCGCGCAGAATCTCGCGCTCGGCGTTGCCTTCGGGATATCCCATGCGAACCCGCATCAGGAAACGATCAAGTTGCGACTCGGGCAAAGGATAAGTGCCGTGGTGCTCGATGGGATTCTGCGTCGCCAATACGAGAAATGGTTGCGGCAGAGCATATGAATGCGCGTCGACGGTGACTTGCCCTTCGTTCATGGCTTCCAGCAGGGCCGATTGCGTCTTCGGAGTGGTGCGGTTGATTTCGTCGGCTAAGAGGACGTTGGCGAAAACCGGTCCACGCTTGAATTCGAATTTCTGCTCGATGGCGGAGTAAATCGAGATGCCCAGCACGTCCGAGGGCAGCATGTCGCTGGTGAACTGGATGCGCTGAAAGGTGCAGTCAATGGCGCGAGCTAGCGCCTGGCCCAGCGTGGTCTTGCCGACTCCGGGGACGCCTTCGATCAGCAGGTGGCCTTTGGCGAAAATGGAAACCAGGGCGAGGCGGATCACGTCGTCTTTGCCACGGATGACGCGGCGCAGGGATTGCTCAAGTTGGGCCGCGCGGTTTGCGGCGATACTCGCTGCCTGGGTGGACATTGTTTGAATTTTACTATGTGTTGTTGGGGAGAGGAGGGTTACTGGAGTCACGCTCAGCGGGAGGGTTTAGGGGTCCTTCGACTCCGCCTGTACTTCACTTCGTGAAGTACAGGCTACGCTCAGGATGACATTTAACAAGAATTAATTTGGAAGTTGAGAACTTTACTGGCCAAATTCTGCTGGCCTTCCTGTTAAGCGTTCGATTCTTTTTGCGGTTGGTGGATGAGTTGAGAACAGGTTGCCGAAGCTCATTCCACCCAGGAACGGCGCGATGATGAATAGATGCGCAGTGGATGGACTCGCAATCAGCGGGCGCTGTTTCGAATACGCGTCGATCTTGGCCAGCGCGCTGGCCAGGGCGTAAGGATTGCCCGTCCAATGGGCTCCTGTGTCGTCGGCGCCGTATTCGCGGGAGCGCGAGACGGCTAACTGGATCAACATCGCTGCAAATGGCGCCAGGAAAATCATGGCGATCGATGCGATGGCGCTGCCTCCGCCGCGATCGTCGCGTTCGCCTCGAAGGCCTCCGAAAATCATGCCCCATTTGGCGATCGAGGCTAGCCACGTGATTGCTCCTGCTAAAGTGGCGGCGATTGAACTGATGAGGATGTCGCGATTGCGTACGTGTCCTAGCTCGTGGGCCAGCACGCCTTCCAGTTCTTCGTCGTTCAGCAGACCTAGAATGCCTTGAGTTACGGCTACTGACGCGTGGTTTGGATTGCGTCCAGTGGCGAAGGCGTTGGGCGAATCGGTCGGGATTACGTAGATCTTGGGCATGGGCAAGTTGACCTTCTGCGCCAGCTTCTCGACGATGTTGTAGACGCGCGGCAGGTCTTCGCGGCTGACGGGTTGCGCGCGGTAAGTGGCTAGCGCGATCTTGTCGGAGAAGAAGTAGGAAACGAAATTCATGACAGCGGCGAAGGCGAGCGCCATCAGCATGCCGTTCTGGCCTCCGAAGGCGCGGCCAGCTAGCATGAGCAGCAGCGTCATGACGGTTAGCAGAAGAGTGGTTTTGAATACGTTGCTCATGTGATTTGCCTGAAGACATATTATTCGATGCTGTGGTTTCTGGCTCGGCTCAATTGCCAAGCTGGCCGAAGACCCCCTCTGGTGCGGTCTTTAAGAATCAAAGACTTAGCGGTCGAAAAACGCCAGGTCTTTGAGGAATAAGGAGTTAGCTGTAAAGTATTTATAAATCAATGAGTTACCGCGAATTTGTGGGTTATTTCCGCGGTGATTATCCGGCTAAGTCTTTGAGAAGTAAATACTTTATCCTCAGTTCGGGGGGATGAGCACGCAAGAGTCTGCCGACAGGAGTATCCGCGCCGCACCGGGGCTGCTCGTTTTCATGCCCTGAATCGACACCTATCTAGCCCTGGCGCTTCAGGGCCCGCTCGAGCGTCTGGTCCAACGCGGCTTTGGCTTTTTCGTAATCCTCGGGGGTGATCTTGCCTTGCTTGCGTTCTACTTCGAGTTGAAAGAGCTCTTCTTTCAGAGCTTCTAGCAGCATCGACGGCTTTGCCGCCGGAACGCTGGGCGCCGTGGACGGTGGGGCCGGACGGGACGCTGTGGCGGGATTGCTTGGCGGTGCTGGGCTCGCAGAGGCCGCTGCGGCAGGGGGCGAGGGCGAGGTTTGACGTTTTGTCACTATCCATCCGCCAATCGCTAGCAGTAAGGCAAATCCACCAAGAATGGGCCAGCGGTATTGCTGCAGAGCGTCGGGGGCATCGATGGGCGCGCCTAGTCCGCCGCCGGGGCGATTGTTGCTTGCCTGGGGTTGCGCCTGTTCCTGCTGGGCTGCGCCTGAGGCGGTCTCGCCGGGAGACTCGGTAATGATTCCGTTGCCCTTCAGCGTGAAGGCTAGCGGCTGGCCGGGCTTGATCTGCTGCGCTACTTCCACGTTGCTGTCGCCCTGGCGAGGATCCTGCATGGACTGGAAACTGGACGGATTCGCCGCCGTGAACTGCATGGTCTTGGGAAGAACTATGACCAGATGCGCGGCGGGATACAGCGGCTTGGGATCGATTTTGATCTCGCCCGAGTAGGGCAGAGTGAACTCCACTTGAAACTGCGTTTCTCCCGGACGCAGCGGGAAGGCGATCGCGTAGCGGTTCTTATCGGATTGGGGCGTGGCTTCAGCGGGGATGGGCTGGCCATTCGGAGATTGGGCCTGTATCTGTTCGATCTTCGCGCCGGGGGGGAGATAGAACTCGAAGTTGTGGTCGTTCATCTGCGTCTTGGCGGGAGAAGACGTGTTGCTGACGACGAAGAGGCGGATGCCCTGCATGGATCCGCTGTCGGCCTGGAAGCGCAGGACGTCGGCGGTCACGCTGAGATCGGCGACCTTGGTGACGACGTCGTAGACACTCACGTCGGCCGTGTTGACGCCGGGAGGGGCCATCTGGTGATAGGTGACTCCCTGATGGACGGCGCGGATGAGGTGCGGTCCGGGGACGGTGATCTTGAAACTGAATTTTCCGGCGCTGTCGGCTTTGGTGGTGCCGCCGATATCCATGCCGTTGGCCAGGTTGATGAGGATGACTTCGTCTCCGGCGGCGGGTTTGTTGGTGGTGCCGTTGGTCACGGTGCCGGTTAGGGTTTGGGCGGCGGCGGTGGCTAGGGTTAGCGCGAAGATCGCGGTTAGTAGGGCGGACTTTGCGAGTTTGGTCAAAACAACTCCTTATTCGAGTTTCCCGCTGCAGCAATGCGTTCAAAAATCTCTGACAATCTTGCAGACTGAATATCCGAGACGTCGACTCCGTAGACTTCCTTGATCCTGGCAGTCAGGATATCGTTCGTGTCGTTCCTATGAAAGTCCCATAGGCTTGATTCGTCTGAAATCCAAGCCCAATCGAGGTTCAGAACGCGGTGAGTGAAATCTTCAGCGAGCTCAGGATGGGCCTGGACTTGTTCCTGGGAGGCGAATTGAATCGGGACGTGTGTGTCGGGCCGGGGAAGTGACGTCCCCGTTCTCGCCCTCTCTACCTTCGCGGTTGTAAAATTTTTGTTTAGTGCCTGTAGCGCCTCCTCCTCCGTGTCGCCGCCAGATATACCCCAATTTACGATGGATGCGGCGTATCGCCACTGCTTAAACCGCGTACCGGCGTATTTCGGATCGACCTCTTGCTCGCGTATTACAACTGGGTAGTCGTCCAGTTCCCAATGTCGTTTGCGTAGCGACAAGCAAAACTTCCACGCGGCGATGAGTCGGTTTCCTACGCGACTTGCTAGATCCGGAGCCATAAGCAATTCTTGGAGCAGAGCGGCCAGAACGCATCATAAACCCTCAGACCATCTGCCCCGCAGCCTGCTCCAGCCTGGCGATCTCGGCCATGATCGCGGCTGCTTCCTCTTCGAGCGAGTTGCGCATGGATTGATAGTCGGCGTCGGGAACTTTGCCTGCTTTGTATTCGAAATTCAGGTCGCGCAGGTTTTCGTAGACTGCTTCCTTGCGCTCGCGGAGATAGCCTAGACGGGTTTTTTCTTCTCCGGCGTAGACTTCTCCGGGAAAGAAGAAAACGTAGTAGAGCGCGGCCAGGGTGAAGACTGCGCAGACAAAAAGGGTCATTGCGAGCAGCCTTTCTTTCGCCCCTTTGGGGCTTGTTCGTTTGCCGCTCCTGACCCACGGCTTGCGCCGTGGGCTGCGATCTTGCGCCGCTTCGCGGCTGTTGCTGCGGTCATTTCGCGGCCTCCTTGCCTCCAACTGCATTGCCCGATCGCGGCTTTTCGCGGACAGGAGTGTCCGCGCCACACTTGGCACTACTCCTGCACTTGCTTGTCATAGGTCGGTCTCCCTGCGGGCTTTGCGGCGGAACTCATCTAGTTCGCGGCCTTGCGGTATGGTGATGCCATCGGCTAGCGCTGGTTCGGGGCGATTCTTCCAGGAGCGCACGATGTGAACTGCTAAGGCTATGCCGAGTGCTAATACGACGAAGGGCATGATCCAGGCCACGCGATTGAAGCCAGTCGTGGTGGGCGCGGCGATTACGGTCGGTCCATATTCCTGCACGAAGCCTTGCAGGATGAGATCGTCGTTGTCGCCTCTATCGATCGCAGCCATCAGTTCGTTGCGCATCTTCTCGGAAGACTGGCAGCCTACGTGGTTGCATTCGAGCAGGACTTGGCCGCATCCGCAGGTGCACATCATGCGATGCCCGAGGTCTTTGAAGCGCGCGGAATTGTCGCCGGCGCCCATGAAGAGGAGTACCGCGAGCATAAGAACGGCCGCCTGCAGCCAGCGACGCATAGAGCTTGCAACCTCAGCGGCTGAAGCCGCACTCAAAATAGTGCCGTTATCGCAGCGCTGAAGCGCTGCGCCACCCAAAAACGCGCCCCCCAAAAACAACTGCAATGTCGATTTCTTCCGCAGTCCGCTACAGATAGAGGATTTCATCTCAGTCACCTGCCCCTACCTGCGCCGGAGTGCGAGCGGGCACGGGCACCGTAACCTGAACGGCGGCAGCATTGGGCACGAGTGCCATGATGGTGCCGAATACCATGATGATCAGGCCGATCCAGATCCACGGCACCAGCGGATTCAAGTGCGCTTTGATGATTGGTTTGCCGGTGGTTTCGTTTTTGCCTTCATAGACCAGATAGAGGTCGTTCACCAGAAACAAATCTTGGCGGAAGCTGGGGTAAATGCGGGGCAGAGTCTGCGGCTGTCCGCTGGCTTTATAGAAGCGGCGCTCGGGATACATGGTGGTAATTTGCTTGCCGCCGCGGAATACGTTGATGATCGCCCACTCGTTGGCGTAGTTGGGATTGTCATCCTGCGTGTAGGACTGGCAGACCAGAGTGTAGGGGCCGATGTTGATCTTGTCGCCAAAGCCCATTTCTTTTTCAACTTCTTTGTTGAAGGGAGTTCCCAGGATTCCGATGATCACCAGCGCAACGCCGAAATGAACTACGTAGCCGCCGTAGCGGCGCGTGTTGCGGTGGTAGAGGTGGATCATGGCAGAGAACAAATTCATCTGGCTCTTGCCGGCGATTACGCGGCCTCCGCGAACGAACTCGGAGATGACGGTGAAAATCACCAGGGCCGAGAGAATGGCAGCCATGGTTGCGTAGAAATACGAGGGGTCTTCCCAGGGGCGAACGCCGAAGAGAATCATCATGCCGCCCACGGCGAGTGAGCCGATCGCGGGGAACAGGAAATTCCGCTTCAGGCTTTCAACCGATGTCTTGCGCCAGGCCAGGAGCGGACCGACGGCGGTTAACAACAGCAGCAGCAAGGCTACCGGAATTGCCACGCGATTGAAAAACGGCGGACCTACGGTGACTTTGTGTCCCTGCACGAACTCGGACAGGATTGGGAAAAATGTGCCCCACAGAATGGTGAAGCAGACTACTAGCAGAAGAAGATTGTTGAATAGGAAACTGGATTCGCGGGAAACCAGGGACTCCAGCTTGTGCTCGCTTTTAAGGTGCGAGCGGTTCGCGATGAGGGCGAAGGTGCAGACCGCCAGCGTCAGACCGATGAAGACCAGGAACCAGGTGCCGATCGACGATTGCGCAAAAGCGTGTACCGAACTGATCACGCCCGAGCGCGTTAGGAAGGTTCCTAGGAGCGAAAGAAGGAAGGTCGCGAAGATGAGCGCCATGTTCCACACTTTTAACATGCCGCGTTTTTCCTGCATGATGACGGAGTGCAGAAACGCAGTGCCGGTAAGCCACGGCATGAGCGAGGCATTTTCCACCGGGTCCCATCCCCAGTAGCCGCCCCATCCGAGGACGGCGTAGGCCCAGTGGGCGCCTAGAAAAACGCCGATGGTGAGGAAGCACCAGGTCACCATGGTCCAGCGGCGGGTGATCTGAATCCATTTTTCGCCGGGATACTTCATGATGAGCGCACCCAGCGCAAACGCGAACGGGACGGTGAAGCCGACGTATCCCAGATACAGCATGGGCGGATGAATGACCATCTCGGGATACTGCAGCAGAGGATTCAGTCCGCTGCCGTCGGCGGGCAGGGGGCCCTGCATGATGGCGAACGGGTGCGCGGCAAAATTCAGGATCAGCAGAAAGAAAACCTGCACCGAGGCGATGATCACCGAAGCGTAGGCAAACAGCCGCTGATCGGTTTTGTAGCGCAAGCGCAGGACGAATCCATATCCAGCCAGGAGGAGCGACCAGAACAGCAGCGAGCCTTCCTGTCCCGACCAGAGCACGGCAAACTTATAGGCGGCGGGCAGATCGCGATTACTGTGATGGAAGATGTAGGCGATGGAGAAATCGTCGTTAAAGGCCGCCAGGACGAGTACGATGCCCGCCAGCAACACGGCGGCGAAAGTGGCGATTCCAGCGCGGCGCGCGGTCTCGCCGAGGCGAGCCGACGCGGCATCTTTCCCGAAGAGCGCGACAAAGCCTGCGAGGAAAGAATACGCGCTCAGGCCGAGCGCCAGCATGAGCGCAAAGCTTCCAATTTGAGACATTGCGGAAACCCCACAGTACCTTGGCTTATTTTTTCAGAGAAGTGGGCAGTATGCAAACCAGCGGACCGCCAGGAGGTGCGAGCGCGATGCCCGCCAAGTGCTGTTTTGTATAAGCACGTTGTCATCCCGAGCGACGCGAAGCAATTGGTTTCTTGTGCGCCACCGAAAAAGCAGGTCCTTCGCTTCGCTCAGGATGACAATCTAATTTTGCGGGAACAAATCGCTGTCAACGCGACTTCTCCAGCGGATAACCCTTTTGGCGCCAATCGCGGATTCCGCCATCCATGGAGATGACATTCGTGTATCCCATTTTCTGGAGGTTATCGGCGGCCAGCGCTGAACGGAAGCCGCCGCCGCAATAGAGTACGAGTTCAGTCTGCAGATCGGAATACTTGGCCTCGATGTCGCGTTCGATCACACCTTTGCCCAGGTGGACGGCTCCGGGCAGGTGGTCGGCTTCGAATTCGCGGTCTTCGCGGACGTCGACCAGGACAAAATTCTCGCCGCGATCGAGGCGGCCTTTGACTGTGTCAACATCGGTTTCGCGGACGCGGGTTTTGGCGTCGTCGACAATCTTTAAAAAGCGCGGAGGATGCTGATGGGCCATGGCGTGAAAGTCTCCGGTGAAATATTAGCAGGTTGCAGAGCAGCTCTCAGCTGTCAGCTCTCAGGGAAATCTCGTGAGGTCTGCTTCAGTTGTGAAATCCCCAAACTAAGAGCGAGAACCGAGAGCTGAGAAACTTGGCACTTGCATGATCCGGTGCCTCGTGTGCTAAAGATAAAGGACGCTCTATGACGCTCATCATTCGCCAGTCGCGCATTCACTCGTATGGTTGCTACACCACGCGTCCGATTCGCAAAGGCACGCTGATCGTGGAATACGTGGGCGAGTACCTGACCTACGAACAGGCCGACGATCTTTACGACGACTTCGAGAACACGTACCTATTCGGCCTCGACGGCGGCAAACGCATCATCGATGGGTTTGGCGTGGCCGCTTTCGTCAATCATTCTTGCCTGCCGAATTGCGAGACCGATCAGATCGCGGGCAAGATGTGGATTATCGCGTTGCGCGATATCGAGGCCGGAGAAGAATTGACCTACGACTACAACCTCTACGATGGCGAGGATGACGCGCCCTGTTTATGCGGGGCTGCGCGCTGCCGCAGAAGTCTGTATTCGGCGAGCCATCTGCGCAAGCTGGCGAAGAAACGAGCGAAGGCAGCAGCGGCCGTGGCGGCTGCCGGATCGTAAGCGCATCGTCCACAGAAACGCGGTGTTTCCGATGCTACAATCGTTTCTTCCGATCGCATTCGCGAATCTGGTCTTCCGATCGCATTCGCGATTCTGGAGTCCACCTTGAATCGAATTTCCGAAGGCCTTGAACCCATGATCGCGAAAGCTCTTCACCGTGCGCCGGAGAGCGAAAGCGCGCTGTTGGCCTGGCCAATCGCGTGCGGCAGCGCGGTCGCTGACCGGACGCGTCCGCTGAGTTTTTCCGACGGTATTCTGCGGGTGGAAGTGGCCGATGCGGGATGGCGGCGGGAACTCGCTCACCTGGCGCCGCGTTACTTAGCTCTGATCAACAAGTACTCTGCGACTTCCGTCAAGCGGATTGAATTTGTGGTGAAGTCGTGAGCTTGAAATCGTGAGCCTGAAATCATGAAAGTTACCGACAAAGACGTGGCGTATGTGGCCGAGTTGGCCAACCTCGAGTTGACCGAGGAAGAGCGCGCACACATGCTGCGCGATTTGAACTCCATTCTGGAATATGTCGCGCGGCTCGGCGAACTGGAGACCGATAAAGTAGCGCCCATGGCTCAGGTCTGCGACCGGTATGGCGTGGACGAGTCGCGGCAGGGAAGCGAGCGCTTCGCCTACGCTATCCGAGACGATGTGAAGGACGGTCTGCGCAAATCGCTGCCGCACGACGTCGCCGTGAAGAATGCTCCCGACACGGACGGGACGTTTTTCGAAGTGCCCAAGGTGATTGAGAGATAGTGGTCGAAAGTCAGATGCCGGCAGCGCTGATTGACCCATGACGATTGACGACATTCGGAGCAAGATCGCAGAGCGGCAGACGACTGCGACCGCGCTGGCTCGGGATTGCTACGCGCGGATCAGAAAAGAAGATCCCGAGATCGGCGCGTTTCTGACTCTGTGCGAAGAACGCGCGCTGGCGCAGGCCGGCCGCATCGACGCGCTGGCCGCGCAGGGCAAGCCTTTGCCGCCGCTGGCGGGGATTCCGATTGCGATCAAAGACGTCATGGTCACAAGTGGCGTGCGCACGACCGCCGGTTCGAAGATTCTCGAGAATTTTATTCCTCCGTATGACTGCACGGCCGTAGCTCGCCTGGAAGCCGCGGGCGCGGTGATTCTGGGCAAGCTCAACTGCGATGAATTTGCCATGGGCTCGTCCAATGAAAACTCGGCGTATCGACCGGTGCACAACCCGCGCGACAAGAGCCGCGTGCCGGGAGGATCGTCGGGAGGATCGGCGGCCGCGGTGGCGGCGGAGATGGCGATCGCGACGCTCGGCTCCGATACCGGCGGATCGATTCGTCAGCCTGCTTCGTTTTGCGGCGTGGTCGGGCTGAAGCCCACTTACGGACGCGTGTCACGGTATGGGCTGATCGCTTTTGCTTCGTCACTCGATCACATTGGGCCGTTTGCGAAAACGGTGAAGGAAGTTGCGCTGGTGCTGCGCACCATTGCAGGGCGCGATCCCATGGATTCAACTTCCGCGGAAGTTCCGGTGCCCGACTATGTGGCCGAACTTGAGAAGCCGGTGAAAGGTTTGAAAGTTGGAATGGCTAAAGAATACTTCGGCTCCGGGCTCGATCCCGAGGTTCGCGCGGCGGTGGAGGCCGCGATTCAGAAACTGGCGGAGTTAGGCTGCGAAGTTGTGCCGGTTTCGTTGCCGCATACCGAGTACGCGATTCCGACTTATTACATCGTGGCGACTGCGGAAGCGTCGGCGAACTTGGCGCGCTTTGACGGGGTGCGCTACGGCTTCAGGGCCAAGGCGAACACGCTTTCCGAAATGTACCGGCTAAGCCGCGACGGCGGGTTCGGCATGGAAGTCAAGCGGCGCATTATGCTCGGCACTTATGCGCTGAGCGCCGGTTATTATGACGCTTATTATCTGAAAGCGCAGAAAGTTCGCACGCTACTTACTCGCGACTTTGATGAGGCTTTCAAAAAGGTGGACGTGATTGCCGCGCCTACTTGCCCGACTCCGGCGTTCAAGTTAGGTGAGAAGGTAAATGATCCGCTGGCTATGTATCTTGCCGATATCTATACGGTAACCGCTAATTTGGCGGGGATTCCGGGGATCTCGGTTCCTTGCGGCGAGAATCATGAGAAGTTGCCGATTGGGCTGCAGTTGTTTGCTCGGCACTTTGACGAGGGGACGGTTTTGCGGGTGGCGAGTGCATATGAGCGGGCTAGAGGGTAGGAGGCCGGTCTGCAAAAGCGAACACAGATGCCAAGAGCATTGAGATTTTGCGGAGCAGTGATTCTGCATACGATCGTCGCGATCCTTGGAACTGCAATTCTGGAGAGCGCGATATGGAAGGCGTTTCGCTCGCATTCTCTAGAAGCCATCCTTTGGAAGGAATGGAGTCTGAGCCTGTTGTGTGCTGCGTTCATCGGTTTCTTGATGTGGCGAACCTGGAGGGGAAACGCTGCAATGTGGGCCTGGGTTCTACCCAGCCTCTGGTTTGCTTTCATGTTCTTGTTAGCGCTCCCTGCGAGCCAGAAACACAGCGCCTTAGTTGGCGGGGCCCTGTGGACTCAGTTTTCGGGAGCCGCCTGCGACAGCGGACCTCATGCGCTAGGCTGTCGAAACTTCTTCGTAATCACGATTCCGTTCGTTCGCGGAGTTTCATATTCCGTGGGAGCTTGTCTTTCTTCGTGGGTGAACAAACCCAAATCACCACCAGCCCGCGAGCCACTATCGGACCCGCGTCAGAGTGCTTCGTAATACCGCTCGCCCGCGCAGGCGCGGCATAGCACGCGGCCGTTGCGCACCACCTCGCGGCGGAAATTGATGCCTTCACCGCACTCGGCGCAGACAATGCGCTCGCCTTTGTATCCGGGGAATTCTTCGGCGGGGAGTTCGACCTTCACCCACTGTGCCGTGAATAAGTCGTCTTCCGCCATTTCGCGATAGGCCAGCATCTGCTGCTGGTTCTTGCTTTCGATTTCAGGATGCATTGTGCGGGCCAGCGCCTTGGACGATTCTTTTGCGGCGATGCGGCTGGCTTTGTACCAGTGGTCTGAAGCGGACCCACTCAAGCCAAATGCAGGCTTGAGTGGGGCACCCGAGGAGACCGGCGAAGCGAGATCAACGAGAGTTGCGGCCATCTTTCCCCAATCGCGAAATTTCAAGGCGCGCTTGCCGAGGCGACATCCGGTGACCACGGCTATGGCGTCGGTGGCGCAGCGGTCGATCTCGACGAAGGTGACCAGACGCTTGCGGTCTTTACCGCGCGGGTCTTCGATGCCCAGCTTCTCGAGGCCTAGCATGGCCAGGCGCACGCCGAGGACTTGCCCGGCGCAGAGGTGGCCGTGGGCTTGTTCGGCTTCACGAAGATAGTCGTCTAGAGAGAGCATTTGTAATTTCCAATTTGTAATTGGTAATTTAAAACCTGTAAGTCCGCCGACCTAAATTACAAATTACAAATTACAAATGTCTTCTACTTTCGTCTCCAGCGCACGCCGTCTTTCGTGTTCTCCACGATGATCCCGGCTGCCGTCAGCTCAGCGCGCAGTGCATCAGAGGCTTTAAAGTTTCGCGCCTTTCGCGCGGCTTCCATTTCGGCCAACTTCTGATTGACTTGTTCGTCGGCGAGTTGAGCGGAGCCGGCAATCTCTTGCAATTCAGGACTGATTTCCTTTTCGCGGCCTTCCGCCTTCGCCCATTCCAGGATCGCTTTCATCTTGGGCTGGTCGTCATCTTTCAGTACGCCGAATATCTCGTCGAACTTCTGGAGCGCTGCGAGCAGGGCCTTTGCGTCGTCGTGTCGGAAGTTGCCCGGGCCAGATCCGGCGGCATCGAGCGCGGTGTTGGCTTTGCGCAGCATATCGAACATGGCGGCTTGCGCTTCGGCAGTGTTCAGATCGTTGTCGAGGGCGCTCTTCATCTTTGCAATGGTTTCGCCCGCCAATTGCGCCATCGCCGGTGTCGCGCCTGGGGGAAACTGTGTGCTCGTCAGCCGAAAACGGAAATTGCGCAACTTTTCCACCGAACTTGCGGCCGACTTCAAGCCCTCGAAAGTAAAGTTCAGCTGATTGCGATAGGGAACTTGGGTCAGCAGCCAGCGGATCGAGGACGGCTTGTGCCCGCGCAGAATCAGGTCCCGGACGGTATAAAAATTGCCGAGACTCTTCGACATCTTCTGGCCTTCGACCAGCAGAAAACGCGCATGAAACCAGTAGCGGGAAAATTGCTGCCCGCTGAGAGCCTCCGATTGCGCAATTTCATTTTCGTGATGCGGGAAAATCAGGTCCTCGCCGCCGGCGTGCAAATCGAAACTTGGGCCCAGTTCCTCCATCGACATTACCGAGCACTCGATGTGCCAGCCGGGGCGCCCCGGGCCGATTGCCGTGTCCCACGAAGCTTCACCAGGCTTCGGAGCCTTCCACAGGGCGAAGTCGCGGGCGCTGTCTTTTTCGTATTCATCCACATCGACGCGCGCGCCGTCGGTCATGCCGGCAAAATCTTTTTTCGAAAGCTTGCCGTATTCAGGGAACTTGGCAATCCGGAAATAATAAGAGCCGTCGTCGGTGCGATAAGCGAAGCCCTTCTTCTCGAGTTTGGCAATGAAGTCGGCCATCTCATTGATATGTTCGGTAGCGCGCACCAGAATCGGCTGCTCAATGTTCAGCGTGGCCGAATCCTCCAGAAAAGCCTGGGTGAACTTGGCGGTGTACTGCTGCACGGTGACGCCGTCGCGCGCGGAGTTGCGGATGATCTTGTCGTCGACGTCGGTGATGTTCATGACGTAGCGGACGTCGTATCCGCTCTGGCGGAGAAAGCGATAAAGAAGATCGACGGCGATGAATGTGCGGAAATTGCCAATGTGGCCGTAGTCATAGACGGTTGGTCCGCAGGCATACATGCGGACGCGGTTGCCGTCGAGGGGATGGAATTCTTCGATCTTTCCGGAAAGAGTGTTATAGAGGTGAAGTCCCATGGATGAGTTCGCGAGCGGAGTACGAACCTATCATTCTAGGGGCGCGCCGGAAAAGGGGTCAAATCGCCTGCGATGCCGGCAGTGGCGCAGTTTGGAAATTGCCGTCCTTCAGCGGCTAAACAGATTTCTGAAAAACTCGGTTTGCGCGCCGCGTCGCCCCCTCAGCGGCTAAAGCCGGCACTGAAAATAAGGCATTTATCGCAGCGGTAAACCGCTTCGCCACCAAAAAACAGGAACCAACTCGAGTTTTTCAGCAATCTGTAAAGCCGCACTCAAAACAGTGCACTTACCGCAGCGCTGAAGCGCTGCGCCACGCAAAATCAAGCGCAAGATCGACTTTTTCCGCAGCCTTTGAAGCCGTGCCCTTTCAAAACAAATTGAAACTGACCCACCACGACGATACCGGGCTTGAGGCTACGGCTTGAGAGCGGGGGCCGGAGCGTGCGCATGCAGGCGGTGCTGCACCAGAAACGCGTAGTGCACAGCCGAGACGATGGTGAAGATAAATGTGGCGCGCAGGAAGGTGATGCGCGCAATCCAGATCCAGCGGACGGGCTCGACGAGCTGTAAGAGCACGAAGAAGATCGCGGCCACTTGCGCGAAGGTATTGGCTTTGCCGAAGATGCTGGGACGAAAATCGCGGAGGCCGGCAATCATGAAGAGCACGCCGCTGATCAGCATGATGGAGATATCGCGGCTGAAGACCACGATGGTGTAGGTCCACGGAACCAAGTCGCGTTGTTCGATCGAGAGCACCAGAAACATGGTGCTCATCAGCAGCTTGTCGGCGATGGGGTCGAGATACTGGCCTAGAATCGTCTGCTGATGCAGCCTGCGCGCCAGCAGGCCGTCAAGGCCATCGCTCAATCCGGCCAGAACGAACAGCGCCAGCGCCCATTTGAAATCGTGCTTGACCAGATTGATGACGATAAACGGCAGGAAAATCATGCGCAGCAGCGTGAGCTGGTTGGGCGCGGTCAGAAGCTGGCGGTAGTTCACCGCTATTTTTCTCCTCCCGATGTTCTTCCGGCCTCTCTTCCAGAAGTCGAGAGGAACTCGCTCACCAGCAGCGGGGCGGGATCCTGTCCGGTTTTTTGTGCGAAGCGCTGGGCGAGCGAGAGCAGGTCGCCTTCGGGAAGATCGAGTTCCATGCGCTCCACGCGGTGCATGGGAAAAAAGACGACGCCGGATGTGAAAGGCTCGCCGCCCTTGACCTGCGAAGCAAGATCGTCGAAGCCCGCGACATCGACGCCGCGCAGGCTAACGCCTTCGGCGGAAAGCTGGAGAATCGCGCCCCAGAATTTCTCGCGCGGATTGGCCAAAGTCGCAATCACGAGCGCGCCCGGACGAAAGGGGCTGACGGTTTGAGGGTCCTGATAAAAGCTTGTACTGGGCACGATGCGATTGTCGTCTGTCGGGGCGGGAAATTGCAAACGGAGTTTTGGCGCTGCAGACAAATGGATGAGTAGGTGTGCTTCGACTACGCGACTGCTTCGCGTTTCGCGAAGCAGTCGCTCCGCTCAGGATGACAATACTTACTAAGGTCTTAGTGGTCGCCCCCATTCTTTGCCGCTTTCAGATCAATCCCCACCTGCTCCGCTTTCTTATACAGATGCGATCGCTCCAGCCCCAGCGCCCGCGCTGTGTTCGAGATCTGGTGGTGATTGCGTTTCAACTCCGCCAGAATGGTTTGCTTCTCGAAGGCGCGGACGCGGTCGGCAAGGGGGCCCGTGCCGGCCGATACAGAATCCGGCGTCGCGCCGGACGCTGGCAGCGCCAGTGCCACAGTTTCAGACCTCACTTCGTTGGAAGTTGCCAGCAGCATCAGGCGCTCGACCGCGTTTCTCAGTTCGCGAACATTGCCTGGCCACGGATGCTCCTGCAGCGCAGCCATCGCGTCGGCGGTGAAGCGCATCGGCTTCCATCCGTTGACCGCGCTCACTTGCGAGGCAAAATGCTCGATGAGCGGCGGGATGTCTTCACGCCGTTCGCGGAGGGGAGGCAGGCGCAAGGGGAAAACGAAAACGCGGTGAAATAAATCCTGCCGGAATTTGCCGTCGCGAACTTGCGCTTCGAGGTCGCGGTGCGTGGCGACAACCACGCGTACATCCACTGTAATGGCGCGCTCGCCGCCGATGCGCTCTACTTCTGCTTCTTCGAGCACTCGGAGCAGCTTCGCCTGCATGGTGAGCGGCATGTCGCCGATTTCGTCGAGGAAAATGGTGCCGTGCTGAGCCTGTTCGAACTTGCCTAGATGGCGTCCAGCCGCGCCGGTGAACGATCCTTTTTCGTGGCCGAACAATTCGGATTCGATCAGCTCCGCGGGAACAGCGGCGCAGTTCAGCGTGACGAATGGACCGCCCGCCCGCGGACTGCGCTCATGCAGCGTTCGCGCCACCAGTTCTTTTCCCGTACCTGTTTCGCCAAGAATGCAGACGCGGGTTTCGCTTGCGGCCACGCGCTCGACTTGCGCCATCACGCGGCGCATGGTCTCGCCTTTCCAGACGATCTCGTGTTTGCCGAGACGGCGCTCCAGGTCGCGGTTCTCGCGCTCCAGGCGGCCAAGCTTCAGCGCGTTCTCCACCGTGAGCAGCAATTTTTCGGTGGAGATCGGCTTTTCCAAAAAATCGAGCGCCCCGAGCCGAGTGGCGCGCACGGCCATCTCGATGTGCGCCTGGCCCGACATCATAACGACCGGAGTTGGAATGCCCTGCGCCTTGAGTTCTTCGAGAAGGGTCAGCCCATCTTTGCCGGGCATCACTACGTCGGAAAGGATCAGGTCGAAAGATCGCGATTTCGCCAGTTCCAGAGCCTTGTTTGCGTTGTCGCAGACGGCGGCCTCATGGCCTTCCAGACGAAACGCCCGCGACAGTGACGCCAGCGTGTTAGCCTCGTCGTCCACGATCAGTAGGTGCGCTTTTTGCGCCACGGTGATTGACCTCAACTGAAATGCAAATCCAAATCTACCGCAGAGACGCCGAGTGCGCCGAGAAATCGCAAGGGAGTTCAATGCGAAACGTCGTTCCTTTTTCTTTCGTGCTCGCGACGGAAATCTTGCCGCCGTGATCGCTCACCACCGACTGCACAATCGCGAGGCCGAGTCCCGTGCCATGCTGCTTGGTTGTGTAATAAGGAGTGAACAAGCGCTCACACTCCTCCGAAGTCAGCCCAGAGCCGGTATCGGAGACCGAAAGTTCAATGCGATCGCCCAGATTCGCGGTGCGAATCGTCAGCTCTCCGCCTTGCGGCATGGCGTCGATGGCGTTCAGCACCAGATTTTGCAATGCACGATGCAGCAGATCGGGATCGGCGGAGATTTCAGGCAGCGGATCGGCCAGCTCGGTGCGCACCTTGATCTGATTCTTCTCCTGCAGTTGCGCATGAAAAACGCGCAGCACCGAGACCACTACATCGTTCACCTGGGTCGGCTTCCGCTGCGGCTGCGGCATCTTGGAGAATTCGCTGAAGCGGCCGATGATCGTCTTCAGATTGTCGATTTCCGCGAGCAAGGTCGCTGTGCTTTCTTGGAAAACTTCTTCAAACATCTCGGACGATTTCTGTTTTGCACGCAACAGATTTTCAACCGTGACCTGCAAGGGGAAAAGCGGGTTCTTCAGTTCGTGCGCCAAACGGCGCGCCAGTTCGCGCCACGCGGCCACGCGCTCGGCCTGCAGAGTGCGGTCTTTTTGCTGCACGAGATCTTCCGTCATGCGGTTGAACGCGGCCGCTAACTCGCCCAATTCGTCGCTCGATTCCACCTCGACCTTGGCGCCCAGATCGCCCGCAGCAACCCGTCTTGCGGCCTCGGCCAGCGACACGACGGGGCGCGTGACGCGGGCTGCAAACCAGAGGCTGGCCAGCACCGCCACCAGAATTCCAGCGCCGCCCACCAGCATGGCGGTGGAAACGATCTGCCGCTCCAATTCGATCAGGGGACGCCGCGAGCTGCCGACGAGCAGAACGCCCATCAGTTGCCGATTCGCACCGCTGGCATTCATCGCACTGTGAATGGCTGAACTTTGGTCGGGCGTAGCCTGGTTGGGCGCATCCTCGTTTGCTGGAGCCTGGTTCGCCGGAGCAAAGACGGGTCCCGTCAGGGGAATCGCGTGAAAAACTTCAGCGTCCGCCGGATCGGAAGTCCAATGGATCACGGCTTGAGCTTCCTGCAAGGTGTTCCGCACCTTTGCGACCAGAGGCGCGATTTTGTCGACACCCGCCGCCGGCCCGTTTAAATCGAGCAGAGACTGGGGATTCCATTTGACGTCCAGGTTTTGATAGAGCAGCACGCGGGTGCGGGCGGGGATGTCGAGCGTGGAGAGAAAGCCCTGGTCGAGCCGCTCGCCGCCAATGACGTACAAAGGCTGCTCTCCAACGCGAGCCGCGCGCACGGCAAACAGGCCGAGGGTAGCGCCATTCGGCAGTTCCTCGCGTTTCAGAAACGCAGCGGCCGAAGGCATAGCTGCTCCAGAAATCGCTGCGGAAATCGCGACTTCGGGATACCCGAATTTCGCCGGCCACTGCGCCGAGGACAAAATGCCGCCGTGGTTGTCGACCAGTTCCAGAAAATCGAGTTGCTGCTGACCCGCCAGGGTGCGCGCCAAACTGACGTAGTCGCCGGGGTCCGCAGCACCGCGGTTCATGTCGAGCGCCATGTGTTGCACAGTCTCGCTGGCGGCAACCGACTCGACTTTGCGCGCGACCTCGAGTCCGCGCTGCTGGAACTCCGATCGAAACTGGGCGGCAACCGCATTGGCGCGCTCCTGATCCGCCTGCTCGAACGAGCGCCGTATGGTGCTATACACCGAAACTGAAATAACCGCGACGCACAACAAAACCGTAGCTGCAAACAAGAGCAGAAGTTTCTTGCGGAAGCTCATCGCGGCCCCGCCTGAGCAGGTGAATCAGCGCGCGTATCGGCCAGCCATACGTCCGCCAGCGTAGATCCCGTCCCATCCCACTCCCCGAGCCGATCCGGTTGCCAGCCATGCACCCGTCCACCCACCGCACTCGCGAGCGGCAAATGAAAAAGCGGGATCACGCCGTGACCATCAAGCAACTCGCGCTCGGCTCGATACAGAGCTTCCAAGTTCAAGCTCAGATCCAAATCCGAAGGCTTGTCGCGAGGCGTCGAGAACGCCGACTGGGGCAATCCCAGTTGCCGCGCGGCTTCCGTGAGCGACGTGGCGGGATCGGCGCTCGGCAACACGACGCGCATCAGGCGGATGTCTTCCGCTCCAGCCAACGTTACTTGCAGGGTGATGCCAACTTCGCGAGCGTTGAGCGCGATGCGTTCGGCGATCAGTTGAGCCTGCGGATCGCGCGGGTCGTAACTTAGACCGTAGCTCGTGTTGAGCGCGGGTGGTGGCGCGTCCGCGAGCAGAGTGCGGGCGCGTTGCGGATTTGCCTGCGCTGAAAAAACCGAACTGTAGCCCGTCATCCAGTTGGGGAGAATGCTGGCGGCGGGCTCTCCCGCACCTTTCAACAACACCGACTGAATCGGCTTGCGATCAATGGCGAGCGCCAGCGCTTCTCGCAGGCGGGGGTCCTGCACCTTGGAGTTCGCGGGAAAAGCCAGCGCCAGCAATTCCACGGGCAACGACAGCGATGATGAGGGCGATGTGCCGTGCCGCTGCGGGCCGGTTGCTGCTTGCGGCGCCGCTTCGATCACATCCGTCTTGTCGAGTTCGAGTGCGATGGCCTGGTCGCGCAGTGACTTGCCGAACTCGATCTCGACCGCATTCACAAAAGGACGTCCTTCCCAGCTTTCCTCATTCGCCGCGAGCTTGAGCAGTTTTCCCGGCTGCCACTCGGCAACCAGAAATGCGCCGGTACCGATGGGGACGCCGTCCGCATTTCGCTTCAACAGAAGATTACGAGGCAACGCTAGTTCGGCCAGCAGCGCCGGCATTGCCGTTTCGCTGTCGATGGTTAGCGAATCGGCTGATGCACGCACCATCCAGCCGGAATGGAGTGCTCCGAGAATCTGGGCGATAGCCGCGGGCGTTGCCGCGCTGCCGTCGTGGAATTTCACTCCGCGGCGCAGCGTAAACTGCCAGTGCCGAGCGCTTGGGTCACTCTGCCAAGCCACGGCCAGCGCGGGCTGTGGACGGCCTAGCGCATCGATTTTTACGAGCGTGTCCCCGATCAGGGAGAGCGTGCGGAGAGCGTCCCAGTAGTCGGAGGAAGTGGTGTTGGCGGCGTCCAAAGGGAGTTCGAGCGCGTTTGGCGCCCATTGCAGCATTACGCGGAGCGTTCCGCCGTAGTGCGGACGGGTGGCCGCGTGGGACGGGCTTGCTAATGCGATCATCGACGTGATCGCGGCCGCGATCGGCAAGTTGTAGCGGACCGAAAGTTGCCATCGGCGCAGGTAGCTGCCGAGCTTTGCTCGGCTTGGACGGGCGAGGGCGCCCGTCCCTACGCGTGCTCTGCTAATTGCCGCAAGAAATCGATACGCGATACGCTTCATACCATCCCGTGTCTTTTCGTTTTACGATTGCAACTGCGCTATTGCCGCTCGTTTCCGCCCACAGCGCAACGATCGCGCCCCGCCCCTCGAACTCCACCGCTGAGCTGGCAGCCACCGGATCGCGATCGGGGATCTCGAACGCCCGCAGGCTGTCGGCTTCTGAATCTCCGCCGTCGGAGACCAGCAATTGCGTGCCGCTGCCGCAACTGGAGTGAATCGCGGCCAGATCGCTTCCCCACTTTGACTTTGCGCCAAGGACTGCCTGGTCCGTGATCCCATCCACCAGATGCAGCGAGCCATCTACGGCGGCTAATGCCCAAAGGGTGTAGTTCGGCCGCGGAAGCGCGGCTGCCGAGTAGAAGGAAGGAACGTTGGAGATTTTTCCAATGCCAGGAGAAAGCACTCCCGTGAAGAAATTGCGCGCGGCCGCATAAAAGGCGCGCACGCTGCTTTCTTCAGGCGTCAGGGGCCAGGGATCGTCTGCGTCGTTGCACGCTAGAGTGAGCGGCGCTACCGCGCTCGATCTGCAGTAGGCTCCCGGCAGGTAAACGTCGAACAGGTGATCGCGGCGGAGCAGCAGGCGTCCGCGGAAGTCGCGAGGAAGCGCGCGGGCGTGCGTGATGGGCAAGGAAACTTCTAGCTCCCATCTTCCGATAGGATTCCCGCCAGCGTTGGCGGATGGGTGGTGATAGATCGAAACCGCGTTAGGTTCGAGGACGAGCAGGCGAGATCCTCCGCCGATATCGACGAGAGTGGCGTCTAGCATCGGGTGTTCTTGCGACAGGAGAAGAGTTGTCTTTAGGACGATCGGCAACGCGGCGGCCAAGGGCATTCCCGTTGTCGACTTCGGCAGCGAGACCAGCACGACTTTCTTGTCTGTCTTTTCGGTGGACCCGGCCACAATCTCGGCCGTCCAAACGTATTCGCGCAGGCTCTCGGAGAGAATGACGTCGATGGTTCCCTGCGCCTGCTCGGATTTGGCGGGGTGCACGCCCGCGACCCGTAATTCGGCTTCGAGTGCGCCGCGGACTTCGCGGAGGGATTTTTCGTCGAGCGACGAGCGGTTGGAGACCTCGAGCGCGAAGACGCCGGGCCCAGAGACTGCAGCGATCTTATGGGCTAGTTGGCGGGCGCTGTCTCCCAGGGACGAAGCGCACAACGAAGCGGGAAGAAAAACCGTCGCCAGCAGGGCCGAAGTCAGCCAAGCTAGCCGCAGACCGCTGGGCTTTCGAGTGAAGTCTCGCGCATGCATTGATGGATTGCGCTGATTATAGCGCGGGCTTGTCTGCGGCCTGATCACAAAAGTTCTCAGTTCCTAGCAGGGTGCTGAAAAACCAACTTCTGCCCCGCAGTCTGCCCTCAGCGGCTGAAGCCGTCATTGAAAAACAGGCCGGATATCGCAGCCGTGAACCGCTGCGCACCCAAAAGCACAACCAAAGCCGAGTTTTTCAGCAAACTGCCAGTTCTCAGTTCTCGGAAAGATCTTCTGGCGGCGCGGATCACGGAGAACTGGGAACTGTTGTGAGCGGTCAGACGACGCCTGCCAAGACCAGCAGCGGAGCCCAAGCCAGCATCACCAGCGCAACCGGTGTGCGCCAGGGCGGCACCGGGACGCCGTTGGGCAGGCCGGTCTCGGGATCGATATTCCAGCGTCTGCGTTGGTCGGCGATCAGCAGGTAAGCGTCGCAGGTGAGAATTCCGGCGGCGATTACAAACATTGCGATTCCCGCGCTTAGCAGCAAAAGCTTTACCAATGTCATGGCTGTGCCCCTTTCAATTCCGTTGCGCAGCTTTCGGATTTTCCGGCCGACGCGCAAACGCGACGCGCACGATTTGTCCGAAGATGAGTTCTTCGATCAGCAGAGAAGCGGCCAGCGAGAATGTCAGTCCGCCGATGATGACTAAGCCTTGCAGCATCGTTTCCATAGTTGCCTCCGTGTGCTTGACCGCGGTGAAGTGAGACGAGGCAGGCCTCGTCTCTACCCTTACGCCAGAAGAAAAAGCAAGCGGTGAGCCAGAGTTAGTCGATTGAAAACAAGTAAGTTAATATCGCGCCGAGGCGGGATTCTGTGTCTTCAGAAACGCGGGCGTGGGAGGGATGACACGGGGTTTCGTCGATCGTGGATGGAATTTTTGCGGCTGAACAGAATGCTGAAAAACTCAGTTGCAAGCCGCAGTCGCCCCTCAGCGGCTAAAGCCTAACCAAAAATACGATGGTTGGCGTAGCGGTAAACCGCTGCGCCACCCAAAAGCGAGACCAAAATCGAGTTTTCAGCAATCAGCGAAACGAGCAATGCAATGGGCACGCGGCAATGGGCAAGCGGTGGAGGCGGCTGAGCCCCCACCGCATACAACTGCTGTCAGCGAAGCGCTTTCAGCGGACTGACGCGGTTGTGAGACGCTTGGGCCCGGCTTCCAGGATATGCTCCGGGCACTCGGCCATCATCAGTTTGAAGTTCTCGATGAAGCGTGCCGCGAGCGCATCGTACTTGTGAAAGTACTCTTCCCGGCTCGGCCAGGTGTTGGCCGGATCGAGGATCTTCGACGGCACTCCCTCGCATTCGACGGGCACCTCGAAGCCAAAGACCGGATCCTTTCTGTACTCCACCTTGAGCAAGGAGCCGCTGAGCGCAGCATTGAGCAGGGCGCGGGTGTGATGGATGCTGATGCGTTTGCCCACGCCAAACGGTCCGCCCGTCCAGCCCGTATTTACGAGCCACACGTTGGAGTCATGCTTTTGGATCTTTTTCTTCAGCAGTTCCGCATACGCGAGCGGGTGATGCACCATGAAGGGGCCGCCGAAGCAGGTGCTGAAAGTCATCTCGGGCTCTACGCCCAGTCCGATCTCGGTGCCGGCAATTTTGCTGGTGTAGCCGGAAACGAAATGGTAGATGGCCTGATCCGGGTTGAGTTTGGAGATTGGCGGCATTACACCTGAGGCATCGCAAGTAAGGAAAATGACATTCTTCGGATGACCGGCGCGTTTCTCGGGCAGATGATTCGCGATGTAGGAGAGGGGATACGCCGCCCGCGTGTTCTCGGTCAGGGTGTAGTCGTTCAAATCCAGATGACGGGAGACCGGGTCGAAGACGACGTTTTCGAGCACGGTGCCGAACTGCCGCGTGCACGCGTAAATCTGCGGCTCGGCGTCGGGTGAAAGGCGGATCACCTTGGCATAGCAGCCATCTTCGAAGTTGAACACTCCGTTATCGCTCCAGCCGTGTTCGTCGTCGCCAATCAGGTGGCGCTTGGGGTCGGCGGAGAGCGTGGTTTTGCCGGTGCCCGAAAGCCCGAAGAAAATTGCCACATCTCCGTCGGCGCCGACGTTGGCGGAACAATGCATGGAGAGCACGCCCTGCAGCGGCAACAGGAAATTTAACACGGTAAAAATGGTCTTCTTGATTTCCCCGGCATAGCTGGTGCCGCCGATGATGGCCAGCCGTTCCCGGAAATTGATGATGATGAATGTTTCCGAACGCGTGCCGTCTACCATGGGCGAAGCTTTAAACGAGGGCGCGGCGATGACAGTGAATTCGGGCAAGTGCCGTTGCAGCGCATCCTGACTCCGAATCTTCAGGAACATGGTGCGTGCAAACAAGCTGTGCCAGGCCTTTTGCGTGATGATGCGAACGGGCAGGCTGTACTCCGGGTCAGCGCCCGCGTAGCAGTCCTGCACGAAAACATCGCGTCCCTGCAAGTAGCCCTGCAGGCGGGCCAGCAAAGCGCTGAAATTCTCGCTGGTGACGGGGCGGTTGTACTGTCCCCACCAGATCTTGTCTTCAGTCGACTGCTCGCGGACGACAAACTTATCGGCCGCGGCGCGGGCTGTGTGCTTGCCGGTGTCCACCACCAGCGGCCCCAAGTGCGAAAGACTGCCTTCGGAGCGGAAAATGCTCTCCTCATAAAGCGCCGGAGTCGGCAGATTCCAGTAGGCGCGCCGCAGATTCACCAGTCCATGATTGGCAAGGCCATAAGCACTGGCCAGTTTCCCTGCCTCTTTGACTGCGGGAGATTGCACGTCGAGGTAGATGTTCATTGCCAATCCCTCACCAGTTTGCGGTCGCCGAGGTAGAGTTCGTTGGAGGAATTCGGATCGAGCGCCCACTTGATGCGATCCAGACCCTCGGTGATATCGCGGATGGTGCCGCAATAGCTCAGCCGCAGATGCCCTTCGAAGCCGAATTCCTTGCCCGGCACCGTGACCACCCGAACTTTATCGAGCAGGAAATTGGAGAGCTTCTGCGAATCCTTCATGTAAGCGCTGAAATCCGGGAAGCAGTAAAACGTTCCTTCCGGCTTGTGAACTTTTATGCCGTCGAAGGCATGCAAGCGTTCCAGCATCACGTTGCGGTTGTTTTCCAGCGTCATTCGCAGGTTGTCGATCGACGATTGCACTCCGTTGAGCGCGCCCACCGCCGCCCACTGCCCCGGAGAAGAGGGCCCCGAGGTCTGCTGCGACTGGATGGTCGCCATGGCCTCAATTAGCGGCTCATTGGCGATTGCCCAGCCGATGCGGAACCCGGTCATGGCATACATTTTCGAGACGCCGTTGATCACCACCACCTTCGATTGTTCAAGCGACGACTTCATGAAGTCGTAGCCGTTCGGCACGGTCTTGCCGTCGAAAACCAGGCGGTTGTAGATGTCGTCGAGAATCAGATAAAGGCTCTTCTTCTCGCAAAACTCCACCATCTCCTGCACGAAATCTTTCGAGTAAACGGCCCCCGAAGGATTATTGGGGCTGTTTAGAATGATGGCCTTGGTGTAGGAGCCGCATGCGTCCGCCATTTCTTTGACGGTCGGGAAAAATGTTCCATCCTCGGCCGTGACCGGCACGGGAACTCCGCCCGCGAGCTTTACCATCTCCGGATAGCTTACCCAGTAGGGAGCCGGGAAAATCACTTCTTCCTTGGGATCGAGGATGGCGTGCAGCAGCACCATCAGCGACTGCTTGGCGCCGCCGGAGGCGATCACGTTATCGGCCGACACAATCTTCTTGTAGTGCTCCTCGGTATAGCGCACGATGGCTTTCTTCAGTGCGGGAATACCGTCGGGCGCTGTGTATCGGATTTCTCCTGTATTCAGCAGAGCCGCGCAATTGATCACGGCATCCATGGGTGCCTTGCTCTTGGGTTCTCCGCCTCCCAGGTGAATGATAGGCTCGCCTTTGTCGCGCAGCAGAGCCGCGGTTTCATTCAGCTTGAGAGTCGCCGACTCCCGGATGGACCGGGCCAGTTGACTCAGACTCATGATGTTGATTCCTTCCTTTGGAAATACTAGAGGAAAGGCTTCTCGCCTTGTCGTGCTTGGGATCACATCCTTATGTGACATCGCACTAAAGGCTGAACCCTCTCAGCGGGTTTGCGATGAGTTCGCATTAGCCCCGCAAGAAATTCGCCACCAGTTTTTTCCCCTCGTCGGTCAACACGCTCTCGGGATGAAACTGTACGCCCTCGACGGGAAACTTCCGATGCCGCAACCCCATGATGACCCTGGTGCCATCGCGATCGCGCGTCCAGGCGCTGACTTCCAGATCGGGCGGGAGGCCTTCTTCAGAAACTATCAGCGAGTGATAGCGAGTCGCGGTCATCGGGGAAGCGATGCCGCGGAAGACGGTTTTGCCATCGTGCTCCACTGGGCTGGTCTTGCCGTGCATCAGGTTTTTCGCGCACACCACCAGTCCGCCGAAGGCCGCGCCAATCGCCTGGTGACCAAGGCAGACGCCCAGCAATGGCACCTTGCCCGTGAAATGGCGAATCAGCTCGATGCTGATGCCAGCTTCTTGCGGCGTGCAGGGGCCTGGAGAAACCACGATGCGCTCCGGGTGCATCGCCTCGATCTCGCCGACGGTCACCTCGTTGTTGCGGCGAACCTCAACGCTGGCGCCTAGTTCGCCTAGATACTGGACGAGGTTGTAGGTGAACGAATCGTAGTTGTCGAGGACGAAGACCACAGGTCCATTGTAGACGCTGGGCAGGAAGTCGGAAGTTCTGGCGGTCTAGAAAAAGTCCTTACCACAGGGGACACAGGGGTTCACAGGGAACACCGAGGGCGTCCGTCTCCTTGACAGTCGGGTCGCGAATTGCCATGCTTACAGGCAATTCGGGCACGCTCTTTGAAACTTGCAACCTTGAAACTTGGCAACCTTGCTTTTGAGGGCATTCAATGGCGGAAACGCAACCAGACCAGGACCGAGTCCCGGACAATGACAAGCGGACGGTGCGGCGATTTGCGCTTCGTCTTCCGGTAAGCGTCCGTTACGGTGAAAATGGCGAGGAGCACGCGGCGCAGACCCGTGACGTGAGCGCGCGCGGCATTTGCTTCTATGTTGATTCCGCGATCCAGGCTGGCTCGCCGATTAATTTCACCCTGACCCTGCCGCCCGAGATTACGCTTACAGAAAGCATTCGCGTACGCTGCAAGGGGCGCGTGGTGCGAGTTGAAGGCGGCACTCCCGCCAACAAGTTGGCCGTGGCGGCCGTCATTGATGAATACGAGTTCCTGGCCGAACCGTAATCTCGCCCGCTGTTTCCATTCCCTGATTTGCGCATCTTTCTTCTGTCAACCTCCGAGTGGTATGTTTGCAGTAACAGTCGAGCGCTTTTCGTGAAGGAGTTCCCACTGCATCTTCGGTTCCGGCAACCGCGGTCTGGTTGCAGCCTGCGGGCGTATTTATGCGCTGCGCTCGCCTGCGGAATTCTCGCCTTTACAACGCTGCTACATTCCCAGACATCTCGTGCGCCATCTGCCGCGCCAGCCGCGAGCAAGACTTCGCCAAGTAAGACTTCGGCCAGCAAGATGGCTGTCGTCAAGAGCTTTAGAATTGTGCAGGAAAAAGATGGGCAGGCAGTTGAAATTCTCTCGACTCGGCCGCTAGTTCCGTCCATTCAGGCGATCAGCGACCCCGAGCGACTGGTGATCGACCTGCCGAACGCGCGGCTGGACACGCAGAAGAAGCGCATCAGCGTGCAAGCCGATCAGATCAGCACGCTGCGCGCCGACCAGTTTCAAGAAAATCCGCCGGTAGCGCGCATAGTCGTCGATCTGCTCGCGCCGCGCGCCTACACCTGGGATGCCGCGGGAAACAGGCTGGTCGTGCATCTGGGAAAAAATCCCGGCCAGGCAAGAAATTCGAGTTCTCCATTTGAGCCGCTGGCAGTTCCCGGTCTGACGCCCGGACCGAAGCCGGTGGTCGCGGCGGTGCGCGCGGCGGGCCCGCTGACGCTGGCTGGAAAGGACGGCGGATCGGGTTCCACGATTACGGCCGGTACCGATACGGCTGTGCTCGAACTGTCGAGTGGCGGCGAAGTGCATGTTTGCCCGGGAACGACGGTGTCGGTGACTCCCTCGCAGAACCGGCATAACCTGATGCTTGCCATGAACACGGGCGCGCTCGAAGCGCACTTCGTTCTCGACGCCTCGTCGGATTCCGTGATGACGCCGGACTTCCGCATTCTCCTGGTCGGCCCGGGCGAATTTCACTACGCCATCAGTGCCGACAATCAGGGCAACACCTGCGTGCGCGCCTTGCCCGGCAACACGGCGGCCGCGATTGTTTCGGAGTTGCTTGGCGATCGCACTTATCAAGTCAAGGCTACAGACCAGCTCATGTTTCGCTCGGGTCAACTCGATCATGTGGATACGGCGGTGCCGCCAGAGTGCGGATGCGCAGCGCCGCGCGACGCTCCGCTGCGCGCGATCAACGATCTGCCCACGCACGATCTGCCCACGCAGAACGAGTTGCCGAGTAAGGAGCAGAGCCCAGCGCTCCCGCCCCCGTACGCGAACCCAACGCCGGTGACGGAGCCGACTCACGCGGGAAGTGCGCCCCCGACTGGAATACCGGCACGGGCCGCTCCCGCTGACGCCCCAGTGGACCCCAACGAAATTCACGTGCAGGTAGAAGCGCCGTTGGTATTTCACGCGACTGGCCCCGCTCCGGCCCCGGTCGAGGATGTGCGTGCGTTGCCGCTGGAATCGCGTCTACGAGAAACCCCGGCCTTGGCCGCTCCACTTGCTCCGCAGCAACCACAGCCAATGCCGAAACCGGCGGGCGCGGAAACGGCGTCGGCGAAGCGTCCTCCGACGCGCGGGTTCTTCAGAAAAATCGGCGGATTCTTTGCTGCAATGTTCCACTAAACTGCCCGCGCCGCCAGAAGCGACAAGCCGCGTCTCTGCATAGAACTGCTGCGCGCAAGCAAATCTTTTTGCCGCTTCGGCATCTATATTTTGAGGTTTTAATTTCGCGCCGCGCGTCTCGAGATCTTGGCGGCAACTCGGCGGCGCTACCAAACTGGAACTGGTTGAACTCGATCGGCCGAGCGCTCCGCGCATTGTTCCAGGATCGCAGGCACTTCAAACAGCGCTCGATTCGAATACTCGCCGGTCTTTCGGCGGAAATCCTCAAACGTGGCGGTGTCGAGCAAGCGTTGCACGGCGGGAACAATTTGTTTGAAGCTCGGGACGACAATCCCGTAACCTTTTTCCGTGACCCATTCGGCGTTGTAGCGTTCCTGCGGCAGCGTTTTGGAATTGCACTCCACGATGACCGGCAAGTGGAACTGCAGCGCTTCGCTGATCGATCCGGGGCCCGGCTTCCCGATAAAGAAGTCAGCCAAGGCCATGTAGTACTCCACATTCTGAGCGAATCCAACTACCGCGACGGGCTTTCTGGTTTTCAGATTTTCGAGTTGTGCAGCCAGCTTCTGGTTGTGGCCGCAAATCAGAATTAACTGCACGCCGGTGCCCGCCTCATTGAGCCTTTTGGTGATGTCAAGCATTACCTGCGATCCATGCCCTCCGAACAACACGATGCCCGTGGGGCAGTCGGGTTCCAGGCCAAGTTTTTTTCTTTCAGCCACGCGATCGACGCTGATTTTCTCGTAGAAACGTGGCTTGAGAATCATTCCCGAGGTCCGGAAAATGTGGTCGGCGGGGAGGCCGATGGTTAAGGCCTGCTGCCGCGCTCGTTCGGTGCCGGCGATGATGTATTCCGACTCGCGCTCGATCCAGAAGTGGGGCGGGAAATCGGCCAAATCCGTAATCAAAGTGACAAAAGGAAGGGTGCTTGCGTTTTCTGTGCACTTAGGGCGAAGGCTCTCGGCGATCTCCCGATTGAAGTGGGGAATCACGGAGAGCACGAGATCTGAAGGATGGTCCGCCCAGTAAGTTCGCAGCAGTTTCACAATCGGGGAATGGTAGACGCGGATGGTGGTCTGCAGAACGATCAGCAACTGGCGCGCAAAGCGCGTCCAACCTTTGCGGAGAATCAGATTGTAGGTGTCCTGAATGCGCAGGCCGGTAGAGCGGCGAATCAGGTCGAGGGGATCAAGCAGCTCCTGGATGTCGAGAAGAGTGACATCCCAGGGGTGCTCCTGGGAAGAGAGAGTGGCTTTGAGTGCATCCGCGGCACTTTGATGTCCTCCGCCGGCGTGGTGGAAAACGATGGTTAGTTTGCGCAAGATTTACGCGGCCTCGTTTGTAGACAACGATTGTTTTTCAATTGCAAAAGACCCGTTCCCCCAGCGGCTGAAGCCGGCCCTGAAAATAAACCGTTTATCGCAGCGGTAAACCGCTGCGCCACCCAAAAGCAAAACCAACCGCCAGGAACAGACCAGTCGGTTGCCGGAATCTCCGTCAGGTCGCCACACCCTCGTATTCACCATCTTCGAGCAGTCCCGCCTCGTCGTCGAATCCGGCATCGGCCGGGTTGGCTTCGGCGGAACGAAGATCTTCGGCTTGCTCCACATATTCATGGATCTCGACTCCATGCTCGCCAATGGTGATGTAGGTCGAGTGCGCGTCGATCCAAGCTCCGCAGTTGTAATAATCGATGCCGTGTTCGTGATCGGGCTGGTGCAAGGCCGCGTGCGTATGGCCGCAGAATATGCGCGCGGCGTGATGATGACGAGCATGAGCCAGGGCGCCCTCGGCGACTTTGGGCGACAAGCGCAGCCAGCGCGTATTGAGCCGGTCGAGGAAGCGGGTCAGGGTTTTGTTTTTCGAATCCCACTTCTGCAATTGCAAATAGAGCAGCGTCCCAATGTAATAGCTGACGCGAACATTGCTCACCACAAAGCCGTCGAACTGGTGGCCGTGGACCGCGATGTGCCGCAGGCCCTCATATTCCCATTGATATTCCTGGTACACGCGCACGCCCACCAAATGGGACATAATCGGCGCGAGCCCGTGGTCATGATTGCCTTCGACCCAGACGACTTCGACGTTGCGCTTGGGATTGGAGAGTTTGCGAATGAAGCCGAGAAACTTCCAGTGTTCTTTCTTCAGGCGTCCGAAATTGAGGTCGGCAAAAATGTCGCCCAGCAGAATCAGCCGCCGATATTGGGTTTCGCGCAGAACGCGCAAGGCCTCGCGCGCGCGGCTCATGTCCGCGCCCAGATGCAGATCCGAGAGGATCAGCGTGTCGTAAACGGTCGGCGCCACAGCTTCTATTGTCGCCGGAAAGTGTTACTAGGTGATGAATTAGCAACGGCCAGGGGACGCGATGTAACCCAAGGGTAAACTGCCAGGAAATAGGGCAGAGGGTCCGAAGGGCCGCGCCCCGCCGCTCATCTCGCCCGCGCTAGTGTGTCGGGGGAACGTACTCGGCCGGGGCCGCCGCGCCCTCCCCGAAGAAGAACTGCTCCATCTGCTGCACGATCACTTCCTGATCCTGTTTGCGCGCCGGGTTCAGGCGATATTCGTTCAGCAACATTTTGCAGTGTTCCATCCACTGGCCCCACGCCTGTTGCGAGACGTTATCGTAGATCTTTTTTCCCAACTCGCTGTCGAATGGAGGCTCCGGCAGCCCAGGCAATTCCTTTTTCAATTTTGCGCAGAAGACTGTGTGCTCTGACATAAATTTGTTCTGAAATTATCGCACAGCCGGGGCGTCTTCACCGGTTGACAGCCGAGACGATGCGATGCTCGGGAGGAATTTCTGCTTGAGTGCGGCCGACTCACGGAGGCACGTCCTTCACCAAATCGCTTCCTGAAGCGATATTTTCATTGACAAATCACATTCACATGGCAATATCTTGTGGTAGGACAGCTGCTCATACTAGAAGTTGAGTAGCCCGGGCATCAAGGTGCCCTGTCGAGAACCTTGGGAGAACAAATCGTTCAAACGGAGGAAACACTTCATGGCAACCAAGAAGAAAGCCGCCAAGAAAAAGAAACACTAAGCGGACCGATGCTCGTTAACAAATTCCCCGAGCCTCTCAGGAGAAGCACCTCTTGAGAGGCTTTTCCATTGGTGTGTCGCTGGTCGCTAGTCGTTGGTCGTTCGCGCGACTCGGCGTCGTTCGGTGTGCGGCCCCTAAAGGGGCATCTCAATTTCAAGAGCTTGCGGCATCGCTGAAGCGATGCCCTGATACGAAACCTGATTGTTTCAGCACTCTGCCAGAGCTTCGGAGGCGGCCGCAGCCCGCAATCGGCAACAACGTGCGAACGACTAACCACTGACGACCAATGACGGTTGCCCCATCCGTACTTTTGGGGGTTGTCGCGCGGCGCGGCTCATGCTAGAAACGCTATACAGGAGTTGGCAAGCGGCTCATGAGCCTCCGCAAGAAAGTCCCGAAGAAAACGGTCCGCACCGAAATCATCATTCCGGACAAGCTCTACTTCCGCATTGGGGAAGTGGCCGCGTTGTGCCGTCTTCCTGCCTACGTGCTGCGCTTCTGGGAAACTGAATTTCCGCAGCTCAAGCCGGTAAAAAGCAGCACCGGCCAGCGCATGTACCGCAAACGCGATGTGGAATCGGTGGTGAAGATCAAGAAGTTGCTTTATGAAGACGGCTTCACCATCGCGGGCGCACGCGTCCAGTTGCGCGAGGAAACCAAGTCCGATCGCACGCAGACCGCGCTGCCGTTTCCGATGACTCCAGGTGTAAGCGTGGCGCATTTACGAAACGAACTGCAGCAGATCCTGCACATTCTTTCCGCCCGCCGCTAGTGCGAGCGCGGTCTGGAGCGATGACGCCGAGCGACGTCTCGAGCAGACTCTTCACAAATTGTCATCCCGAGCGGAGCGAGGGATCTGCGGTGCACTGCAAATACAGATCCCTCGCTTCGCTCGGGATGACAAACCAAACGGATTACAGAACCGGCCGGGATTACAGAACCAGCCGGGATGGCCCAGTGAAGCTTCTTACGCCGATTCCTTCAGCGGCTCGGCCTCAACCAGGGGCGCCTCCACCAGGTGCTCGCTGAGAAACCACACTTGGAGCTCGTTGGTGCGGAGCACATCGCTCACCACCAGATCGTTCGTGCCGGCATCGCCGACCTTGGTGGAGAGCTCCGCCAGTTCACGGCAATGGGTGATGATGATCTCGTGCGCGTCCAGCAAGCGCGACAGTTGCACCGGAACCTCTTCCCGTCCCTTGGGCGGACGCGGAATCCGGGTCGACTCGGCTACGTCGGGCGCCATTGCGATACTGATTCCGCCCAGCAGCTGAATCCGTTCCGCAATCGTGTCGACGAGCTCGGTCTGTTCTCCATAGTGCTTGTCGAACAGAAGGTGAAGTTGATAGAACGTGGCTCCCGATACTTGCCAATGAGACTTCTTGTACAGATCCCGAAGAGTGATGGTGTCGGCTAACAGCTGGTTGAGTTGCTCGGTCATTTCCAGACGGACTGGCTCTTCCAACTGCAACGGCAACATGCTGGTCACCGTGCCAAAGGCCTGGAGTTCGCGAGCGTTCTGGTGAAATCGAGGTTGGGCTGAGGCTTTGTGCGAATTGCTGGAGCTGGGCTTCTTGGGCATGAGATTCTCCTGAGACTTACGGTTTTGGGGACAAGCTGGAAGAGGAGGAAATGCCAAAACTGGAGATATCCGCTTCCGGTCCCGTTGAGAAGGTTCGACCCTATTTGGATGCGAACCGGTGGAAATCGGTTCCATATTAAGCAAGAGCCTGCCAACCAGTCAGCGGATAAGCCGCGTCCTCCCGGCAGCCTCAGTCGGCCGCGCTGCGCCGGACGCTATGCACCTCGGTCAGGAAGTCGACCTGCGGGGCGCCCCTAACGCCAGCGCCTGCCATCTTGGTTTTCAGTTCGTCGGACGCCATAAAGGCGCGTGCCGTTTCCAAATTCTCCCATTCGAACAAAAGAGTCAGGCTGTTGACATTTCCAGCGCTGCGATAAATCCGGCAACTGCGCTCGCCGTGCTTGCGCCGCCAGTCGAGGCTGGAGTCGAACACCGCTTTCCAAGCTAAGTAATCGGCAACTTCGTGGTGGATGAGGACATGGATCATGATTTCAGGGCCTTTCTTTTCCCCGTGAAAAGGTGCTCCAAATGGCAAAAAAATGCAAGTGCAAGGGTCACAAAAGAGTGCATCGGAGCCCCCAATCCGAAGAAGCTCCAAGTAGCCCACCCTCGGGGTGGAACGGGTTGACTTCCGACGCTATGGGTGGAATGATTATATTGTCAGGCGGAGCGCAGTTATGCCCGCAAAGTTGACGTTGTTCTCACCCTTTCTGCGCATTCATTCATCTCTCCTCATAGGAAGTTGTCTTTTTCGCGTTAGGAAGCCTTGAGAGGAGGAGGCCGAACACGGCACCCACGGTGGCAGCCACGAAACCCAGCAAATTCGGCACCAAGACATTTCTTTCGACCATCGACGGCGGGAGGAAGATCGAAGCTTTTCGCAAAAGGCAGACGATCTTTGCCCAGGGGGACTCGTCCGATGCTGTTTTTTATCTACAGAAAGGAGGGGTAAAGCTGACCGTTGTGTCGAAGACCGGGAAGGAAGCCACAATAGGCATTCTGAACGAGGGCGATTTCTTCGGAGAAGGCTGCCTCACAGGACAGCCTCTTCGGTTTTGCTCCGCAACCGCAATTACCGATTGCTCCGTGATGCGAATCGATAAGAAGGCGATGGTGGAAGTGCTCCACCGGGAACACGAGTTTTCCGACATGTTCGTGGCATATTTGCTGACACGGAACATCCGGTACGAAGAGGATTTGGTTGACCAGCTTTTCAATTCCAGCGAGAAGAGACTGGCCAGGATATTGCTATTGCTGGCTCATTTCGGCAAGGAAGGTAAGCCCGAGACTGTAATCGTCAAGATCAGTCAGGAGACCCTGGCAGAGATGATAGGCACTACCCGGTCGCGAGTCAGTTTCTTCATGAACAGGTTCAGAGAGTTAGGCCTCATTGACTACAACAGCGAAGGCTTGCAAGTCCACAGTTCGCTTCTCAACATCGTGCTCCACGATTAGTTTGTTCGCCGCAGTCCCACAGACCAAGCTTTCAGACAGCGATGAGCAATTCAGGCATTTGCTGGATCTAATCCGGAGAGCGGCGCGAGTTTCGTCGCAACCAGCACCTCCAACACAGTGGCGGTATTACGAACGTTTCCCGAAATGGTGATGAGTGCTTCTGTGACGAGAGGATGTTGCTCAGCCAGAGTGTCAAGACGGTCACTCACGTTGTAGAGTTGTTGAACTTCGTGCAGGATCGCATTCGAATTCATGGGGTACGCGGCTTTCTTTGAAAGCCTAAGGAGAGAAAACTTCAGATGGACTGACTTAGTTCAGGGAACCTGAAAGAGGAGAAGGTGGTAACCACCTCAATTGCATTATATCACCCGCGCACCTTTGAATGATCCAGCCGCTGAGTCCATAGGGATGCAAGCACAGTCGGCGTCAGCCAGCCTCCATTGCCGGAAAGTGGTCAATTTTGAACAGACAGGCGTCCTGTGGCTACTTATTTTGCAATCATGGCTCACCGTTAGCGGAAGGCTGTTTTCGACTGCATGCGTCAAGGAGATGTGGCAATGGACTCCCCCACTGTGTTGTGCATCGACGACCGTCCACAAGTGCTGGAGCTGCGCAAGGCAACTCTAGAATCTCATGGTTATTGCGTCATGATAGCGTCGAGCGGCTACACCGCGATGAAGATGTTGAAGGAAACGGTGGTGGCTGCGGTTCTGCTGGAGTACAAACATGAAGGCATGGACGCGGAAGCCGTGGCTTACCAGATTAAGCAACGGTTTCCCAACCTGCCGATCATCCTGCTTTCGGCGTACTACGAGATGCCAGAGCGAATCCTGTGGTTGGTGGATGAATACGTGATGAAGAGCGAACTGCCGGAACGACTGGTGCCGGTCATCGAACGAGCATACAGAGGTCGACTACGGTCGGACGAACGGAGTCAGCCTAACGGAGCAGCCGCGTAAGGACTTTGCCGCTGCTGGTGATGGCATTTGGCAGCTTTTGGGGGAAGGCCCGACAACGGGCGTCTTGAATTGAGACAGGTTCGGGACGTTTTTTTGGCGGTGAGGATGACCGGGAGCCGGTCGCGAAAAAAATGGTCGGGACGGCGAGATTTGAACTCGCGACCCCTTGCACCCCAAGCAAGTGCGCTACCAGGCTGCGCTACGTCCCGATCAAGAACCGCTGCCGAGGATGACAGCGTGGGGTTCGACTTCCAAATTCTACACTAGAAGCGATGCTGATAAGTCGAAACTGCTGAGCTTTCAAATTACCAATTACAAATCCGCAATCACAGATTCTTACCCAGTTCCTTTCGTATCCGCTCCCAAGTCACCTCCAGGGCCTCGGGCAACACCCGCGTCTCGCCGATGACGCTGAGAAAATTGGCGTCCGCGACCCAGCGCGGCAGAATGTGCATGTGGATGTGTCCGGCCACGCCGGCCCCCGCGGCCTTGCCGATATTCATGCCAAGATTAATGCCGTCAGGCCGATAGAGTGAACGCAAGACAGTCTCCATCCGCTGCGTCAGCGCCATCATTTCGTGGGCGGCATGGGTGGGAAGCTTCTGGAGCTCGTCCAAGTGCGCGCAAGGCACGACCATGACATGCCCGTTCGTGTACGGATAGGTATTAAGAATTATGTAGCAGTGCTCGCCGCGGTATACGATGCGAGCCTCCTGGTCGCTTTCTTTGGGTGCGTTGCAGAAGATGCAGCCCGGCTTCTGCTCGGCGCCGGTGACATAGGCGTAACGCCACGGAGTCCAGAGGAGATCCATGGGGCGAGAGTAGCAGAAAAGCGCTGCCAGCCGCGAGCTACGAGCCGCGAGCGCCCACCGACAAGGCAACGGATCGCCCGAAGCTCGCGGCTCGAAGCCGGCAGCTCCTGGAGTGTGACGAGTCTGTAAATTTTCCGCCCATCAGCGGAATCGGGTTTGACACTGTTCCGACGCGGTTGCTATAGTCGAAGAGTCCTTGATTCGGACGCGGTTTCGAACCAGCTGGAATTGTCCCAGGGTCGTCCGCCAGGTCGGCCTCAACGCAACCTAATGACCACGCCAGCAGTCCGCTACACCACGTCCCGCATGAGTTGCGCACGAACGCGCGCGACACAAAGGCTATGAACGTGTTCGATGACAACACCGCCCACAATCCCGAGTCCACGACTACAACCATGACATCTGCACACGATACTCACACCGGCGCCTCGGCCGTTATCGACGCTCCCGAGCCCGCACAACCTTCACCCGCGGAAGCATTGGCTGCCGCCGCTTCTCAAAACGACACCTCGGAAATTTCTGCCCCCGAATTTGCTGCGGCTGGCAGCGACGCTTCGGGAACCAGCTCATCTAAGGATGAAACTTCAGAAATTTCCGCCCCCGAATTTGCCGCCTCTGGGAGCGACGATTTCGCCGCTGCCCTCCAGCACTTCGAGACCGAAACCGAGGAAGCGGTTGGCGAAGATCACGTAATCAAGGGCCGCGTGGTGAAACTGACCGCGACCCACGTCGTCGTCGATATTGGAGCGAAGTCCGAAGGCATGGTGCCGCTGACCGAAGCTCTCGATCACGAAGGCAAGCCCAAGTTCCAGCCCGGTGACGAGATTGACGTGATGAGGGAGAAGGGTGAAACCGAAGAGGGCTATGTCAACCTCTCGCACCTGAAGGCGCAGCGACTGCGTTCGTGGGATGAGATTGAACGAGCCTACAACGAGAAGAAGCCGATCAAGGGCGTCGTCGTCGAACGCATCAAGGGCGGCCTCACGATTGACATTCAGGGGGCGCGCGCCTTCTTGCCCGGCTCGCAAGTGGACCTGCGTCCCATCCGCAATCTCGATGGCATGAAGGGCCAGACCATGGAAGTCGCCATCATCAAGCTCAACAAGAAGCGCGGCAACATCGTGGTCTCGCGCAAGCAGCTTCTCGAAGAGGAACAGAACGAAAAGCGGGGCAAGACCCTCGAGCACCTGCAAGAAGGCAGCGTCCTGACCGGCATCGTCAAGAACCTCACCGAGTACGGAGCGTTTGTCGACATGGGTGGAATCGACGGCCTGTTGCACATTACCGACATGTCGTGGGGACGCCTGACGCACCCACGCGACCTGGTCAACGTCGGCGACCAGATTCAGGTGAAGGTACTGAAATACGACAAAGACAAGCAGCGCGTATCGCTGGGCTTCAAGCAGTTGACGCCCGATCCGTGGCTCGATGCCGAGCATCGCTATCCCGTAGGGGCGCACGTCCACGGACGAGTCATCAGCGTTACCGACTACGGAGCCTTCATAGAACTCGAGCAGGGGATTGAAGGCCTTGTCCACGTTAGCGAAATGACTTGGTCGAAGCGGATGAAGCATCCCTCTAAGCTGGTCAACGTCAATGACGAAGTGGACTGCGTAGTCCTGAGCGTGAACCCGACCGAGCGCCGCATTTCGCTCGGCATGCGGCAACTGGCGTCGAATCCGTGGGACACGCTGCACGACAAATATCCTGTAGGAGCGACGGTCGAAGGCCGAGTGCGCAACCTGACCGAGTTTGGCGCGTTCATCGAGATCGAAGACGGAATTGACGGCCTGGTGCACGTCAGCAACCTGAGCTGGACCACGCGCGTCAAACATCCCTCCGAAGTATTAAAGAAGGGCGACAAGGTGAAGGCCGTCATCCTGGCCATTGAACCCGACAAACGGCGTCTTTCGCTCGGCGTGAAGCAAATGCAGCCCGACATTTGGGATTCGTTCTTCGCCAAGCACCGCGTCGGCGACATCGTGCATGGCAAGGTTCTGCGCGTGGCGAACTTTGGAGCCTTTGTCGAGATTGCCGAAGGCATCGAAGGCTTGTGTCACAATTCGGAAGCGGTCGACGCCAACGGACAACCGGCGCATCTGGAACCGGGCAGCGAGTTCGACTTCAAGATCATCAAGATGAATCAGGAAGAGAAAAAAGTTGGCCTCAGCATCCGGGCGGTAGGCGAAGAAGCCTCGCGTCAGGAAGTCGAGTCCTACAAACACCACCCGGCATCCTCCTCGTCGTCGTCCAACAGCACTACTATCGGCGACTTGATCTCGTGGAAGCGGGCTGGCGGCGACAGCAACTAGCTTCTGCGAATCAGAAAGTTTAAGGCCACCGCCAGCGGTGGCCTTCTTCTTGCCCGCGTGCGTCCGCAACGAAATCTGTGTCATCTAAACCTGCATGAACTTAGAACTGGATGGGAAGCGCGCGTTTGTTACGGGATCAACCGCGGGAATCGGATTCGCGATCGCGGAGGCTCTGGCTCGCGAAGGTACTGAGGTCATCGTGAACGGGCGAACGGAAGAGCGGGTCGAGCGCGCGATCAGTGCGATTCGAGCATCTCATCCAAACGCCAAGGTCCAAGGTCTAGCCGCCGATCTGGGCAACGTCGACGGAGTCCATGCCGCGGTCCAACGACTTCCCGATGTCGACATTCTCATCAATAATTTGGCGATTTTTGATCCCAAGCCGTTTGAAGAAATTCCTGACGAGGAGTGGTTTCGGTTTTTTGAAGTCAATGTCATGAGCGGGGTTCGCTTGAGCCGCCAATATCTCCCCGGCATGAAGAAGCGAAACTGGGGACGCATTGTCTTCATTTCCAGTGAATCGGCAGTGCAGATTCCAGCCGAGATGATTCATTACGGCATGACAAAAACTGCGCAGCTCGCGATTTCCCGCGGCTTGGCGGAGACGACCGCCGGTACCGGTGTCACCGTGAATGCCGTGTTGCCCGGTCCTACAGCATCTGAGGGCGCGAACAAATTTGTCGATGGTTTGGCGGCGGCATCGAAGCAAACGAAGTCCGAATTTGAGGCAGAGTTCTTTCGCAGCATTCGCCCCAGTTCGTTGTTGAAGCGCTTCGCCCGTCCGGATGAAGTTGCGCCGCTGGTGGTGTTCCTCTGCAGTTCGCTTTCCGCAGCCACGAACGGTGCCGCACTCAGAGCCGATGGCGGCGTTGTCCGTTCGGTTCTCTGAGCGGCGCGAGAGTTCGCAACATCCGGTGGAGCGCCGGGCGTGCTCGCCCGCACAAGACGAACTCGACAGCGTTTTGGGCCGGGCGGGACGCCCGGCTCTCCACCGGCAAACAACACTAGCGCACTTCGAAATTTACCGCGCTGCCCGCCATGATTTTCTGTCCCGGCGCGGGAGACTGGGTCACTATCATGCTGGCCGCACTGGGTTCGGAGACCGGAGATGGGGCGACTGGCGCGGCTTGTGGCACACCGGGCATTGCCGCTGCCGGCGGAAGCGTGCTGACCTTGCCGACCTTGATGCCGGCATCCTGCAGCGTTAGCATTGCGCTGCCCAGGGGTTGTCCGGTGAGATTCGGCATTACATAAATCGCCGGCGCGGGCCCGTCGCTAATCAGCAGACTGATTTTGGGTGCAGCCACGCCGCTGGCATTCGGCGGCGGGCTTTGCGAGATCACCTGGTCTAGCGGTACGTCCGGCAAATTCACGTGCGCGATCGACCCGAGGCTGAGGCCGCGGCGCAGAATGTTCAACTCCGCGACCCGCTCGCTTCCTCCCGTCACGTCGGGAATCGCCACCCGCTGCGGCCCCAAACTTTGCGCCACGCGAACCGACCAGCCGCGCCGCACCTTCGTTCCCGGCGGCGGCGCCTGGGTCATGATTTTCCCTTCAGGAATTTCGGGACTATAGAACTGACGCTCGACCACCACCTGCAAGCCCAAAGCGGAGCCCGCGCGCTCGGCTTCAACCGGGCTCATTCCCACCAGTTTCGGAATCGCCACTTCGCGCCCGTGAATTGCCATCTGCATGGCGGTGAGCGCAGAAATCAGCGCCACCGTCATGAGCACGAGGGCCAAAAGCAGCATGCGGAAAAACTGTCGCATCGCCGTCAGCTAACCTGCCACACCGTGTCCAGCACGGTTCCATCCACCCACTTCACGACCGCGCACGGACGGTTGCCCAACTTCGGCCGAGCCGGCTTGCCGCAAATTTTCTCGACATCCGCCTTGATATCCTGAATCGGACGAATCGGCAGCTTCGATCCCCGCGCTGTCACTGCATCCAGCAGGTCCGTGCGCCGAGGATTGATGGCAATGCCGCGCTCGGTCACGACCACGTCAATCATCTCGCCCGGTCCCGTCATGGTAGTAACTTCGTCCACAACCACGGGAATGCGATCGCGAAACGACGGCAGCGCGAGAATGGTGCAGCCGGCAAACAAACAGTTCTGCCATCCGCCTATGCCGTGCAACAAGCGCCCATCGGAGTGCGTGACTACATTCGCGTTAAAGTTCACATCGACTTCCGTAGCGCCCAAAACGACGGCATCGACCAGCGAAGCGAAGTTCCCCTTGCCGTGATAGTTGTAAGACGTAAACGGCGAGGTGGCCACGTGACGCGGATCGTTCGCGATCGACTTCACGCCATCGAGATCAAACGTTTGTCCATCGAGGATGTAGTCGGTCAGCCCGTCCTGCAGCAGTTCGACCAGATACTTCGTCGATCCGCCGCGAACAAAGCGCGCCTTGACGCCATCCTGTTTCATCATCTGTTTCAGATACTCGACGAAGGCCAGCGCGATTCCGCCAGCTCCTGCCTGGAACGAAAATCCATTTTTCATGATTCCCGCCGCCCGCAGAAACTGCGCCACCATCTCCGCGATCCGCAGCCGGTCGGGCGAACGTGTAATCTGCGTTGTGCCGGAAACAATTTTTTCAGGATCACCAATCGATTCCACCTCGACCACAAAGTCGACGTTGTTGCCCTGAATCTGCCAAGGCACGCAAGGGAACGGCACGAGATTATCGGTGACTACGATGACGCGATCGGCATAGGTCGAATCCGCCAGCGCAAAACCCAGCGAGCCGCATGCTGACTTGCCGTGCGAGCCATCCGCATTTCCGAAAAAATCGGCAGTAGGCGCTGCAATCACCGCGATATCAATGTGCACTTCTCCATCCTGAATCGCCTGGTAGCGTCCGCCATGAGAACGCAACACACCCATGCCGCGCATCTTCCCCTGCGTACAGTAATCGCCCAGCGGCCCGTTCATCGAGCCTTCGATGTGATGGATCACCCCTTTTTCCATCAGCGCAATCGCACTTTCCTGCGAAGGAAACGACGCGCTGGGAAACCACATCAGATCTTTGACGCCGATTCTAGCGGCTGCCTCCAGCGCCAGCAGCGCGACTTTATCGCCATCGCGCAGATGATGATGGTTTGAAATCACCATCCCATCGCGCAGCCCGCAGTTGCGCAGCGCCGTTTCCAAATCGGCCACCCGCTTATCGCCACTATCCGGATAATCTTTATTCGAGCGGATGACGGGGGCAGCCTTGCGTCCGCGCGGCTGATATTTTCCCGCACCCAAAAACGGAATCTGCGGCTTGCCGTTCACCATCGTGGGCACGGCACGCCCGGCCGCGTTATGCGCCAGTTCTACTCTTTCTTGCGCGTTTGCACTCACCTTCACGAAATCACTCCCATCGCCTTCGCCCGCTCCACCAGTTTCAGTGCCCGCTGCACCACCGGCGGATCGATCATTTTCGATCCGAGACTCACCACCGCTAATCCCTTGCTCTGCGCTTCTTCAAAAGCGGCAACCACGTTCTGCGCCTTTTCGATCTCGACGGATGTAGGTTGAAAGGCTTCGTGAATCACCCGAATCTGGCCGGGATGAAGACATCCCATGCCCTCGAATCCCGCCGCCCGCGAGGCTTCTCCCCACCTTCGCAGGCCATCCATGTCGGCGACATCGCTGAAGACCGAATCAATCGCCTGCACCCCCGCCGCGTGCGCCGCATTCAGCACGCGCGACCGCGCATACTGCGATTCACGCCCTTCGGTGGTCTTCACCACGCCCATATCGGCGGTGTAATCCTCGAGCCCAATCGTTAGCGCCGCCACATTTTCGCTAGCCGTTGCAACGGCAAATGCGTTTTCGATTCCCAGCGCTGATTCCAAAATCGGCATAATCCAGATCGGCCGAATGATTCCGTGCCGCGCCTTGATCTCGCCGATCATGCGGTCCACTTCCCGCACCTGCTCCGGTTGCTCGACCTTGGGAATCAAAATCAGATCCGGACTTTCGCCCACCACTTCCGCCAGATCTTCAAGCCCGAGCGGTAACTGGTTAATGCGCACCATGCGCTCGCACGATCCAAAATCAACCGCTCGCAGAGTATTTCGCACCAGGATGCGGGCGGCATCTTTTTCCGAGCGATGCACGGAATCTTCCAGATCGAGAATCACCGCATCCGGCCCGTGCAAAGAAGCATTGATGTAGTACTTCGGTTCAGACCCCGGCAGATACAGACGCGATCGGCGCAGCCGATCCTTTGGCGACGGCCCCGGCAGTGGATGCTGTTCCGGCAGCGAGTGTTTTCCGAGTGCGATTCCGGCGCGCTCAGCCGCCGCCTCGATGCGAGCCGCGATCACAAAAGGCAGTGCGCCTTCATCATGAATCGCCACCCGCGCGTGCTTCACTCCAAGTTCGCCCAGAACCTCCCGCGTCTGTTCGAGGATCGCCGAGCCGTAATAAGCCGCAACCCGCGACTCCAGCGAGATCTCGACCCCGCCGCTGTCACGCGCCTGAAAGGCGACGTGAGCGTCCGACCGAACCTCTGAGCCCCAATGGCCCGCCTCGCCAAAACGCGGGGAAGTAGTTTCAACAGCGCGGCTCATAATCTCCTCAACCGGGAAAACAAATCCGGGCCTGAATGCCCCCGCGTTTCCCTGTGCTCCCTGTGGTTATCGCAGTTTCTCCAATATCGCATCCGTCATCTGCACCGTCGAAGCCGCGCCCTGACTGATCGCCTTCGGGCCGCCAGTAAAGCGCATCATATCGTATGTGCGCACTTTGCCGTCACGCACCACGTCCGCAATTGCCTTGCGGATGCGATTTGCCTTTGCATCTTCACCGACGTGATCGAGCATCATCGCTGCCGAAAGAATCATGGCAATCGGATTCACGATGGGCGGATTCAGTTCGGCATACTTCGGCGCCGAGCCGTGGGTAGGTTCGAATACGGCCACGTCATCCCCAATGTTGCCCGACGCCGCGAATCCCAACCCGCCCACCAGCCCAGCGAACGCATCGGAAAGAATGTCGCCAAACAGATTCGACGCCACAATCACGTTGTACTCTTCCGGATTCTTGTTCAGCCACATCAGTTGCGCGTCAATGTTCGTTGACCAAAGCGCAATCCCCGGATAATTCTTGGCCACCTCTTTCGCCACTTCCTCCATCATGCCCGAAGTCTCGCGCACCACATTCGGCTTCTCGCAAATCGTCACGCCCTTGAACCCGCGCTTCTTCGCATATTCAAAAGCCGCCGTGACGATGCGCTGCGCTGCCTTGCGAGTGATAATGCGGCAACTGACGGCAATCTCCGGCCCCGGCACATTGGCAAAAGCCTTGAACCGCGGATGGCTGTTCAACGCGGCGCGCACGATCTCAGGAGGGTTTGTCCACTCGACACCCGCGTACATGCCCTCGGTGCCCTGCCGAAATACGGTGGTATCGATTTTTGGCTCGTCGAAACCAGGCTCGTCGAAACCAGGCTCGTCATACCCAGGCTCGCCATGCCCTCCATCAGCTTTCTTTCGAATGTAATTCAGCGGATTGCCGATAAACCCAACGCAAGGCCGCAAGCAAATATCAAGATTGAATCTCTGCCGCATGGTCACAATGGGCGAGTAGTAAACATAACTCTTCCCCTGCAGTTCGGGTTTAAGCTCCGCCTGCGCCGCTTTGTTCGGCTTCGAAGTAATCGCTCCGAACAGACCCAATTTGTGCTTGGTTAGTAACTCGATCGTCCGGTCCGGCAAAGCATTGCCCTGCGCACACCAGCAGTCCCATCCAATATCGGCATGAATGTACTCAGCGTCAAAGCCGACGGCCTTCAAAACCCGCAACGACTCCGGTAAAACCTGGTTCCCGATGCCGTCTCCCGGCATGGTGATGACCGTATATTTCGCCATGATTGCTCCTTAAGAATAGCTACTGCAAGAATATCTACCGCAGAGACGCAGAGATCGCCGAGAAGACCAAAAGCAAAGAATTGTCATCCTGACCCTGAGCGCAGCCGAAGGGGAAGGACCCTACGGCGAAAGCTCTACCCTACGCCCAACCGCCTCGCCACCAGATTCTCCACGCCGCCAGCAACCACCAGGGACTGCGGCACGCTGCCCAGCGCCGGAAACGCAAATGTCTCTCCGCGCCAAATGATCGTACTCGAAGTGAAATCGATATCGATCTCGGCTCCGGGAATAATCGTCTTCTGTTTAGCCGCGACCTCCCCGGCAAACTGCGCACGCAATCGCGCCACGAATTCCGGCACTTCGATACACAAGAAGCCATTGTTGAACGCATTCCGCAGATAGGTCTGCGAGAAGCTGGCCGCGATCACCAGAGGAATGCCCTTCGCCTTTAGACACGTGACGGCCTGTTCGCGGCTCGACCCGGTGCCAAAGTTGAACTGGCTGACGATCACGTCGCCCGACTTCGTGCGGGCGGCGAACTGCGGATCGTAATTCTCCATCACCACCTTCGCCATCATCTCTGGAGTCATATCATCGCGATAGGTGTAGTCTTTGCCGTAAATCGCGTCGGTGTTCACGTTGTCTTGGGGCATGAACACCAGTCGCCCCGAAAGACGCTGAGGAAAGCCCGGCAGGATTTCAACTTTCTCGGCTCCGCCCGATGGCGCAGTCAATTCGGTGTAGGTGCGTTGTGGCTCGCGATTCGCAAACTCATGCGGTCCGCGAATGTAACCGGCAACCGCCGAGGACGCGACTACCTCTGGACTCGCCAGGTAACACTGCGCATCGCGCGATCCCATGCGGCCCTTGAAGTTTCGATTGGTTGCCGAGATGCCAACCTCGCCCGCCTCCAGCAATCCCACGCCCAGCCCGATGCATGGGCCGCAACCCGACGGTAGTGGCTGCGCGCCCGCATCGGTTAAAGCCCGCCAGATGCCGCGTCTCTCCGCTTCCTCCTGTACCCACTTGCTCGCCGCGCTCAAATAGAACTTCACACTCGGAGAAACCTTCTGACCTTCGAGAACCTTCGCCGCCGCCGCCAGATCTTCCAGCCGTGAATTCACGCACGAAATCAAGTACGCCTTCTGAATCGCAACTTTCTTCCGTTCGATTTCCGCCAGTGACTGCATCGTCTGCACGGTATCGGGGCCCGAAACATGCGGCGTCACCTGCGCGAGATCGAGCGTAATCCGCGCCGCATAGATCGCGTTCGGATCGGGCGCGGGAGGATCTTTCTCCCAACTCGCAATGTCGCTCTCGGTGAACCGCTCAACGTCCGTACCCATCGCTTTGAGCCGCTCGTGAACGCTGCGCAAATACTGGATCGTGACCGCGTCGACCGGGAACCAACCCACGAGCGGACCCCACTCCGTCGTCATATTCGAAATTGAAAGCCGCGCGTCCATCGAGAGCGACGCCACTCCCGGGCCGGTGAACTCGACCGCGGCATTGAGGCATTCATCGTGGTTATAGAGCCCGCATAAAGTGATGATGACGTCCTTGCCCGTGACACTCTCCGGCAACTTGCCTTCGAGCACAACCTGAATCGACCGCGGAATCTGCCACCAGAATTCGCCCGTAGCCCAAACCGCCGCCGCATCCGTGCGCACAATCGGAGTGCCGATCGCGCCCAGCGCGCCATACATATTGGAATGCGAATCGGATGCGACCACAAACGAGCCGGGGACCACATAACCGCGCTCCACCATGATCTGGTGCCCGATGCCCGAACCCGCAGGATAGAAATCCACGCCCTGCTCTTTGGCGAACGCCTCAATGGCGCGATACTTCTTCAGGTTCGCTTCGTCCCGATTCTGGATGTCGTGATCGAGCGCGAAGGTCAACTGCTGCGCATCTTTCACCTTTTTCGCGCCGATGCCCTTGAACTTGCTCATCACCGCAGAGGTGTTGTCGTGCGTCATGCAGCGGTGCGGGCGAATCGACAGGAAATCGCCCGTCCGCAGCGGACGCAACGGGCCTTCGGTCATGTGCTTCTGCGCGATTTTTTCAACGATGGTCTGACCCATGACGACTCCGATCGCTCAGCCTTTCCGCTGCAACTCAAACCCGAGATACATCATCTGCCCAATATGGTGATGCAGATGCGTTGCGCATGTCAGCACTATCCCAAAGCGGTCTCGTGCGTCTGCGCCCACCGCCACGTATTCCTTGGACCAGTCTTCCGCCGACTGATGGTTGATCGTGTCAATCACCATCGCAATGGCTTGATCAAATTTCTTCAACACCTCTGCCTTCGATGGCCGAGTGGACTCGGAAAATTCCAGTAGACGATCGCGCACATAGCCCGTTCCCGCAATCTGCGCGCCAATGTAGTAATTCAAATTACCCGTGAGATGCAGTGTGAGGTGGCCAAAGCTGTTGCCGAATGCGAAGGGTTTGGCCCAAAACTGGTCGTTGCTCAGCGGCGCCGCGAGTTCGTGAACCGCGCCCGCCAGTTTCTTGTAGCGCGCCGTCAAGCTCGATGCAATGGTCGATTTCAAATCTGCCATTAGTTACTCCTGCCCAAGCCAGACGCCGGACTTCGTCCGGCTGGTCGGCCGAGGGCGGCCGTCCCTACGTGGTTCTTGCTAGAGTCCGTTTTTGCTGGTCTTCTTGGCCGATTTTGCTTTCTTCACATCCGCCTTCATCAACGCCATCAATTTTGTAACGGATGTGCATTTCTCCAGGTTCCAGATCGCGTCAATCAGCTTGCCCTGCGCCTTGGATGACAGCACGCCGTCGGCTAGCGCCCGGAATTTTTCTTCAATCTCCGCATCGCTCAACGGATTGCGCGGATCGCCCTTCGGATAGTCGAGCTGCTCGGAGAACGTATGTCCGTCGGTGGTAGTGATGTTCACAATCACGCGCTGCAATGCCGGGAAGACTTTCTCGATCTCGGGATCGGCCACAACCTCCACTTTTTTCAGTTGTGCTCGAATCGTCGGGTCCATGATCTTCTTCATCTCAAATTGCGCTGGCGTCACCTGCCGGTCCACCAGCGCCGCCGCAATCACGTAGGGCAGCGAATGATCTGCTGTCTCCTTGGTGTGAGGGTCGTACTTGCTCGGGTCCGAAAGAATGTCGGCCGCTCGCGCCAGCGACCTTATCTGAATCTTCTCTACCTGATCGGGATGCAGATCGTTGGTCTTGACCAGATCAAGCACCGCCGAAATCGGAGCGTGCGTCAAAGCCTCAGTCGGAAAAAACTTCATCCCGCAGTGCGTGATGCGCCACGATTCGCCTAATCCATCCGTCAGCAGATTCTGTTTCCATGCCGGACCGAAGCAGTGCACCAATCCTTCCTTGCCGTCGATCACGTGCTCAGGGCCGGTATAGCCGCGCTCGGCCAGCAGCACCGCGAAAACACCGCTCTGCGTAGCCATCGGATCGACCGTATTCTTCATCATCGTCAGCTTGCCTGCGGTCACGGCGCCCATCGTGCAGTGCCGCGAAGCTGAAATTCCGATGGCGTGTTGAATCTGTTCCCAACTCAAATGCAGCGCGCGTCCCGCCACAATCGGCGAGACAAATGCCGTCAGGGTAGCGTGATGCCAGCCGCGCTCGCGGATGCCCGGAAACGCCGCCTCGCACAAGCGCATTTCGAACTCGTGACCGAGCACAAATCCAACAATCAATTCCTGGCCATCGCTCTTGGCGCGCTCACAGCATGCCATCGCCGCCGGAAAAATATCGGAAGGATGCGAAGGATCCTGTTTCCAATAAATGTCGTTGTAATCCATGCAACGAATCATCAGAGCATTCGCCAGCGACGCGGAAACTGCGTCCATCTTCTGGCCCGTGCCGATTACGGTCGCTGGCCCGCGCCCCGCAATTTCTTTCAAGACTTCGAGCGCGATGATCACGTCATGCTGCTGATATCCGCCCAGCGCGCAACCGACCGAATCGAGCAGAAAGCGCTTGGCCTGGTAGACCGCATCCTGTGAGAGGTGTTTGTATTCCAGTCCCGCAGCCCAGCGAGACATGATCGCGGTGATCGTTTCTTTGGCACTGCTTTGTATCCCAGTGGACACGCGTTTCTCCTCACATCCTTACGCACGAACTTCTAACTATTTTCGTGAATCAATTTTTAAATTCATTCTTCATTTTACTTTCACGTTCTTGGGATTCTTGAACGGCAGAAACGCCATGAAATCGGCGTGATGCACAATGAACGCTTCGGTCGTGCGCTTCACCAGATCGCCTTCGGCCGCATGCGCGGCGATGATGTGGCACACCGCGTCCGGCACGCCGCATTCCATCGCCAGCGCGACTCCAGTGAACGGATGCCGCAACGCTTCTCCGCGCTCACTTTGCCGGCTCTTTCCGTCCGGACCGATTTCGTACTCGAGCAACTTGCCGACATCTGCCAGGATCGCACCCGCAATCACCGCGTCCGCGTCGATTGGCAGCGCCCGGCCCATGAAGTCCGTCATCGCTTTCGCGCTGTCGCGCGCAATGTGGACCACGCAGCGCTTGTGTTCCATGAAGGTAATCGGACAGTTCGGAACTAGCAGAGTGAAAGGAATCTGATTCAGGTCATCCGGCTTCAGCGGACTGCGCTCGAGCGCCTTGATCCACGCTTCGGTCACCTGCTCGCGCAGCTTGGAATCGCTGATCCACTGAATTTCGGGCCACAGCCGTGCGACCGCCTCCCGCATAGACACGACACGACCTCCCTTACAAGACTCACTAGATTATCGGAGTTCAAGCGGATGCGTCGAGCGGACGCGCTTCACTTCTTCGAACCCGGCGGCGTTCCTGAAGGAGCATCTTTCTCAATCGGCAGCAGTTCGATGCTGCACCCGGAGCCAGCGCAACTTAACAGTCCTCGCCGAACAATTTTCACCGACGACACATCCGGAAATCTCACGGGGAAGTCCTTCTCTCGAAGCTGCTCGCCGGCGCTCCGCAGGCTTTCGTCGCCGTCGACAAACTCGGCGCGCTCTGGACGTGGGGAACTATCGAATACGAGGTTAAATCGCGCAGCAACCGTTTTGTTCGTGATTGTGCCGAGCTTTACGGTGCGTTCCTGGGCCAATTCCAACGGGGCCTGCGCAATCTCTTTCTCCGCCGCTGCGGGATCAAGCTTTGCCAAGCGCGCCCGCGAATCCAACACGTCGCTGCCGCCCGCCGCCACGGCTAACGCATACATGTGACTTGCCTTTTCCGGTTGCCCTTGTTTTTCGAGCGCCTGCCCCAGCCGGTTTGCGACCGTTCCCGACTGGCTCAACAGCCACGCCGACTGGAGAAACTGCATCGCCGCCAGATTTTCGCTGCGCTCAAATTTCGCCCATCCAATTCGCGCCCATGATAGCGCCACCAGCCGCATCGACGAAAATGCCGACGGCCCCAGCCGGTCGAACTCGCCCGAATCGAATTGTCCTCCAATGTCGTAAAGAACCTGCTGCGCGTCGTTCTCGGTTTGGGTTGGATCAATGTCGTTCCTTAAAGCGGACGCGAAAATATCCTGGCCTGAATCCGTGCCCGAACCACCCGTCAATCCCTTCATCAGCCCTTGCGCGAGCGCTTTTTCTCCCAATCGCCCGTACACCTGCGCCAACGCCATCTTCGTTTCCGCGTCATCCGGAGGAATCGCGGCCGCTGCCTCCAGTTCCGTGCGCGCGTCGGCGTCCCGTCCCATTTGCGCCAGCAACAGGCCGAAATTCTTCAGCGTGGTTTTGTCGTATGGAGAAATTTCCAGCTGTTTGCGATACGCCGCGACCGCCTCGTCGTTCTTGCCCGTCTGTTGCAGTTCCATCGCCAGGTCGCCATTCGCGTGCTTGTGATTCGGATCGAGTTCGAGCTGCGTACGAAACGCCGCGATTGCCTCCTCATGATGGTTGGCTCCGGTGTAGGCCAGCCCGAGGTCGTACCACCCGTCCTTCATGCCCGGATTCTCCAGGCCAGCATCCGCCTCCACCGCGCGTTTCAGCAGGTCGATTGCGGTGCGATAATCCTTGCTCTGCAGCGCTTTCACCCCAGCCTTTTGTAACTCCGCAGGAGTCCCTTCCATCTTCGAAGCCGCTTCCGCTCCTCGCGCTGACGGCGTCTGAATGGTGCACGACAATAACTGATCTTCAACGCCTTGCGCAGCAGTGCGAAACGATTCGTAGTCCGTGCGCCGCGCCGCCGCCAGTTCGTTCACCTTCACGACAAGTTTGCGCTCGCCTTCAAGAATTCCCTTGCTCACCGAGTACGACGAAGAGTAGTCGCCATAATCTCGCGACATTTTCGCCGCCGTTGGCGTGCGCACCGTGTAGTTGGAGGGAAACTGCAAGCGCACCCGGTAGTCGGTTTCTCCGGCGGGACCGATGTTCAACGGTTCTGTGCTCTTTTCCGAGGCCCGAATCGCAGGCAGTCCCAGTGGCGGGATCGGACGAAAATCCACGCTCGCCGATGGAACTATGAAATACCGGTCCTGGTGCAGGTGATACTTCAGATGAAAAGGCTTGCTCGTGTCTTCGATCGAATCGAGTTGAACATCATCGACGTCGCCGGGCAAGCCCCAACTCGCCGAAAGCGCTTTCACAAAATCTTTCCACTGCGCCTGCGGGTAACGCCGAAAGGTGGCGCGGAGCGGCCAATCGCGGTCTCCCTGGGCCGTGACCTCGAGCGTGGCGTCGAGAGCGCCGAATTCGCTGAACTTTCCGTCGAGCGCGAAGTGCATGAAGGTCTTGATCGGCGAATCGGCCGGTGTGCGCTGCAATCCTCCCTCACTATCTTCCGACGCGAGCACTGCTTGCTTGTTTCGCAGTTGGTACAGAATCAGCCCGAAGGGAGTCACTTCCGGAGTCGTATCGAGCCAGGTCAGTCCTGTTCCCGTCCCCAGGCGAGCCGCCGTGATCACGTGATCGAATTGCGCCGGCGAAGGGACGTCAGCGTCCAGTTTGCGGGCGCTGCCGATCAGCACCGGATAACTCTGAATTCCCTCCGCCCGCAGCAGCGCGGAAAACAAGGTGTGCTTGTCTTTGCAGTCGCCGTAGCCATTCTGCAAAACGTCCGCGGCAGAGTGCGGCTGATAACGTCCGATGCCGAGCGAAATGCTGACGTAACGCACATTGCGTGCCACGAAATCGTAAAGCCGTCGCGCCTTTTCGGTGGGCGTATCCGCGCCCTTGGTCAGTTCGTCAGCTTTTTTCTGGACGCTTGCGTCCACCGTCATGCGCTCGCCCTGCAGCTTGGCGTACCATTGCGCGACCTGCTTCCAGTCGGTGAAGGTCGTCAACTGCACATCGGGACCGGTGTCCTCGTCGGCCTCGTCTTTATCTTTGTTGCGTTCCGGGTGAATATCTTTCACGACCCAGGTGTAAGTGCGCCGGTCTCCATCGTCCTGAATCTCCGGCGATCGCGTGGGCGACTTGAGTTTCACTTCGCGCGCCTTCGGAACATTGATCTCCAATCGATCTTCGTTGACCACCACTCCCTTGGGAAAGGTAGCTTCGTACCAGAAATTTCCCGTGGCCAGAGGCGTGATTGACCGCGTTACCGTGCGGTATTCCAGCGTGTCTCCGGGCCGCAGCGCCGCCACGGAGATGTGCCGCTGGCGGTAGTCGCTGTACATCGGAGCTTCCTTCAGCACATCGGGAGCGAAATCCTGCGCTGTCGATTCCGGCGTTACTACGACCTGCCCATCCGGCTTGCGCACCCGGACATATTCCACTTCCAGCTTTTCAGTCGCCGATGAGTATCCGAAAACCAGCTGACCGAATTCCTCCACGCCGGCCTGGCTCTGAATTCGAATCACGGCCTCGGTTTCGTTCACCTCGGTTCCGTCGTTTTCAAAGCGGACACGATTGAGGATTCGTTCGAAGACCGCGGCCTCTTCGGCGTTAGCGTTACTTGGTTTCTGGTTGGATGGAGATGAAGCGGAAGCCTGAGCCAGCGCATCTGAAGTCAATGTGCCGGCAATCAAGCAGACGAGCGAGCACACGATTAAGAGGCTAATTGGAGGACGCGGTACACGATGAGACATATTGCAGTTCTTTTACGCCGTGTCCCGAGTAAAATCAAACGAAGCGAAAATGAATCTCACTTCAATCCTGCGGCTGATTGCACTTCTGATTTGCTTTGGCAGCGTGCTCATCGCGCAGGCTCCGCCGCTCGCCGTACCGGACCAGCCTCTGCCCGCACTCGACGCAGGCGTGGAATTTCATGTTCTTCTGCACGCCAGCGGCGGCGTTCCTCCCTATATCTGGAGCGTGGACAGTGGCAATCTGCCCGAAGGAATCTCGCTGACTCGGGAAGGCCTGCTGGCTGGGCGTCCCGCGAAACCGGGGGCGTTCTCCTTCGTGCTGAAAGTCGAAGATTCGGCTCATCCCGCGAACACCATCAACAAAGAGTTTAGAGCGGAAGTCACCGCGCCTTTGCTACTGGAATGGCTGGAACCTCCCAAGGTTCGCGACGACCGCATTGACGGATCCGTGAAGGTTTCCAACGGCTCCAAGGATACATTCGATCTGACGGTCATCATCGTAGCAGTCGCTGAGAATGGGCGCGCAACGGCCCTCGGCTACGAACATTTCCCACTGAAAGCCGGCGTCACCAATCGCAAAATTCTCTTTGGCAGTACGCTGTCCTACGGCGGCTACGAAATTCGCGCCGACGCCATTGCTGAAATCCCCGCCCGGGGAACCATCCTTCGCCAAGGACTCGAAACCCCTAAACCTTTGCAAATTGTGCAGGGTCCATAGCGATTTTTGTGCCCAAGGTACGCAAGTTACTTGCCGCTCCTGTGCTATCTTGGCTATGTTGAGACGGGTGCACCATGCTATTCTTACTGGTGTTTCCTTGAGCTAGAATCACGCATTCTGCATGGAACTTTTTCTCAATCTCTGCTGGCTGTCGCTGCTGTTGCCTGCCTATTTGCTGTGGCGGCAGCGGTTTTGCTCGATCAGCCCGGGTGGTCGAGCGAAAAGTTCGGCGACGCATCCGCTCATCTTTCTTTGCGTTCTAGGATGTGTAATTGTTCTGTTGTTTCCGGTGATCTCGGCCTCCGACGATTTGCACGCCATGCGCGCCGAGATGGAAGAATCCTCGCCCAGCAAACGCAGCGTCAGCCAGGCAGCCGGGGAAAAGGCTTCCGTCTCGCATAGCCGCTGGCAGAGTCTGCCCGCCGTTGCCGCAACTTCTGCCTCGATTGGCCTCGCGCGAGAGCCCTGGCAAAAACTTTTCTCCGTTCGGCTCTCGCTGCCGGTGGCGCCGTCGATTCTCCGCACCAGCCGTGCTCCTCCCTGTTTCTGCCTCGCGTAGCTCGCTAAATCGTTGATCCGTGACATTCAAGATTTGGCGGCGAGCTTCCCTCACCCTTTACGAAATTCTTACGAGGGAACCTACATACTCACAGGAGACTGCTTGCACGCGGTGGCGGGCTCCCACAGAGAAAGCAAAGGCAAAATCACGCTAGCCTTCGGAAGATTCGAAAGGCCCTAACGGAGTTACTGGATGCGTAGAAAAGTCCAGCGATATTACTGGCTATTCCTGGTGCTAGCCCTGGGAGTTGCTGCGAATTCATCCGGCCAGCAGCCCCCCCAAAGCTGGACCTGGGAGAAGGTGAAGGATCGTTTCGAGCTGAACAACCCCACGCTGCTGGCCGACAAGTTGAGCGTGGATGAATCGAAGGCGGATGAGATCACCGCATTTCTGCGCCCCAACCCAGAGTTCAATCTGACCGTGGATGGGACCCAGATTACCCCGAATCAAGGCGTATGGAAACCGTTCGCTGGCACTTTTGAGTCTCCCGGCCTGAGTTATCTGCACGAGCGGCGGCACAAGCGTGAGTTACGACTCGAGAGTGCAAAAAAGGCCACCCTGATTGCGGAATCAAACCACTCCGAGCTCGAGAGAACTCTGCTCTTCAACTTACGGAGCGCATTTGTGTCAACGCTACAGGCAAAAGCGGTGCTGCAACTGGCCAAAGACAACCTTGCCTACTACGACCACGTACTTGAGATCAGCAGAGATCGTTTTGAGGCGGGTGATATCGCGCAAATCGACCTCGACCGGTTGGAGTTGCAGCGCGTGCAGTATGAATCCGATTTGCAAACCGCCGACGTGAATTTGCGCACGGCGAAAATTCAATTGCTAACGCTGCTGAACGACCGCACGCCGATCGAACAATTCGACGTCAGTGGACCCTTCGATTTCAGCGATCAACTTGTCTCGCGCGACGACTTCCGGAAGATTGCCATGGACACTCGCCCCGATCTCAAGGCGGCGGTGGAAGCTGTCGATAAGGCACAGACCGATCACAAGCTGGCGGTGGCGAATGGTTCGACCGACCCGACTTTCGGCGTGTGGTATACGCACAACTCGTCCACCAACAACCCGTTTGCCATAAATACGGTGGGCGTAAGTGTCAGTATTCCTCTGCGCATTTTCGACCGCAACCAGGGAGAGAAGCTGCACACGCAGATCGATATTACGCGCGGCGAAAAATTGCGCGATGCCGCGGAAGCAGGCGTGTTGAGCGACGTCGATTCCGCTTACGCAACGCTGAACAGCAACGTAATTCTGCTGCAGCCCTACAAAGCGAAATATCTGCAACAGGCAGTGCGCGTCCGCGACACGATGTTCTTTTCCTATCAACACGGTGGCGCATCGCTGCTCGATTATCTGAACGCGCAAAGCGACTACCGCACCGTGGAACTCAGCTATGTGAACTTGGTGGGTGCGTACTTGACCGCTGCGGCCCAATTGAATATGGCCGTCGGCCGGGAGGTTATCCAATGAAAATCAAACCCAGATACGCCGGCGTGATGCTGCTGGCGGCTCTTTGCTGGTCGTTGAGCTTGCTCCTGCAAGGTTGCGGTGAAACCAAGGCCGACCCGAAGGCCGAAGCTCCGCCTGCCGCAAAGGTCGAGCCCGATCTCGATGCCAATAATTTCAAGGTCGATCACCCGGAGCTGTTTCCGGTGGTGAAGGCGGATGAGCACAAGACCGCGCCTGCCCTGAATGTCACCGGCGTGGTGCAGCCCGATATCGCCCGCGCAGTGCCCGTGATCTCGCTGGCTTCGGGACGCGTCGTGGAAATCAAGGCCCGGCTTGGCGACACGGTGAAGAAAGGGCAATTGCTTCTGCGAGTGCGGAGCAACGATGTCTCCGGGGCTTACCAGACCTACTTGAAGGCCCAGAACGATGAACGGCTGGCGCGCATCCAACTCGAACGGGCGCAAACTCTTTACGACAAGGGTGCCATCGCCAAGAGCGCTCTCGAACAGGCCGAAGGCACCGAACAGGATGCCAAGGTCGATCTCGATACCGCAATCGAACAGTTACACCTTCTCGGCGTGGACAAGGATCATCCCTCGGGAATTGTCGATGTTACCGCGCCCATATCGGGTGTAATTACCGACCAAGAAGTCACCAACGCGGCCGGGGTGCAGGGTCTCGCGGGTCCCAATCCTTTCACTATTTCCGATCTTTCTTATGTCTGGATCATCTGCGACGTCTACGAAAATGATCTCGACGCGGTGCACGTCGGCGAATTCGCCGATATCCATCTGAACGCCTATCCCGGCAAAATCTTCAAAGGCCGGATCGACAACATTCTGCCGGTTCTCGATCCCAGCCTTCGCACCGCAAAAGTTCGCCTCGAAGTTCCCAACCCCGGCATGATGCGCGTGGGCATGTTCGTCACCGCGACGTTTTACGGCAAACAGCCAGAAACGCGGGCCGTGGTTCCAGCCACTGCCATTCTGCACCTGCATGATCGCGAGTGGGTCTACACGCCGATACCAGCCAACGCGGGACACTTCAAACGCCTCGAAGTCGTCACCGGAAACATGCTTCCGGGCAACCAGCAAGAAGTTGTTTCCGGCCTCAAGCCGGGAGATGAAGTGGTTTCGAATGCGTTGGTACTGCAGAATACGGTGGAGCAATAAATGATTCGTCGAGTCGTTGATTTTGCTCTCAACAACCGCCTGCTGGTGCTGGCCCTGGCGCTGATACTTTTCTTCGCGGGCATTGTTGCCTTCCATGACCTTCCCATCGAGGCCTATCCCGACGTAGCCGACAACTACGTTGAGATCATCACGCAATGGCCGGGAATTTCGGCGGAGCAAATCGAACAGCAAGTCACGATTCCACTTGAAATCGTGATGAACGGCATTCCGCATGTCGTGCATTTGCGTTCGTTCTCGCTCTTTGGACTCTCCGACATTAAGCTGATTTTCGACGAAGAATCGGATAACGACTGGAACCGCGAACGGGTTCTGGAGCGGCTCAGCGAAGTCACTTTGCCTCCGAACGTCGTGCCACAAATGGGCACGGACTGGAGCCCGGTCGGCCAGATTTATTTCTTCACCCTGCACAGCACCAATCCGGCCTACGACCCCATGGAGCTGAAATCCATCGAAGACTGGGTCGTCGAAAAGAATTTCAAGTCCGTGCCGAACATAGTCGATGTTTCCAGTTTCGGTGGCCCCACCCGCGAATATCAGGTTCGAGTCGACCCCAACAAACTCGTTGCCTACGGTCTGAGCCTGGCTCAAGTTGAGCAGCAACTGACCAACAACAACGTCAATGCCGGCGGCAGCTTCATCCAGGAGGGCCTGCAGCAGATCAACGTCAATTCTGTCGGATTGATCGACCGTGCTCAGGACATCGAACGCACCGTCATCGTGACCAAGAACGGCACGCCCATCCGCGTCAAGGACATAGCGGTCGTTTCGCAAGGTCCGAAGATTCGCCTCGGTCAGTTTGCGCGGGCTTGCACTGCTTGTCCCTACGGTCCCAACGGTGCAATCGTGCGCGAGGATGGAAAAATCGTCGATAACGACGATGTCGTGTCAGGCATCGTGCTCCTGCGCAAAGGCGCCACGGCAGAGACGGCGCTGCAAGGCATCCACGACAAAGTCGAGGAACTGAACAATCGCATTCTGCCTCCCGGCGTAAAGGTTGTTCCCTTCATCGATCGCAGCACGCTGGTTCATTTCACCAGCCACACGGTACTCCACAATCTCACTGAAGGAATGATCCTGGTATCGATCATCCTGTTCTTGTTCTTGGGCAACATTCGAGGCGCGATCATCGTTGCCGCGACGATTCCGTTTTCGCTGTTGTTTGCCTCGATTTGTTTGGACTTGCGGCACATTCCTGCAAATCTACTGTCTCTCGGTGCGCTCGATTTTGGCATGGTGGTCGATGGCGCGGTAGTGATGGTTGAAAACATCGTGCGCCATCTAGGCCGCAAGAACGGCGATACCAAGACACCTGCCGAACGAATCGGTGAGGCCTCGCACGAAGTGCAGCGTCCAGTTTTCTATGCCATCGCCATCATCATTACCGCCTACCTGCCGATCTTCACGCTGCAGCGCGTCGAAGGCCGCCTCTTTCATCCCATGGCCTGGACCGTAGCCTTCGCGCTGCTCGGAGCCTTACTCTTCTCGATCGTGATTGCGCCCGTGCTCGCCAGTTTCGCCTTCGCCAAGGGCGCGCAGGAATGGCGCAATCCCATCATGCACTTCCTGATTGAGCGCTACCGCGTCGCCGTCCGCTGGGCCATTCGTCATCGTGGGGTCACGGTAGGTGTGTGCGTGTTGCTCGCGGCGGTAGGGAACTATCTCGCCTTCAGCGGCGTCATCGGTTCCGAGTTTCTGCCCCATCTCGATGAAGGTGCACTCTGGGTCCGGGGTACGCTCGCGCCCAGCACCGGTCCCGACGAAGGTATCCGGGTCGCAAACCAGGCCCGAATCGTTCTTTGCTCCTTTCCCGAAGTCCCACAATGCACCAGCCAAGTCGGACGCCCGGATGATGGAACCGACACCACCGGATTTTTTAATACCGAGTTTTTCGTTGACCTCAAACCGAAAGAAGAATGGCGGCCCGCTTTCCACGAAGACAAAGACGAATTGATCGCCGCCATGCAGCGCGAACTCGACAAGATTCCCGGTGCCGTGTGGGGGTTTTCGCAGCCCATCGAAGACAATATGGAAGAGGCTGTCAGCGGAGTGAAAGGTGCGCTGGCCACCAAAGTCTACGGCGACGATTTGAAAGTTCTCGAGGCCAAGAGCGATGAGATCGTCAACATCATGCGCCAAATCAACGGCATTGAAGATCTTGGAGTTTTTCGTGTGCTCGGCCAGCCCAATCTGAATGTAACGGTAGACCGCGATGCGGCGGCGCGTCACCAGATCAACGTCTCCGACGTGCAGGATGCGATCCAGACCGCGGTCGGCGGCAATGCGCTCACCCAGGTTCTCAAAGGCGAGGCCCGATACGACCTGACGCTGCGCTATCTTCCCAAGTACCGCGATACTCAGGAAGCGATCGAGAATATTCGCCTGCTATCGCCCTCCGGGGAACGGGTATCGCTCGCACAGCTCTGTAAGATCAAGGTGACGGATGGCGCTTCCGAAGTCTATCGCGAGGGCAATCGCCGCTATGTGGCTATCAAGTACAGCGTCCGCGGCCGTGACCTCGGCAGCACGGTGGAAGAGGCGATCAAAAAAGTAAACGAACAGGTCAAATTGCCCCCCGGATACATCCTCGGTTGGGAGGGAGAATACGCCAGCCAGAAACGTGCCAACGCGCGGCTGCTCATCGTTCTCCCCATCACCATCCTCATTATCTTCATCATTCTTTACACCATGTTTAAATCCTTTAAATGGGCTTTGCTGATTCTCGTCAACATTGCCATCGCGCCCATTGGCGGCCTGCTCGCCCTTCTGTTTACCGGCACCAATTTCAGTGTTTCTTCGGGCGTAGGTTTCCTGGCGCTGTTCGGCGTGTCCGTGCAAACCGGGGTCATCATGCTCGAATACATTAACCAGCTTCGGGCCAAGCGTTATCCCATCGAAGATGCCGCCGTTGAGGGCGCCGTGTTGCGGTTGCGCCCCATCATGATGACCATGCTCGTGGCCACGCTGGGCCTTCTACCCGCTGCCCTCTCGCACGCCATCGGTTCCGATTCTCAGCGCCCGTTCGCCATTGTGATCGTAGGAGGCCTCATCGCAGCGCTCGTCATGAGCATTTTCCTGCTGCCTACGTTATATGTCTGGATTGCCGGCGAACGCGATGTGCTGCCCGTGGCCGAAGAAGGCTTCGAAGTAGGCGAGCACGTGGACTGAGCCAGCGGCGTCGCGGCACGGAATCACTGCCACTGGGCGCGTAATTGTGTATCCTGTCCAGCTATATTCTTGCTGGCAGGAGTCACCCCATGCCCGACCAAGCCGACCCTCGCATTGAAGAGGTCCTGGCTCGCCACACGTTCGAACTCGAGCGGGTGAAAGACGCCCTCGGATTACTAGGCGTCAGCCCCTGTTTCCGGTGCAAAAGATTCTTTCGCCGCTCCGATGCCGGCGCCCTGTTCGATGCTGGAGGCGAACTAGTTTGCTACGTTTGCGTTCACGATTGGTGGACGCAGCGCTGCACCCAACTCTCCACCACAGAGCGCGAGAACCTCGAAAGCAAGCTGGTCTACTGGCTTCGCGGCACCCATCATGCCGAAATATTCAAAGATCCCGCCAAACTCCCGGAGCCTTCGCAGCAGGAATTGAACCTCGTCGCCAACTGCCTGGAATGCCGCGGAACCGGAAAGTCATTGGGGCAGGACCGCTGCCGCTACTGCGAGGGGCGCGGGACGGTGTGGGTTGTCGTCACGCGCCCGCAGGCATAAGCCAGAGTTTAATTCGCGCGCCCAACGCGGCACAGGGATTCTCCAGTTTGGCTGGCCGTTTCTTGCTTTTTGGGCGCCCTTCCACTAGATTTCATATTTCCCTAGTCTGACAGAGCGGGCAGGCCGAATCTTGCCCCGAGGAGCAGTGAGATGAAGCGGAATTATGTTGGGTTCGCCTTGGCCGCGCTGGTGGCATTGGGAGCGTCGCTGAGCCTGCCAAGTTGCGGGCACTCGCAGAAGCTGGTGAGCCTACAGATTGTGCCGGGAACATTTACTTTTCTGGAGCCGTACCCCACAGGAACGGAGCAGTACACCGCGACTGGCACTTATATCCATCCCCCGGAAACGAGGGATGTGACCAATGAAGCAACCTGGACGATTGATGATGGTGTGGTTACGATGTCGACTCCCGGCTTGTTCACTCCGGCGCCCCCGCCGGCAGGCTCTCCACAGGGCACGCCACCACCTTGCGGCGGAGGGAATATCTCAGCAAGTGTTCCTGAGGGCACGGGCGGTTCAGGGAACGTTGTGATTGCCTACGCGACAGTTACCGTAGACGATCCCAGCCGCCTAATTTGCCCGGGCGGGGGTACGGAAGCCACCTTAAGCGTGGAGATCTCCCCAAGCGGGAGTGGGACGGTAACCAGCCTGACGTACGGAATCAATTGCCCGTCGGTTACATGCTTTGCCGTGGTCCCGGTAGGGTCCACGGTCGCGCTCACAGCCACTGCCAATCCCGGGTCGTCTTTCGTGGATTGGACGGGCCCCTGCACTCCGAACACGGAATCCTCGTGCGCCGTCACGGTTCCTGTCGGCGGGGTCGGTGTGGTCGCGAATTTCACGCCTTAGTGAGCGTGAACGGCTCTGCCACTACTCATCCGTTAGCAACTTGCCCAGCGTGGGTTTGTGCCGCTCCGGCTTCGTTTTCTTCGCTGGGACGAGACGGGATGGCCTTGGGCTCCCCACTCGTTCACGGGCCATTTCACGAACGACCTTGGCGGCGGAAAAGGTTTTCTTCTTGCGCTTGCGCGGCATAGTGATGATGCCCGCATCTTCGCACATTCAACCCGCAAAAGTGCAATAATCTGAGATTGGCAAACAAATCGAGGCTTACTATTTATGGATGAGCGCGAATTTTTCGACGAACGATCGGATAAAAAACCGGCCAATCTAAGTTGTCCGCACTGCCAGCAGTCGGCGGAATACGAGATCCAGTGGCTGGTGCGCATGAAGAAAAAGAGTTTGCCCCCGCGGGCGGACGATCGCGACCGCGCCAAGTTCGCCAAGGCGCAGTCTTACATGCTGCGCCGCGATGACATGATGCTGTGCAAGAACATGCGCTGCCGAAAACGCTTTGAGATTACGGGCGTGCAGAGCGTAGCGTTTCTACAAGATGGTCTGCCCGCCGGCGGCCGGTAATCGTTGGGCGAGCACGCATCCCCGTGTTTTTTGCTGGCAAGGCGATTTCCATGCAACCGTCAAATTCCGAAGATAAGGTCGAAGGTAGTGCATACCGTCCCGCTGAGAATGTTGCCAAGACGGCAGATTCTCAACCTCCGAACCCAGGGTGGACAAAGGGACCGACCCGGCAGCCGACCATCCGCCGCGGCAATGACGCCTGTGTACACACCTCGATCAAACCGTCGACGGTTGGTTTGCGCCTAGCGGTTGGCGACGATCGTGGCAGCAAGGCGGCGGACGCTGTGCAAGAGTAGGCCGAGCGCTTGCGATGCGGGTGCGGAAAGAGGGGAAGGTCGCGGCGACGGAGCGTCGCTAAAGCCTTCCTTCTCCATTTGTGCCGCGGCAGCGGCGAAACGCTTGGCGCTCGTGTCCTCCATCGAGAGAAAACGGAAGGCTTGCGCCAGCGGAATGCCATCGGCGCCGGTTTGAAGGAATTCGATCTGCGCCGTGACTTTGCCGTTGACCGTGCATAAAGCGATATCGCCCATGGTCCCATGGGAAATGGGGCCCTTGGAGAGGATAGCCGACCCTCCCGTGAGAGAAAGCCGCTGCAGCACTCCCACAAACCGAACATCGTCGATGGTAAACAGCGCGCGCTCGCTATTGGGCACGCGGATACGTGGTGGACGTGGGGTTTTGCGCGTCTTCGCAGACTTCTTCTTCACGATAGTCCAGCATCGCAAGCGCAAAGAATGCGGTCAAGATTACGGCAGTGCTTGCGTAGAGGTTCGTGTGGTGGCGGGGCTTTGCCCCGCCGAACGGGGCGTAGCTCCGTCAACACACAGGTAGGCTGCGGCGTGCCGCAAGCCGCTGTTCGCGTTTCCGCCGACTCGTTTATACTAGTGAGTTTTCCTATATCAGTTGACGCTCTCTGGGAGTCGAGCCGTGAAGATTCTGGTTTGCATCAAGCAAGTGCCGCAGAAAGACGCTCCGCTGAAGCTGAATGAAGCGGGAACGTGGATCCGCGAGGATGTTTCCTACGAAGTGAACGAGCCCGACGCCTTCGCCCTTGAAGAAGCGCTCCGGCAAAAGGAAAAGCACACCGGCGAGGTGGTGGTGATAACGGCCGGTCCGGCGCGGGCATTGCAGGTTCTGCGCGAGGCACTGGCCAAAGGCGCCGACCGTGCCATCCATCTCGAGGACGATGCCTTTGTCGGCCTCGATGCCTACAACACCGCGCGCGCTATCGCAGCCGCCATCAAGGATGATAAGTTCGACCTGATCTTCACCGGCTTGCAATCGGATGATTACGGATACGCGCAAACCGGCGTGATTCTGGCGCAGATTCTGGGATGGCCGCACGCCACCATCATTATGCAAATTGAAAAGAATGACGCCGGCATCCGCGTAAAGCGCGAACTGGAAGCCGGCTTTTTTCAGTTTGTCGATATGCCGTTGTCCGCCGTGCTGACCATCCAGTCGGGAATTAACAAGCTGCGCTATGCGACGCTGATCGGGATCAAGCAAGCCAAGAACAAACCTCTGCGCAAAGTGACGTTGGCCGAGGTGCAGTCGGCCATGGGCGCGAATTTGCAAAAGATCGAAAAGCTGTACGCGCCACTAAAGTCGAAGAACACAGAATTTCTGGAAGGCCCGCCAGCCGAAGTGGCCAAGAAGCTGGTAGAAAAACTGAAAAACGAACTGCGAGTAATTTAGGAATTTTCGTAGAGACGGGGCTTGCCCCGTCTTCGCTCGCTGAGACCCGAGACCTGAGACCTGAACTATGGACACTATTCTAGTAGTCGTTGAACAGCGCGAAGGAAAACTAAACCGTGTCTCCTGGGAGACGATCACCGCCGGTCAGGCAATCGCCGCTCAGACCGGATGGACGCTGGAAGCCGCGGTCGTGGGTTCCGGCGTGGCTGCAATCGCGGGCGAGGTGGCGGAGAAGAAGCTAGCCAAAGTGTATGACGTCGAGTCGGCTAGGCTTGAGCCCTACACTCCCGACGCGTTTGCCTATGCCCTGCAGCAATTCTTAGCAAAGCATCCGGCGAAGCTGGTTTTGATGCCGCATACCTATCAGGTGCGCGATTTTGTGCCGAAGCTGGCGACGGCGCTGCAATCCACGGCCATCAGCGACGTGATTGGAGCAAAGTACGAAGCCGGCAAACTGCTTTTCACGCGCCAGATGTTTCAGGGAAAGTTTGTGGCCGACGTAAGCTTCACGGGCGCGGGACCGTGCTTCGTCACGTTTCAAAACGGCTCCTACCGTGCCGATAAAGTTGAAGCGGGAGCGGCGCCGGCGCCGGTTGAGACCGTCAATGTCGATGTTCCCGATGGTGTAGTGCGCAACAAGCCGCAGGAAGTTTTCAAGGAAGTCAAGCAAGCCGTCGATTTGACGCAGGCTGAGATTATTGTGTCGGTGGGCCGCGGCATCAAGGAGCAGAAAAATATCGAACTGGCCAAGCAATTAGCGGATGCCCTAGGCGGTGAGCTAGCGGCGTCCCGTCCGATCTGCGACAACGGATGGTTGCCCATGGACCGGCAGGTCGGATCGTCGGGACAGACGGTCGCTCCAAAGCTGTATCTGGCGTTGGGAATCTCCGGCGCAATTCAGCATATCGTCGGCATGAAAGGCTCGCGCAGCATCGTAGCCATCAACAAAGACTCCGAAGCGCCAATTTTTGAGATTGCGGATGTAGCCGTAGTCGGTAACCTTTTCGACATCGTGCCGCCGCTGATTGAGGAAGTGAAAAAGGCCAAAGGGTAAACCAATCCCTGATCTCTAACGTCTCCAACTCTTCCCTGCGATGGCGGTCCGTCAGCTACTGAGTCGCGGCACCCGTCACGCTACAGGGTGCCCCCCAGAAAGGATCTAAATCACCGGTGGGGGCGAATGCCTGCAGCGGAAGCGTCGGATGAGTAGGGGTTCTTCGACTACGCAGAGACTTCACTTCGTGAAGTTTCTGCTCCGCTCAGGATGACAGTGTAGATGTTTCAGCGCGGGGCGACGCAGATCTTGAGGTTACTCGCCCGGCAGGAAACCGCCAACCTGCGCCACCGTCAGCCGCAGATACTTATAGGGATTGACAGGCACGTCGTTGATGCGGACTTCGTAGTGAAGATGCGGGCCGGTCGAGCGTCCGCTCTGGCCGACATAGCCGAGCGTATCGCCGCGGTGAATGTATTGTCCGGCAGTGACAGCAAAGCTTGACAGGTGACCGTAGCGGGTCGAGATTCCGTGGCCGTGGTCGACCATGATGGCGCGTCCGTAGCCGCCCTCGAAGTCGGCGAAGGTAACCAGGCCGTCGGCCGGAGCGATCACGGGCGAGCCCACATTGGCGGAAATATCGACGCCAGAGTGGAACGCGCCTTCTCCGTTAAACGGATCGATACGCTCGCCGAAAGAGCCGGTAATCCGGCCTTCGACCGGCCACAAGTTTGGAGCCGAATTGGCACGCACCCAGTCCGCCGTGGTCGAGTTTCTGGTAAGTCCAAGTGAGATGCCAACGCTGGCCGCGCCGGTCAGCGCGGTGTGCTTCAAAGCGTAAAGCTGGTCGAGTGAGGAATGGACCTGCGCTTCCTGAATCTGCTCGGTCGAGGCCGTGACCATCGCCGGATCGGACTTAAGTCCGTAAAGCGCCGAAACCTCGCTAGCGAGCGAGCCGAGCGATGCGACCTGGATGTCCCGTTCTTTGGCAACCTGTTCCAGCCGCGAATAGCGGTCCTTCAGCTGTTCCTGCTCCGTGCGCAACTGGTTATAGTGCGCGACTTTTTGCAGCATCCGCGTATAGGAGCTGGCGATCCCAGTCAGGCAGAGCGCGGCAATCCCCAACCCGGCCAGTAGCACGTAAACATATTGCACGGGAATGGAGATCTTCCGAAGCTGCCCAGCTTCGTCGCGAGCTACGAAAAATACATAAAAACGTTTACGCAATAGCCTATCTTCCACCTTAGAGATTTTTTCTTCGGAATCCTGCCGGAGCGGAACCGTCAGCTCGAGCTCGGAATCCTGATTCCACCAGCTGCATCAGGAGCAGGCTGGCCCTTCCATCATCCCCGGAACCAGGCAAGCCGAATGCCAGTTTTACTGCAACTGACTCATGTTGCAGCACTTGATTCGGCAAAGTATGTGTGAACGACGAGTTCAACGGTAGCAAACCTAATTCCGCCTGTCAACCTCACTATGACCCTTTGGACGATTACCAAGGCAGCGTAATCGGCTGTGTCCATCTGGACAGATTACCTCCGTAACCAGACCTCAGCCGCTTGCCACTCCCCACCAGACCACGTAGTGGAGCCCCAAACCAGCGGTATATTGATCGGTATGCCTCTAGGCGAAAAGAAGCTGATTCAGCAGATCCGCCGTCTAGCCCGCGGCGGGTCGTCGGTAGTGACCGGCATAGGCGATGACTGCGCCGTGCTGCGCATTCCGCCGGGAGACGAGTTGCTGGTGACCACCGACTTCACCATCGAAAACGTACACTTTCGCCGCGAATGGCACTCTCCCGAGTTTGTGGGGAGGCGCTGCCTGACACGCGGGCTAAGCGACATCGCAGCCATGGGCGGCGAACCGCGGGCGGCATTCTTGTCGTTGGCCGTTGCCGGCGACGTCCCGCAGAAGTGGGTAGATCGCTTTCTGAACGGACTGCTCGATATGGCAAATGAGTATAAAGTTCCGCTGGCCGGTGGCGATACCGCGCAGTCGGAGGGCGGCATCCAGGCTGACATCGTGGTCGTGGGATCAGTGCCGAAGGGAAAGGCAGTGCTGCGCTCAGGGGCGAAGCCGGGCCAGCAGATTTATGTGACCGGCGAGTTGGGCGGCTCCGCGGCAGCGCTTTCGCACCTGGCGGAATCGAAACCGGTGGGAGCGAAGTTTTCCAGTCGATTAGCTGGGAATTCTCGTCCTCCCCAACCAAGGGTAGCCGTGGGACAAAGCTTGCGCCGCCGCGGACTGGCTTCTGCCATGATCGACATAAGCGATGGTCTTTCCACCGACCTCGAACACATTTGCCAGGAAAGCCACGTAGGCGCCGAGATTGAGGCGGAGGCGATTCCGCGAGCAGTGCTTGGCCCGGCGAAAAAACCAGTCGCGCTCGATTTAGCGTTGCACGGCGGAGACGACTACGAACTCCTCTTCACTTCCGCCGCGGCCGTCCCCGCGCAGATAGCAGGCGTTCGGGTGACAAGAATTGGGCGAACCGTGCGCTCCTCGGGCATGCGCCTGATCGGGTCAGACGGTAAAGCGCAACCGCTCGAAGCCAGGGGATGGGAGCACTTCCGAGCCAATTTGTAAATGGTAATTTGTAAGTTGCAATTTGTCCCCAAAGGGGGCGCGCTTTCAAGAGAGACCGCAAGACTCTAAGACCTTGAAACTCTGAACCTTCTCTTAGTGACTTTCGTTACCTGCCCGTAATCAGCGCCAGAGGCTAGAGTAAGCCCATGAGAAAAGTATCTTCCCTCCTGGCGTTCAGTGTCGCGCTGTTGCTTCCAGCCTTCGGCCAGGCGCCGGCGCCTCGCGTCATCGACAACGACTTTGTGCAAAAGCAGTTTGGCAACCAGTTCATGCTGCTGCCCGGCGGCGGGACTGCGGTCGGCGATCTGGACGGCGATGGCGTGGAAGATATCATCATTGCGGCGCGCTGCAAGAGTCCGATGCTCGACCAAGCGGAGCACAATTACACGGTGATGGATCCCTACGACGACTTTTTTGGTTATGGCGATCCCAAACTGACGACCACGTTCAGTGCGGTCGATCCTTCGCAGCGCAACCTCGTGGTGTTGATTATCTATGGATCCGGCAAGGACGGCTGGCGCGCGGAGACTCCCAAAGCGAAGTTCGTGATTGTGAACTTACCCTATCGCGCGATCTCCATTCGCAAATTGAAGCTGCGCAAGCGAACGGTCGAAGCGGTTTACGTTGAAGAAGCGAGCGATACGGGAGACAACTCGGCCCTGGTCTTCGACGGAAAGAAATTCCGCTACGTGCCCATGGGCGGAGACATGCAGTAAGTCAGCTCTCAGCTCTCAGTCAAAGCCAATCCGCGTCGGCCTGTGTGGAGCGAACACTCCTGTCCGCTGCCTTTGATCCTATCCCTACCGATGTGAGAAGTCCCCGATGTGCCGCTGCTGAGTGAGAAGGGTGTAGGGGTCTTTCGACTGCTCGTCTGCTTCGCTTCGCGGAGCAGCCACTTCGCTCAAGATGACAGGCCTGGGAGGGTTGGCGAGTGGCACAAGTCGCCATTCAACCTGGCTTTTCCGCCAAATACTGCGGTGAATTGGCCAACGCGCCGGCTGCTGTGGTGAAATAGAAGCCAAGTCAAGAAATGACAAGCAGGTCAGTGGCAATACGCCGCAAGTTTAAAGCGATCGAGCGGGACGCGCATGGATTGTGGCAAATCCTGAAGGCCGTGGTGTCGACCGACCATCCTTTGCTGGCGCATCTGATTCCGATCCGGCGCTGCAATCTGGCTTGCACTTACTGCAATGAGTTCGACGATTTTTCCAAGCCAGTGCCTACCGACGAGATGTTGCGGCGGGTGGACCGGCTGAAGGATCTGGGCACTTCCGTGATTACCATCAGCGGCGGCGAACCGATGCTGCATCCACAACTGGATGACATCATTCACCATATGCGGAAACGGCGAATCGTCTCGGGGCTGATCACGAACGGATATCTGTTGGTCGCCGAGCGCATCCGGCGGCTGAATCGCGCGGGGTTGGAGTGGCTGCAGATTTCGATTGATAACGTCAATCCCGACGAAGTTTCGAAGAAAAGCCTGAAGGTGCTCGACCGCAAGCTGGAGTTGCTGGCCGAGCATGCGGAATTTCACGTGAATATCAATTCCGTGGTCGGCAGCGGAGTGAGCCATCCGCAGGACGCGCTCACCATCGGCAAGCGCGCGCTGGAGCTGGGATTCAGTTCGACTATCGGAATTATTCATGACGGCTCGGGCCAGGTGCAGCCGTTGAACGACGAAGAACGCCGCGTTTATCACGAGATGAAGAACCTGGAGAAACGCAGCTTCACGCGCGTGAATGCGTTTCAGGACAACATCGCTTTGGGGCGTCCGAACCAGTGGCGCTGCCGGGCGGGTGGCCGCTACCTCTATATTTGCGAGGATGGGCTGGTGCATTACTGCTCGCAGCAGCGCGGGTATCCGGGCATTCCTTTGGAGAAATATACACTCGCCGATTTGCGCCGCGAGTTTCATACGGAAAAGCCTTGCGCTCCACATTGCACGGTCTCGTGCGTGCACCAGGTGTCGGTGCTGGATGCTTGGCGGGCTCCGCAATGGCCGGCGCCGGCCTCGGAGCCGGCTAGCGGGCTCGTGCACATCGAGTAGCAGATAGCTCTAGGCTCTCAGCAACGTCAAGAACTTTTTACCGCGGAGGACGCCGAGATCGCAGAGAGAATCGGGCTGCGGTTTCTTTTGCTTTTCGCCAAAGCTTTTCTCCGCGCACTCTGCGTTCTCGGCGGTAAAAGATTTTTAGCTAAGAGCTGCTTCTAGAACGTTGTCGCCACGGTGAAGCGGAAGGTTTTTCTGGGTTCTAGCAGAGTGTAGGTCGATCCCAGGGTTGAGAGCGTAGTCCTATAGGTGTAGTAGCCAGCGGCGCCAGTCGGGAACATGCTGGGAGTAATCGGCACGGGAGGCGCTGCGCTGCCGTCCAGGCGAAGCGGGTTGTAGGCGTAATAAATTCGGAACGGGGCATTGACCACCGGAAGCATCGTCTGCAGCTCGAGTCCGGTGGACATGCGCGGAACCCAGTTTGTGCCGGGAACAGGGCGGAGATTCTGCGGCAAAACTGATGGGGAAAGGTTTACACCGCCCGAACACGCATACCCAGTTTGCGGACCGAGGACTGGACAGCCAAACAGAGTACTCAGCAGAGATTGGTACTGGATGGGGTTGATCTGCAACTGCGAGGTGCGCACGATCGCGTTCGTGCCCAGGTCGACAAAGGGAGCGATGGCCACCGGTCCGGCGATGGTGATGCGGTATTCCAGGTTGCCGTGAACACTCAGGTCGCCGCCGGGCGTGACGAGTTGCTGGTAGGGGACGGGAATATTCCAGCAGTTCGCGGTACAGGCTCCGCCGGCGCCGGTCAGCACTGGAAAGCGCGGGTTAGCGGGAACGAAGCTGCCATCGGGATTTCTGAGCGCGACGGTCTGGGCGCTAGGCAAGTAAGCGATGGGAGTAACGCTGCGGATGTCGAAACCGCGCAGATCATTTTCTCCACCCAGGTAGGAGCGTTCAAATGGGGGAGCAACGATCCCGTCATAGCCGGTGATGAACGAACCCTGCACGTTGTAACCGATCGCGTTGCGCCGCTTCTGCATGGGGAAAAACTGTTTGTACTGGACGATGGGGCGGATGGTGTGAACCGTGCCTCCGAGTCCAGCCAACTCCGCGCCGATAAACACGCTCTTGCCGTGGTGGGGTGTGTAGTAGGAATCCAGCGTGCTCATGCTGAAGCTGGGGGTGATCTTGCTGGTGATGATGCCACTGAGCGCGTTGGGGCCGCTGATGCCGCGAAAGTTGAGATTATCGAACAAGAGCTTGGAAGAATTGCTGAGGGCGACCAGAGACGAGCGGTCGAAAGAATAGCTTATGCCAAAGCGCTTGAACGAACGGTGCAGGGGATAGCTTAAAGTCAGGCTAAAGCCGGTACTGGACTGCGAATAGTTCTGCAGGTTCTGCAAATAGGCGGAGGACAGGTTACTCTGTCCGGTTAGAATTGCATACTGCCGCGCCTGGTCATAGCTGGTCTTACGAGTATAGACGTTGAAGCCGGCTTGGATGGGCCGGTCAAACAAATAGGGTTCGGTGAAACCGAAGACCAGGTCGCGCTGCAAGGTGCCGAGGCTGGCCTGTACCGAGAGCGTTTCGCCCAATCCCAGAAAGTTGTTGGTGCTGTAATTGAGTCCGACAAAAGCACCGGCCAAACCGCTGACGCCGCCTTGCAGTCCGATGCTGTTCTTTCCCTTTTCTTTAACCTTCAGACTGAGATCGACGGTGCCGGCTTTTTCGTCAAGATGGCGTTCGGTGGTATTGGGATCGTCGGGTTTGAGCTGTTCAAAATAGCCGAGCTGGTTGAGGCGTAGCAGGCTCAGTTCCCACAAACGCGAGTTGTAGATCTGGCCCTCTTCCAGTGCAATTTCGCGGCGGATGACTTTGTCGCGGGTCGTCGTGTTGCCCTGGAATTCAATGCGGCGAACGTAAAACTGTTTGCCTTCGTCGACATCGATGATCAGATTCACGATCTTCTTTTCGTCGTCGAACTTGGTATCGGGCACGGAAGTGAAGTTGATGTAACCAGCCTCGCCGTAGGCTTTGCGCAGGTTCTCCAGACCCTTGGCGACTTTTTCGCGGCTGAAAATTTCGCCGTCCTTCATGGGGAAAAGGCCGCGCAACGCCTTCACGTTCGCGATGGCTTTGTTGTGCTGGAAGGTGATGGTGCCCAGGCGATAGCGCTCGCCTTCTTCGATGGGCATGGTGATATCGACGGATTTTCCCTGCCCGCTCTGGATCCACGGAACATGGAAGCCTTCGTGTCCGGTGTCATGAATTTCGGTTTTGGGCTCGTCGACCAGCACCTTGAAGTAGCCGCGGTTTTGGAACTCGGCGCGGACGCGTTCGGTATCCTCTTCGAGCTTGGTGGCGTCGTAGGTCTTGGCGAACAGATTTTCCAAAAATATGGAATGCGGGATGCCGATGGGCTTGAGGTTCTTCATGGCCGCACGCAGAGTGCGGTCATTGATGTGCTTATTGCCCCGGAATCGAATGCGTCCAACCTTGACCTTGGGCCCCTCTTTGATGACGAAGGTGACGCCGACCGCCGCGGGAGGGATGGGGCGGATTTCGGTGCGAATCGTGGCGAACTGACGTCCGTGCTCGGCGAGCAGTTCTTTGAGCACCACTTCGGCTCTTTTGATCTTGGTGGGATCGTATTGGTTCTCCACCGAGAGTCCGACCTTGCGCTCCTTGAAACGGTCGAGGACGTCGCTGGTGGAGACGGCATTCAGGCCGGTGTAGTTGATTTCGCGGATGGTCGGCCGTTCCTTGAGGTAAATGTGCAGAATCCAACCCTTGGGACTCTGTTCGCGCTCGAAGCGGATGTCCTCAAAGTAGCCGGTATTCCAGAGTGCGTTGAAATCGCGTTCGATGGCGGCGGGATCATAGACGTCACCGGCCTTGGTGAAAATGCGGGCGCGGACGGTATCGGCAGGAATACGCCGATTGCCGTGCACGACGATGCCGACAACGAGCTCCTGCTGGCCAAAAACGGGAGCGGCGAGAAGCAAGAACACAAGCCAGCCGAGAACCCGGTGCCATCCAGGACTACGCCTCCAAACTCTTGGGGAGAAAGAAGATGGAGACCAAGTGGGCGCGCTCTGCGGGCCCGTGTCGTGGCCCAGCCGCGCGCACCACACAGGGATTACCTGATGACGGCAATGAATTGCAACTACCTCGAAAAACTAGAGTTAGGAAAACGGTAATTATACGGTAGAGAGTGAAAACCGTCCAAGGTGGAGAGAAGCGCCTTTAGCTTCCAGCCGCTAGCTTCTCGCTGAAAGCCGAAGCCTAGCAGCCAGGAGCTGTTTCCTCTTTAGGAATTCCTCCCGAAAAGTCACGCCCGAAAAAGTTCTACTTCAACACAGACGGAATAGAACGTCGCCGCGTTGCCCATGTCTGCAAGTTTTTCTGAAGTGAGCACATTAATATTGCCGCCGCCGGGGTTGAATCGCGCCCAGTCGAGCCGCGCGGCCACCACTCCGGAAGACACGGAGCTGTTGCCAGAACCGTTGCTTCCAGAACCATTGTTTCGAGAATTATCGACGCGAGCCCGAAGCACAATTTCGCCGCGCGCGTTGAAGGCGCGAACGCGATCACCATTGCGGATACCGCGCGCTTCGGCATCGCTGGGATGCATCTCGAGATCCCCGATCCATGGCTCCATATCACGCACAGACGCCAGGTTGGCGAAGGATGAGTTGAGATGGTTGTCGGACTTGCGGGCGAGAAGCTCGAGAGGAAAGCCTGCCTTCGATCCAGAGCCGTGCCGCGATTCGTCAGGCGGAGTGAAGGCGACGACCGGATCGAGCCCCTGAAGCTTGAGAGTTTCGCTGAAGAACTCGGCCTTTCCGCTGGGCGTCGGGAACTTGCCATCCGCGAAGGGAAGAAAGGGCGCGGCAGTTGCCGCCGAGCTGCTCTCGGCTGGACGGCCGGGGGCGGCCACCCCTACGTGGTTCGTGGTGAAATTCAGCCGGATACTGTGCTCGCGTTCCAACCGCTCGCGCGAAATTCCCTTGAGCCACGGGTTGGGCGAAGCCAGCGCGCGATCAATCATGGAATCCACGGTTTCGCGGAAGCATTCGTCTTCAAACCCCATGCGTTCGGCAAGCGCCCGGAACAGGTCGACATTCGACCGGCATTCACCCAGCGGCTCCATCGCCTGATCGGACACCTGGAGATAGTAATGCCCGTAAGCGGCCTGCAAGTCTTTGTGCTCGAAAAACGTGGTTGCGGGCAGGACGATGTCGGCGTAGTCGGTAGTGTCGGTGAAGAACTGCTCGTGGACCACGGTGAAAAGATCGGGGCGCAGTAATCCGCGGATAACTTCATTGTGATTCGGGCAGACCGCTGCCGGGTTCGAGTTGTAGACGAACAGCGCCTGGATCGGCGGTATCATCGTCGTCGAGTTCAACACGCTGCCCAGTTGCACCATGTTGACGACTCGCGCGGGGCGTCCCAGGCTCTTCCGCATCAACTCCGGCATTTCGAGCGCTTCATGATTCAAACCGAACGAACTGCTGAGCGACATCTGGAGTCCGCCACCGACTTCTTTCCACGATCCGATCAAACAAGGCAGCATGGTAACCGCGCGCATCGCCATGCCGCCGCGCTCAGAGCGCTGGATGCCATAGTTGACGCGGATTACGGAGGGACGCACGGTGGCATACTCGCGCGCGAGTTGGATGATGTCGCGGGAGGAGATGCCGGTCCAGCATGCAACTTTCTCGGGCGGATACTGCTGCGCGCGAGATTTCAGGTTTTCGAACCCCACGGTGTAGCGGGAAACGTAGTCGGCGTCGAAGAGATTTTCGTTGATGATGACGTGCATCAGTCCGAGCGCCAGCGCGGCATCGGTGCCGGGATTGATTGGCAGGTACCAGTCGGCGCACTTTGCCGTGCGCGTACGGTAGGGATCGATGACCACCAGCTTCGCGCCTTTTCGCCGAGCCTCTTCGATAAAGGGCCAGAGATGAACGTTGTTGCCGTGAATATTCGCGCCCCAGGCGATGATGTAACGCGAGTGCGCAAACTGCTCTGGTTCGGTGCCGAGCTTGACGCCAATCACCGATTTCAGGCCTTCTTCGCCGGCGCTGGAGCAGATGCTGCGTTCGAGTTGCGACGCGCCCAGGCGATGGAAGAAACGCCGATCCATGGAAGCGCCGTTGAGCGCGCCGAGTGTGCCTCCGTAAGAGTAGGGCAGAATGGACTCGCAGCCGTAATCGGCAATGGTTCGGCGCAAGCGATGCGTAATTTCGTCGAGGGCCTCGTCCCATGAAATGCGCGCAAACGCTTGCTTAGGGACAGCCGCCCCCGGCTGTCCATGCGGAGCGAAGCTCCGCTCGTGTGTGGAGCGGGCGCCCTCGCCCGCGTTCCCCGTCGGCCCCTTCGCTCCCACCCGCCGCATCGGATACAGCACCCGCTCAGGCGAGTACACGCGGTCGAGATACTTGGCAACTTTGGCGCACAGGAACCCGCGCGTAACCGGGTGCTCGCGGTCGCCCTGAATCTTCGTGGCGCGGCCGTCTTCGATCGTGATCAGCACGCTGCAGGCATCAGGGCAATCGTGCGGGCAGGCGGCGTGGACGACGCGCTTCATCCTTCAGATTATAGAGTGAGTCCGCCCGTGCGAATCGTTTCTGTGAAGTTCTCTTGGACGGGGCCCTTCGACTCCGCTCAGGGCAGGCTCCGCCCCGTCACCACACGAGACTACTTAAACTCGAGAACTTCTTTTTCCTTGCCCTTGCTCATCTCTTCCATCTTTTTGATTTCGTCGTCGGTGAGCTTCTGGAGTTCGTCAAGAGCGCGCTTCTCGTCGTCTTCGGCAATTTTCTTGTCTTTCAGCGTCTTCTTGATGGCTTCGTTGCCGTCGCGGCGGACGTTGCGCACCGCGGTGCGATGTTCTTCAAGAATGCGGTGGAGGTGCTTGACCATATCCTTGCGGCGCTCCTCGGTGAGCGCGGGCACCGGCACGCGAATCAGTTTGCCGTCGTTCATTGGATTGAGGCCAAGATCGGCGCTGCGTATAGCCTTCTCGATCGCCCCGAGCTGCGAGGTATCGAACGGCTGCACGGTGATCATCTGCGGCTCGGGCGCGTGAATCTGGGCGACCTGGTTGAGCGGCATTTGCGTGCCGTAGTAGTCGACCGAAACCGTGTCGAGCATGTGGACGTTGGCGCGCCCAGTGCGTGTGGCGGCCATTTCGCGGCGGAAGTCCTCCACCGCTTTATCCATCCGCGTTTTGAGTTGGGCAAAAACTTCTTTCAGGGCAGGATGAGCCATAGTTTGGGGGCTCCTAGAACGAACAAGATTAAAACGCTCGATTATAGAGGATGTCAAAAGGCAAAAGTCAAATTGAAGAAGTAAATATGCTCAAACTTCTTCAATTTGACTTCTGATTTTTGACTTTTGACTTTCGCTACGCGCTTACCAGCGACCCGATTTTCTCTCCCAGTACAACTCTTCGGATATTCCCGTGCTGGTTCAGGTTAAAAACGATGATGGGAAGATTATTGTCTTTGCACAATGAGATCGCGGTCGAATCCATCACCTTGAGGCCTTGCTTCAGCACGTCCATGTAGGTGAGGGTCTCAAATTTCTTGGCATCCTTCACTTTCATGGGGTCGGCGTCGTAGATGCCGTCCACTTTCGTGGCTTTGAGAATGGCGTCGGCTTTGATCTCCATGGCGCGCAATGAAGCGGCTGTGTCGGTCGAGAAATATGGATTGCCGGTGCCACCGGCGAAAATGACGACGCGCCCCTTTTCCAGATGACGGATGGCGCGGCGGCGGATGAAGGGCTCGGCTACCTGGTTCATCTCGATGGCCGTCTGCACGCGGGTGAAGACGCCCTGTTTTTCCAGCGCGTCCTGCAATGCCAGCGAGTTGATGACGGTGGCCAGCATGCCCATGTGATCGGCGGAAACGCGATCCATGTTTCTAGCCTGGTCGGCAACCCCGCGAAAGAAATTGCCGCCGCCTACGACGATGGCCATTTGGATTCCGAGATTGTGCACATCGGCAAGCTCGGCCGCGACTTCATGAATACGGAGAGTGTCGACGCCAAAGCCTTGCGTGGCGGCAAGGGCTTCGCCAGAGATTTTTAAGAGAATGCGTTTGAATGTGGGAGTTGGCATGAAAAAAGCAGATCCTTCGCTCCCCCACCCAATCCGTCTAATGCGGCCGGCTGGGGGCTCCGGTCGCTCAGGACGACAATCGGCTACAAGGAAGCATAAATCAAAAGGGGCGCCGCAGCGCCCCTCAATTATATCCGGCTGCTACTGGGCAGCCGGCGCTGCCGCCTCGCCGTTCTCGTCTGGCTTGCTGCTGACGAAAGCGACGGTAGCGGTTGCATCGCCAACTTTGAATCGAGCGAAGCGGCGGACGGCGATGTTCTCGCCGAGTTTGCCCACCTTGGCTGCGATCAGTTGCGAGATGCTGATGGTCTGGTCTTTGATGAAGGGCTGCTCCAGCAAGCAGACCTCTTCGTAGAACTTTTCCATCTTGCCAGCGACGATCTTTTCGACCACGGGCGCAGGTTTGCCGGTGGCCGCTGCCTGGGCGCGATAAATGTCTTTCTCGCGCTCGAAGGCTTCCGGCGTGACGTCTTCTTTGCGGACAAACTTCGGATCGCTTGCCGCAATGTGCATGGCGATGTCGTGCACCAGCTCCTTGAAGTCATCGGTGCGCGCCACGAAATCGCTTTCGCAATTGACCTCGACCAGCACGCCGATTTTGCCGCCAGCGTGAATGTAGTAGCCGACGGAACCTTCGCTGGTGACGCGCGCCGCCTTCTTCGCGGCTACCGACACTCCCTTTTTGCGCAGTACGACGACCGCCTGTTCCATGTCGCCTTTAGCTTCGGTCAAGGCCTGTTTGCAATCCATCATCGGCGCTCCGGTTTTTTCGCGGAGCTCCTTTACCTGTGCGGCAGAAATGTTAGCCATAGTAGTGCTCATTTTAAGTTTTCCTTCGTGAAACTTGCTGCTATAAAAACTCGACCCGCGCACAGACAAGCTGCGCGGGTCAGATGTGGCGATTGCTAATTCACCAACCCAGCCCCTGAAGGGGCGTCTAATCTCGCAAGGCTTGCGGTATCGCTAAAGCGATACCCTGATACGAAACTCGATACAGAAATCAATCTAGAACCGGCGCGTCTCCGCTTGTAACTCGTCGACATCTTCCGTGGCGGCCGTGGGACGCTTGCGCGTGCCCTTGCCCAGCACGTCTTCCATGCGGATTTCTTCCCCTTCGGGGCTCGCACCATCGGCTCCCGCGGCGACGGGTTCACCCTCCGCCGCAACTCCAGAAAGCTGAGCTTCGGCGCCTTCGACTTCAACCAACACCTCGGGCGCGGCCACGGCCTGGATGTCCGCCATCTGCTTGTCGTCGCGGGCATGAACGCCCTCGGCAATCGACTCGGAAATCTTCGAGGTGAAAAGCCGGATCGCCCGCAGCGCGTCGTCGTTGCCCGGAATCACGTAATCCACTTCGCTCGGGTCGCAGTTGGTATCGACCACGGCGACCACGGGAATGCCAAGCTTGCGCGATTCGCGCACCGCAATCTGCTCTTTATTGGAATCGATGACGAAGATCGCGTCCGGCAACCGCGTCATATTCTTGATGCCGGCAAGATTCGCCTGCAAGTGCTTGCGCTCGCGCTCGAGCTTAATGACTTCCTTTTTCGGAAGCAGATCATACCGGCCATCGGTGGCCATGTCGTCGAGCTCTTTGAGCCGCTTTACGGATTTCTGCACCGTGACCCAGTTGGTCAGCAGGCCGCCCAGCCAGCGCTGGTTGACGTAGTACATCG
>JBAWFQ010000032.1:0-14909 GCA_049592035.1 Terriglobales bacterium
CTGCTCGCGAAATTCGCGGCGCATCCTCGCGATGCGGCGCTCGGCATCTTTCGATAACTTCTGCGCGGCGGCTCGCTCCTGCACGGCATTTACATTCTCGCGCGCTTGGTATTCAAAATCGCGAAAGAGAGCTTCGAGCTTCGCCTCCATCTCGCGAATTTTGGCTTGCTGTTCTTTGCGGCCTTCGCTGGCCAGATACGACTTCTCGCGCTCAAGCTCTTGCTCGCGGCCTTTCATGCGCGTTCGCTCGGCTTCCAGATCACGCAAGTCGGAGTGCAGGCGATCGAGGAAGCGCGCCACATCCTGAGTCTGCGAGCCGAGGCGCGAGCGCGCTGACGCGATGATGGCGGGATTCAGCCCGAGGCGCTGCGCAATGTTGATTCCCGCAGATGCTCCGGGAACGCCGATTTTCAATTCGTAGGTCGGTTGCAGCGTGGCTTCATCGAAGCCAACCGAGGCGTTGATGACTCCCGCCGTGTTCGCGCCATAAACTTTTAATGAAGTATGGTGGGTCGAGATCACGATCATGCATCCGACTTTGCGGAAGTGCTCGGCGATGGCGACGGCCAGCGCGGCGCCTTCTTCAGGATCGGTGGCGGAACCGAGCTCGTCGAGCAACACCAGCGAATTCGCGGTTGCGGTGCGCGAGATGAAATCGATGTTGGTGACATGCGCTGAAAACGTCGACAAGTTCTGTTCGATCGATTGATAGTCGCCGATGTCAGCCAGAATCGCGTCGAAGACCGGCAGGTCGGCGCGGTCGGCGGGAACGGGAATGCCGGACTGCGCCATCAGCGCGAGCAGGCCCAGCGTTTTCAGGGAGACGGTTTTGCCTCCGGTATTGGGGCCGGTAATTACTAGCTGGCGGTGGTCGCCTTCGAGCTCGATGGTGATGGGGACGATCTTTGCGTTCTTTAGTTTTAGATTGCGCTCGAGGAGTGGATGCCTCGCGCGGTGGAGAATCAGCCGGGCTGCGCCCGGGGACGGCCGGGGGCGGCCGTCGCTACGTGTGTCTTGCTCGACCTCAATCGCTGCTTCTTCGGACAGCGTTACTGGCACGCAGTTGTAGTCTTCGGCGAAGCGGGCTTTGGCGAATTGCAGTTCCAGTTCGGCCAGGACATCGGCGGCGGCCAGGATGGCCTCGGCGTTTTCTCCGATCTGGCGTGTCATCTCCAGGAGGACGCGATGCACCTCGGCTTGCTCCTCATCGAGCAGGCGTACTAACTCGTTATTTTGCTCAATGGTTTCGAGCGGCTCGACAAAGACGGTCTGTCCGCTGGAACTCGCGCCATGAACGACGCCCTGCACGCGACGTTTCTGCTCGACCTTCACCGGGATCACAAAACGTTCGCCGCGGATGGTGATCAGTTCGTCCTGCACGGTGCCGCCCTCGGCGAGTTTTCGCAGGTAGCCGCGCAGCGATTCCTGAATCTGACGTTTCTGCTTTTCGATCTCGCGGCGAATGCGGCTGAGCTCGGGAGAAGCGCGATCGTCGAGCGTGCCATCGGGCAGAATCTTGTTGCGGAAAGCGCGCAGGAACGCAGTGAAATCCTGGATGCCAGCGGAAAGTTCGATCACGCCGGCCCAATCGGAGCGCATCGCCGCTGGCGGTTGACGCACAACTTCGCGCCACTCGGCTCCGCGGTCGGCGACGAGAACAACGTCGCGGATCTCGGTGGTCTCGAGAGCAGCTCCGCCAATGCGGGATTTTTCAATGAGCTTGTTGACTTCGGGCAGGCCGGCGAATTCGAATCTTCCGCCCACCCGGCGATACTCGCGGATCTCGGTAGTGAGCTGCTGCTGGTTTCGAATCCAGGCGTGGTCGAGCGACGGCAGAAGTTCCGCGATGCGCCGCTGGCCCAAGGGCGAAGAGGCATAGCCGGCCAGGAGGTCGCGCAGAGTCTCGAACTCGAGCAGGTGCGAACTGCTGTTGCTCACGGGATTGGGCACGAACGGCATGCGTTTTCTCGGCGCACTTTTGTTGTGCGCTTTTATGGTGCGCTTTTATGCTGCGTTTTTATGGTACAACGTGGGGCAGATTTCCGCGGGCATTCGGGGAGGGCCGCGGTGTAGAATCGACAGCGGCGAACGGCCCCGTAGCTCAATTGGATAGAGCATCAGACTTCGGATCTGAGGGTTGGGGGTTCGACTCCCTCCGGGGTCGCCACGCGATCCGGCTCCTGAAGGCGCGTCTGCAGCACAATTCCGCCATGCCCTGACGCGCATCCCACCTCCGCCGCGTGAACTGTTGGCACCTGCACTCTGGTTACTTGCCGCTGACCATGATTCGCGCTGCAATGGCACTTGGGGGGGAGAATTATGGGACGCGTTTTTGGGTTTGTGGGCACGGTCGTCACCTTGGCGATCGGCATGTACATCTACTCCTTGCAGGTCAAGACGCTGAATCCGGGCGCTGGGAATGGCAGTTCTGAAGAATTCGCCACCATCACGGGCGTGAAGAACGACCTGATCGGCATCGCCAACGCCGAGCGCGGTTACCTGGCGTCGCAGGGCAAGTATGCGTCGCTGGATGAGTTGATTTCGGGTAACTACCTCACGATCAAAGCAGAGCGTCCTCCGTATACTTATGATGTGGAAACGACCTCGGGCAGTTTCCGGGCGACGGCTACTCGCAACACGAAAGGCTCTCCGGCGCAGCTCTGGATCACCGAAACCATGCAGGTGCAAGCGTCGGACTGAGACAGAGGAACAACTAAGTCCTCACACCTGCTCTCAGTGTCGCGATGAACCAGTCGCGATGAATCAACATCGCGATGAATCAGGGTCGCGCTGAACGGGCTAGCGCAGCGACAATCCAGCCTCCGCCGAGAAATCCATAGACACAAATTCCCGCCGCAGAAATCTCGGAAAGGCCGCCGCCGCGATCATGGCCGCGTTGTCCGTTGAAAGCGCGCGCCCGGGAAAGAAAACGGGAAGCCCCTGCATCCCCGCCTCGCGCTCAAAGGTGGCCCGCAATTCCCGATTAGCAGCCACGCCGCCGCTGACGAAAAGAGTCTGCACCTCATACTCGCGCGCCGCCGCCAGCGTCTTCGCGACCAGATCGTTGACCATCGTGCGCTGAAAGGAAGCCACCAGGTTGAGGGTTTGCCGGTCGCAAAGTCCAAGAACATCTTCCAGCGCCGGCGCATCGATTTCCGCCAGCGCCCGCCGGCGAGCCTCGATCGCAGGCTTCAAGTTTTCGGTCTCGACGTAGCGCAAAACCGCTGTCTTGATTCCGCTGTAGGAAAAATCAAAGTGCGGACCAAAGTGCGGTCTATCTTCTTCCGCCTGGGTCGGTTTGCCCTCGCCCTGCTTACGATCACCCTGTTTTTGATCGCCCGGCTTATGATCGCGCCGGTCCCGATGCTTGATCTGCGCAATCTGGAACTTGACCGCCAGCGGATCGCCCTGCGCCGCCAGCCGGTCGATGATCGGCCCCCCCGGATAACCAAGCCCCAGCAGCTTGGCAACTTTATCGAACGCCTCGCCCGCAGCGTCGTCGCGAGTGTGCCCAATGTTCCGGTAAGTCCAGAGATTCCCATTCTCATCATTGACCTGCGCCAGATAAAGGTGCGTGTGGCCGCCCGAGACCACCAGCGCCAGTACCGGAAAATGCAGCTCGCCCCCTTCACTCTGCCGCTGCTCCATTTGCCGGCGACCCATTTGCCGATGCCCCAGCAACACGGCGTGGATGTGCCCCTCAAGATGGTTCACGGCGATGAGTGGTTTCTCCAAAGCGAACGCCAGCGCCTTGGCATAGCTGATCCCCACCAGCAGAGCGCCCGCCAGTCCCGGCCCTTGCGTGACCGCGATGGCATCGAGCGATTGATAAGTCTGTCCAGCTTCGGCCAGCGCCTGGCGCACGACCGGAACAATCGCCCGCAAGTGCTCGCGCGAAGCCAGTTCGGGCACCACTCCGCCATAAGGCGTATGAGTAGCGATCTGCGAGGCTACGACGTTCGACAAAATCTGCTCGCCCGAGCGCACCACGGCCGCGCCCGTCTCATCACACGAGCTCTCGATGCCGAGGATGTACGCGTCAGGCATAATTAGCTTCTAGCTTCTAGCTCTTAGCTGTTGGCTGTCCAGAGCCCGTCTCACAAACGCTTTTGGACGGGGCATGTGGTTTTGGGAAGGGCACGGCTTAAGCCGTGCCGCTCAGCGCCACAATCAATGCGGGCTTTAGCCCCTGAGGGCCCGGCACCACGCCCCGTAAAACTCTTTATGAGACAGGTTCTAGTTTACGTGACCGACGACTCAACACCGATGACTAACGCCAGACAACACGCCGTCGAAATCGTGCGCACCCTGCGCCACCGCGGACACCAGGCCTACCTAGCCGGTGGATGTGTCCGCGATCTTCTTCTCAGCCGCGAGCCCGCCGACTACGACGTAGCCACCGACGCGACGCCCAAACAGGTCATGCAAATCTTCCCTCAGACCTTCGCCGTAGGCGAGCAGTTCGGGGTCGTGCTGGTTCCGGAATCCACTGGCGCGACGCCCCCCGCAGCCCGTCAAGGCGGGCATCATAAAGGGACCATCGAAGTGGCAACCTTTCGTTCCGACGTAGGCTACTCCGATGGCCGTCATCCCGACGAGGTGCGCTTCACGAACGACCCGCGCGAAGATGTCCAGCGCCGAGATTTCACCATCAACGGCATGATGCTAGATCCCGTAACCAACGAAGTCTTGGATTTTGTCGGCGGCCGCGACGATCTGCAAGCCGGAATCGTGCGCGCCATCGGCGATCCCGAACGCCGTTTTGCCGAAGACAAGCTGCGCATGCTCCGCGGAGTGCGTTTTGCCGCCCGCTTCGATTACCAGATCGAGCCGAGGACGCTGGCGGCGATGCAAAAGCTGGCGCCGAAAATTCACCAGGTCTCCTGCGAGCGCGTGCGCGAAGAGTTGACCAAGATGCTGACCGAAGGCCAAGCCCGTCGAGCGTTTCAATTATTGGATACAACTGGCCTTTTGCCCGAAGTTCTTCCAGAAATCGCCGCCATGAAAGGAGTCGAGCAGCCTCCGCAATATCATCCCGAAGGCGACGTATTCGTGCACACGCTGCTGCTGCTCGACAAACTGCCAGCAGGCTGTTCCAAGACACTGGCTTGGGGAGCGCTGCTGCACGATGTAGGCAAGCCGTCAACTTTCCGCGTCGCGCCCGACCGCATCCGCTTCGATGGCCACGTAGAAATCGGAGTGAAGATGGCCGCCGAAATCAGCCGCCGCTTGCGCTTTTCGAACGACGAGACCGATCAGATTCTGGCGCTGGTCGATAATCACATGCGCTTTGGCCAAGTCGAGCGCATGAATCAATCCACGCTAAAGAAGTTTCTGCGCCTGCCTGCCTTCGACGAGCATTTGGAGTTGCATCGCATCGATTGTCTCTCCAGCCACGGCCAACTCGACGCATACGAATATTCGCAACAGCAGTTGCGCTCGATGCCGCCTGAGGCAATTCGTCCAACTCCGCTGATTACTGGCCGCGACCTGATTGAAGCGGGCTATGAGCCAGGTCCGCGCTTCAGAGAGGTGCTGACCGCGGTCGAGGACGCGCAACTGGAAGGACGACTTACATCGCCGGAAGCGGCGATGGAGTTTGTGCGGAGGGAGTTTCCGCTGTAGTGTGGAGCGGACACTCCTGTCCGCTGCTTTTGCATTTGATTCTTCTCACACCGGTCGAAAAGTCTGCGCGTAATCAGGCCCCGCTAGTCCCGGCGCCACAGCGAAGCCCAGAACCAACACCAAGATCAAGGGCAGCGGACAAGAGTATCCGCTCCACATGGGCTATTTTAATCGCGGTCCTGTGATTCGTCCTCTTCGGGTGCTCCTGGAGCCGGCTTTTGCAAATCGATCGTGGACTGTCCCGCTTTCTTCAGTTGCTCGTTCAGTTCGGGAATGTCTTTGGACTTGAGCTGCGCCCACCCGGATAACTGCTCTTCGAGCGCTTTGTTTAGCTCGCCGAACATAGCGACTTGCTGGGTTGTCGGTGCAGCATCGGCGGTATCGAGAGCGCTTACGAGCGCGTTGAATCCGCTATTCAGGCGCGACAAGCTGCGGCCTGCGGGAGTGCTCAGGTAGCGCGTGCCGTAGCCTCCAGACTGGCCTTCGATGGGAGCGGCTTTTGCTTCCAGATCAGCCGCTGCCTTTTTGATCGCATCCTGGGGACTCGCTAGCGCTTTCAACTGCGCTCGCAGGCTGCGCACCTGTTGCAGAGCGTCGTAGTCGCGGTGCAGAGCGTCGGCAATTTTGCGGTCGAGATCGAACTGGCGCCGCAGCTCGGCGGGAGACGTCTTAACCCGCGGATCCATTTTCAAATCGAGCGTTTGCGCATAGCTTTTGCCGCCAACCGAGAGCACTACTTGGTACTCGCCGGGCAAAACGGTTGCGCCCAAGGGATAGCGCGGCGTGTCGTGGAAGATGGCCGAGATCGGGTAATCGTGGTCGAGCACGTCGGGCGCGGGATAGGTCAGATCCCAGAGGAAGCGATGCATTCCCGGCGCGGCCGACAAGGTTCGCGGCGGACGCACCCAGTACATCGGGACGTTCAGTTCTTTGGGATCGACGGTCGCGGGCTTGTCGGCGCTGGAAAAGTGGCGCACGACTTTTCCCGACGAGGCATCGATAATTTCCAGCGTAACGGGACCGGAAGGTGTTGTTTTCAGCCAATAATCGAGCATCGCGCCGTCCGGAGGATTCTGCCCAGCCGGTTCTTCGGGCGGCAGCGGCGTATCGGTGCCATTGTTCCGGCGCACGCGATAGGTGAGTTGCGGCTTGAAAAGATGCGCTGATGCACTCGCAACCTCGGAGTTAAGCTGGCGCAGCGGCGTAATGTTATCCAAAATCCAAAACGAGCGCCCGTGAGTTCCGACGACAACATCGTCATGATGAATGACCAGATCGCGGATCGAAGTTGGCGGAAGATTCATCTTCAGCGACTGCCAATGGTCGCCGTCGTCCCAGGAAACGTACACGCTGCGTTCGGTTCCGGCAAAAAGCAAGCCCTTGCGCTCGGGATCTTCGCGCACCGTGTTGACAGGCTCGTTGTCGGGCAATCCGCTTACGATTTTCTGCCAATTCTTGCCGCCGTCGTGCGTGCGGTAGATATAAGGATGCAAGTCGTCGAGGCGGAAGCGGTTCACCGCGGCATAGACGGTTGCAGTGTCGAAATGTGACGCGTCCATCTGCGCCAGCTTGCTCCAGGGAGTCAGCTCTGGAGGCGTAACGTTTTGCCAGGTCTTGCCACCGTCGCGAGTTACCTGGATCACGCCATCGTCGGTTCCGGCCCAGATCAGGTTGGCATCTTTCGGCGACGGAGCGATCGAATAGATCACGCCGCGATGTTTGCCCTTCGCCGGATCGGCCTCGATAAATGGACCGAGGGTCGCTGGAGGGCCCGGATCTTCTCGGGTTAAATCAGGGCTGATGACTTGCCAACTGTTGCCGCCGTCGCGCGTGGCAAACAGCACGTTCGATCCGAGATACAACACGTGTGGATCGGCTGGCGAGAAGATCAGGGGCGCGGTGCGATTGAAGCGGTACTCTCCGGTGCGCAGAACCACCGGCGAAACATCGCGCGTTTGTCCGGTGTCGCGGTCGAACACCGTAACCTTACCGCCGTAAATCAGATTGGGATGGAGAGGATCGGGCGCAACGTAGCCGTATTCTTCCACGCCTAAAGTGGTCCAGTCGCGGAACGTGATTTCGCCGAAGTCGCTGCGGCTGGCGGTGCCGACGGAACCGCTCTCCTGCTGTCCGCCGTAGACCCAGTAAGGAAATTGATCGTCGGTGATGACGTGATAGAACTGCGCCGTCGGCTGGTTGTACCAGGAACTCCAGGTTTGGCCACCATTCACGCTGATGGTTGCGCCCTGATCGACGGCCAGGGCGATGATGTCGGGGATCTCGGGATTAATCCAGATGGTGTGGTAGTCGTCGCCTCCGGGAGCGCCTTTGATGGCGGTGAAGTTCTTGCCCGCGTCGGTCGAGCGGTAGGTCGACGTATTCGCTACATAGATCACGTCTTTGTTGCGCGGATCGACGCGCACGCAGCCGAAATCGTCGCCGCGTCCCCAGATGCGATCTTCGTCATTCACTTGCTGCCAGCTTTCGCCAGCGTCGTCGGAGCGGTAGATGCCGCTGTTTTTCTTGGCATTCACCCACGCATACATACGGTCGGGATCGCTTGGGGAAACGGCGGGACCGATGCGGCCAATGCCTTCGACTTCACCGGGCAATCCTTTGGTGAGTTGCCGCCAGGTGTCGCCGCCGTCGGTGGATTTGTAGAGGCCGCTGCCATGGCCGTTGTAGCCGCCGCCGGTCGTCCACGGCGGACGGCGCGAGGCCCACATGCTGGCGAAGATGATATGCGAGTTGCGGGGATCGAAAACGAGATCCATGCCGCCGACGTTTTCGTCTTTGTAGAGAACTTTTTGGAAGGTCTGACCGCCGTCGAGCGAGCGGAAGATTCCGCGTTCAGCATTGGGCCCATAGGGATGTCCTTGAGCGGCGACGAAGAGGCGATTGGCATCTTTGGGATCGACAATGATGGAGGAGACCTGCTGCGCATCGCGCAGAGCGCCATCACGTTGACCCAGATGCTGCCAGGTGCGGCCGGCGTCGGTTGATTTGTAGATGCCGTTGCCTACGGAGAGATCTGGACGGCGCAGGCCTTCTCCGCTGCCAACGTAAATCGTGTTCGGATTCGACGGGGCGACTGCCAAGGCTCCAATTGATCCCGATGCCTGGGCGTCGCTGGGTTGATTGTCGAAGATCGGATTCCAGGTGTGGCCGAAGTCTGTCGTTTTCCAGACTCCTCCGTTATTCGGCGCCATGTAGAAGACGTTGGGCTGGCCGGGAACGCCGGAGATCGCCACGGTGCGTCCGCCGCGAAACGGGCCGATCATGCGCCAGCGGAGTTCCTGGTACATGGCCGGGTCGTATTGCTGGGCGGAAAGTGCGAAGGGAAAAAGCGAAATGCAAAGTGCGGCGAGCAGAAGCCAAAACCGAGTCCCAATTGCAAAGAAGCGCGTTGTCACAATAACCCCCGAAGAGAGGTAAGGATAAACCACGGCAGCGGGGATTGGACAGGGCACGGGATGTGAACCGGTTTCAAAATGCCGGGCGGGGACGCCCGGCGCTCCATCGGCTCCATCGGATTTATTTCGCCTTTCAATCCTAAGCGGGACGGTACCGTGGAATTCCACCCTAACGTCGCAAAAAACGCGACGTTAGGATAGGGTACCCGCGATTCGAATTCTCCGGCAACTGGCTTTAATGATTCTCAGCCGGCTTCTCCGCTGGTTTCTTGGCCATGGGAGCCGCTGCTTTAGCCTTCCAGAATTCAGGATCTCCCTTTACCCACTCGTCCGCCGGATAGCTCATGTGCGGATTAACCGCGAAGAGCTGGGTCTGGCTCGACTCAATGGTTGCGGCCGTCAACTCCGCAAGCTTCTTCATGCCGTCTTCACCCATGGCGGCTTCGAAGTCCTTGCCCTGGGCGAAGTTTCTATCAATCTCCGAGGCCGACTTCATCGGGTTGAAGATGATGTAGGTGGTGTCGGGAAATCCATAGACTGCGTAATAGGTCGCCCAGTGAGCGTCGGGAAGTTTCTTGTATCCGGCGATTACCAGCTTCACGAGATCGTCCCAATCCTTCTCATGCCCCTGCTTGACCTGGAAGCGCGAGATTTCGAAATAGCGCGTGTGGGCTACGTCGACCTCGGGATGAAGGCTGTATTCCTCGCGGAATGCCAATGCGGAGTTGTCGGTCTCGCTCAAGAGTTCACCGTCGGTTGCCCAGGCGTGGTCAAGTGCCGCCGACAGGGTGGTGTTCTTTACGGTGGCTTTCGTATCTTTTTCCCACGCTTCGAAGGAATCGTAGCCGGTAAAAAAGAGGGTGCGCGCCTGACCTGAAAGCGATTCCATGGCGAGATAGTGGGTTGGCCAGTTCGCCTTCTTCATGGCGTCAACAAACAAGCTCTCGGTCTTTTCATGTGCCTTCCCTGACTTGCCCGGCTTGGTGTACTCGCGCGTGACGACCAGCACTTTGGGTGGCATGTGCCCCATGGGCTTGTCTTGGGCAACAGCGATTCCGGATATTCCAGCAGGCAGAACAACAGCGAGGGCGAGCATCGCCCCGGCGATTCTTTTCATAGTTGACCTCCTTGGTCACACAGATTGCACGGATTTTCTGCTTGGGCTTGAAAACGGGGCCAATTGTACGCTTCGTTCGCAGTTTCGCAAGCTAGGGAAGAGATTCTTCAGCGGGACAGTTCTCTACGTGACGACGGGAACGGCAGAATCGAGGTAACGGCGCAGGGCATCCTTCCAATCAGGCAGGTGGATGTTATAGGCGTGCAGGCTGTCGGGCGACAGAACCGAGTAGGCGGGACGCCTTGCTGGACGCGGGAACTCGGCGGTGGTCACCGGTTTGACCGTGGCCGCGAGGCCGGATGCGCTTACGATTTCGGTGGCGAACTCGTGCCAGGTACAGTTGCCCGAGTTGGTGACATGCACGATGCCGCTAGCCTTCGCGCGGCAGAGTTCGACCAGGGCGGAGGCTAGATCGCGCGTGAAAGTGGGGCTGCCACGCTGATCGTTTACCACGGAAATCTCGGAACGGGTCGAGGCCAGCTTCAGAATGGTTGCGGGAAAGCACTTGCCTCCGTGGCCGAACAGCCATGAGGTACGGGCTATGCACACTTCAGGCAGGATCTCGAGCAACCGCTCTTCGGCACGGGCTTTGCTCTGTCCATAAACACTCGTTGGATTTCTCGGGTCGCTGGGCTGGTAGGGCGAGCGTTTGGCGCCGTCGAAAACGTAGTCGGTGCTCAGGAACAGCAAGCGCGATTCGACTTCGCGGGCAGCTTCCGCAACATTGATGGCGCCCTCGCAATTGACCGCGAAAGCCAGCTCGCGGTTGGACTCGCAGCCATCGACATCGGTGTAGGCGGCGGAGAGAAGAATCCAGTCGGGACGAGAATCGCGAATCACGTCGCGAATGCGTGTGCGGTCGCGCAGGTCGGCGTCTTTCGAAGATAGCGCGGTTAATTGCTCACTGCTCAGCTGCTGAACCAAATCGTGGCCGAGCAGGCCCGAGGCTCCGAATAGCGTGACGCGCATGGGGGCATTGTAGTGGATGGCAGTAGGAGCCGGGTTTGTGTGTCCGCCTTATTCTGGCAGGTCGCCAAATTTCAGCGCAACAGCGATATAAGGTCCCGAGTCGTCGCTTTCGTCTCGAATGTTCTGCACGTGCCAGATTCCAGAACCCTCCATGGCAAAGGAAATGAACCTCGGCGGCGCTTTCATGCGGTATAGCTTGTACCATTCAAAATTCGCCAGTGCATCGCGCGTTGCTGCCACCCAAGAGCCTCCCGAACGAAGATAGAGCTTACCAATGAGTTCGGTCGTCGAGAACTCTCGAAGGATCTCGATTGCAAACGGCTGCATTATCGGCGCGACGAGCCGCTTCTTTGAAAGAAGGAAATCTCCGTAGACGAATGTCCTGTTCACTTTTACGTAACCCATAGCCCTTGCTCTTTGACTTCTACGTAATCTTTGATCTTGGATTTCTTCTTCTTGTATTCCTGCCAGATAGTTTTAACCGTATTTGCGGGGTCGAGTCGGTTCCATAGCGCGTAGTTCACGCCCTTGATGTCCGAGAAGTGACTATCGATGCTTAGAGCTGGCGATGTAACCGCCAGATTCACGCTCTCACCCACAAGGCTCTTAATGTCCACAGTAGCACTCTGCTCCTTCAACAGAATTATCGGCTTCCCGTAGGCTTCCAGCAGACCATATTCATAGGTTACATTTGGACGGAGACCGTCCAGCACTACAACTGCAAACGAGCATCCTTCGATCAGGTCGATAATCTGCGAACGCTGGTCTGCCCCACTCTCAAGCGCGGAGGGCGTTAGCCGCAAATCAAAACTTGGCGACAACGCGATCCACAAACACGGAAACAGGGTCGGAACATGGGGCTCTCTACTAGAGTAAGAAACAAAGCAATAGGGCTTTGATTTCCTTGGGACGGATTTCTTCTTAGCCGTCATACCGCTCGAACGATTATATAGCGGGAAAAGTCAGCCTGCCGGTTGGTTGGGTCTACTCCGCCTCGGTCGGGCGCGGGGTTCGCACTCGCCTTAGGGCACGCAGGATTAGCGATCCGCTGATTCCGAAACAGAGCACGGCGGCGAACGCCACCATATCGAGGGCGCGGCGCGTCATGCGGAGGTTATCCGCGAACAGCGAAAGCATGGCGCAGAGAATGCCGAGGACGTTCAGCCAGAGGGGCGGACGGATACTTGGAAGCTCACGGCGAAAGCGCACCTGGAGCAAGAGTGCAGCCAGGCCGATGGCGGCCACCGTAACCAGAGCAACGGGACTCAGGAAGGCAGCCGGACCGGTATAGATGACGACCAGGGCCAGGGCCAGAAGGAGCAGGCCGGAGGCAATGACGGTCCAGCGGCGCTCGACGTTGGCGGGAGATCCGGTCGGAGACTGGGTCGGAGATTGGGACGGGGACTCGGGACTTGTCACCGAGTTCTCTCCTCGCCATCATTCATGCTGACATTGTATCCGGAGGCAGTGGTTTTCGTGCTCAGGCGTGGCCGCTGGGCATCCATTCCGCGGGCCGATTTTCGCCGTGCGACATGGCGTAGAGAACCAGTTCCACGCGGCTTGAAATCCCCACCTTATCGAAGATGCGCAGCAAATATTTTTTGATGGTGTGTTCGCTGAGACCGAGTTCACCGGCGACTCCGCGGTTGGTCAAGCCGTCGGCGACGAGGGCGACGACCTGTTCCTCGCGAGGCGTCAACAACAATCTTCCCTTGGAGTTGACGACGCGCAGGGTGGGGACCTCGGAGAGCGCGTCGAGCACGTAGTTCATTTGCTGATTGTTGATCCAAACTTCTCCCCGGGAAACGCACTGGATGCACTTGCAGAGCATGGAGAAAGGAGTTTCAGCAAACAGAAAAATGCCCTTCGCCCCCGCGCGCAAGGCACTCACCACCAGTTCGCGGTCATCGTTCTCCGCCAGCAGCACGGGGGCGATTTTTGGATAGGAAACGCGCAACCAGCGCAGCAGGCTCAGATCCGGCAAGTGGTTCCCCGCAATCAAGACGACATCGGCGTGATTGGATTGCAGGAAATCGTCGAGAGCCGGCGTCTCCAGGGCGACTGCGGAAACCTGAAAGTCCCGGCGGCCCTTGAGGGCCCGGGCCAAGAGTTGAGACTGAATGGGGCCCGAATCGGCGATCAGAACCTGCACGGTTTCAGTTTCGATGACCGGGCTATCCGCGACCTGCTTAGTGATGCGCATGTTTTTCACAGTGCCATCATGCCCTAAAGCGCACGGACCGGATGTAGGCCCCGTCACACTCCATTTGTGATGAATCGGACACGGATGTCCACCTTCGAGGGGCTACCAACGTGCACAACTTTCGCAACAGGGCCCTACTATGCGAACTCCGTCCGGAAGCGAAAGCCGAAGCCTAGCGGCTCATCTGAAGGTCTCATCACTTTTCTTCTGGCTAGATGGTGCCGGGTACGGCGGTGGACAGTACTTTCCAAGTCTTGTTGCGTTGCGCAGAGGGCGATAGCTTCTTGCCAACAGCTCAAACGTCCGAGCTGCTTTTAGTTCGCCGCTCTGAGCAGTGGCGAGAGTATGGAGATGAATGTATTTACTAGACGCGTAGTTGTTGGAGCTGCGGGCATGCTCATCTTGCAGCTAGCCTTGGTCGTCTCCGCGCGGGAAACTGTGCCGTCGCCTGCTTCGGCCCCTGGATTCACTGCTTCGCCCACCGGCAAGATCGCGGCGGCGGAGAGCTCGCAGAGCCAGGACCGGTCCGACACGAGAGTTTCCGGCAACGGAGCGGTCACACAACCCGGAAAAGCGGGTGGCAAGGGAGATCCTGCATTCGGAGGGGAACGCCACCCGCTTTATCGGTTAACGGAATCGGACACCGTAGATGTAAATTTCACTTTTTCCCCCGACTTTAATCAGACCTTGACCGTGCAACCTGATGGATTCGTCGCCCTGAAAGGTGCGGGCACGCTGTTCGTGGAGGGACTGACGCTTCTCCAGATGCAGCAGGCGGTGGCCAACGCTTACCGCGGCTTTCTCCACGACCCAGAAGTGACGGTGACCCTAAAGGACTTTGACAAACCTTACTTCCTCGCTTCGGGCGAGGTGGCCCGGCCAGGAAAGTATGAGTTGAGAGGGGACGTGACCGTCAATGAAGCGGTGGCGATCGCGGGTGGCTTCACGCAGCAGGCTCGCCATTCGCAGGTAGTTGTGTTTCGACGCATTTCCTCATCCACCGCCGAATCGCATGTGATCGACCTTAAGAAGATGCTGAATTCTCGCGATCTTCACGAAGACCTTCACTTGAGGGCCGGCGATTTTATCTTTGTGCCGCAGAGCAGGATTTCAAAGATCCGCAAGTATGTTCCCACCAACGCCCTGAGCTGGTATATGAACCCACTGCAGTTTTAGCAGAGAGAGAAGGAGTAGCAGCGTTTCACTTTGTGTCTTCGAAATCTGGCCGATTCCCTAAGATCTCGCCGGGTCTGACCGATCGCTGTATGACCCATGTCCACCGAACTGATGCCCAACTCGCGCACCACGGTTTCCCCTACTCCCCGCGAACTTGCGGCCACGCTGTTCCGGCGTCCCCGGCTGGTGGCAACCTGTTTTACTTTCCTGTTGTTGGCCACGATGCTGTTCGTGGTCTTCTCGGCGCGCTATGAATCGCACTTCATGGTTTTGCTGCGCCGCGGCCGCTATGATCCCGTCGTTTCTTCCCAGCCTGCCAGTCCCATGGATTTCACGCGGCCCGACATTACCGAGGAAGAACTGAATTCCGAAGTCGAACTCCTGCGCGACGAGGATCTTCTGAAGC
>JBAWFQ010000033.1:0-3968 GCA_049592035.1 Terriglobales bacterium
ACGGCATCCGCGCCGCCCCGATAAATGCAATCAACGCCAATCCGCCAAATGTAAGTCCCGGAAACAAGGAGAAGATGAAGTCCCAAGCCGGCGCGTGCAGCAGGTTGGGAAACGGACGCATCCATCCACCCAGCCAAAGCGTAACCGCGATCGAAGAGACCGCAATCATGGCCGCATATTCCGCCAGCATGAACAGCGACCATCGCAGCCCGCTGTATTCGGTGTGAAATCCGGCCGTAAGTTCCGATTCCGCTTCGGCCAGGTCAAAAGGCGCACGGTTAGTCTCGGCCACCATGGCAATGGCGAAGATCGCGAACGCGATGAAGCCAAGCGGAAAGAATTTGAAAATGAACCAGATGCCCTGCTGTTGTTGAGCCCGAACGATCTCGATCATGCTCAACGTGCCCGTACCGCTCGCGTTCATGCTGGTCATCAGGATTGCCGAGATGATGGCCAGTCCCATGGCAACTTCATAAGACACCATCTGCGCGCTCGACCGCAGCGCGCCGATCAGCGGATAGTGCGAGTTCGAAGCCCATCCCGCGACCACAATCCCGAGCACGCCCAGCGACGAGACTCCGAGCATAAAGAGGATGCCGATGTTCATGTCGGTCACTGCCTGCGAAGGCCCGAAAGGAATCACGATATAGACCGTGAATGACGCCAGCAGACCGATCATCGGCGCGACCCAGAAAACGAACTGGTCGGCTTCGGCGGGAATAATGTCTTCCTTGAGCATCAGCTTGAGCGCGTCCGCGAATGGCTGCATCAGCCCGTGCGGACCGACGCGCATGGGGCCGAGGCGAATCTGGAAGTGGGCGAGCGCCTTGCGCTCGATCCAGTTCATGCAGAGCACCACCACCGCCACTCCCGCGAAGATGACGAGCACGTAGATCAGCGCCCAAAACTGGCTTCCCGCCTGGCCGGGCGTCACCGTGCTGCCGAGATACGACATGATGAAGTTCGGCATCAGCGGTCCACCTCGCCGAGCACGATGTCAAATGTGCCGATAACGGCAACCACGTCGGCCACCAGTGCGCCGCGCACCATCAGGTCAAGCGCCTGCAGATTGACGAACGATGGCGGACGCACTCGCAGTCGGTAAGGCTGCGTCGAACCGTCGCTGACGATGAAGTATCCGAGCTCGCCCTTGGGCGCTTCGATGGAATGATAGATTTCACCCACCGGCGGCTTGATCACCTTGGGCACCTTGCCCATGATCGGCCCTTCCGGAATGCCGCCGACCGCCTGCTCGATGATGCGCATCGACTGCCGCATCTCCGCCATCCGCACCAGGTACCGGTCGTACGTGTCGCCATTGGTGCCCACCGGAATTTCAAAATCGAATTTCGAGTAGTTCGCGTAGGGCTGAGCCTTGCGCAGATCCCACTTCACGCCGCTGGCGCGCAGTACCGGCCCGGTCACGCCCAGGGCGATAGCGTCGGCCGCCGAAATCACGCCAACGTTTTTCGTGCGCTCCAGCCAGATGCGGTTGCTCGTCAGCAGCGTTTCGTATTCGTCGATCTTGGGCGCAAAAAATGTCAGAAAATTCTTGACGTCCTTTTCGAAGCCGGCGTAAGTCTCATACTGGCAGCCGCCGATGCGGAAGGCGTGCGTCGTCAGCCGCGCCCCGCAGTACTTCTCAAAAATCTTGAGGATCTCCTCGCGGTCGCGGAAGGTGTAAAAGAGCGGCGTCATGGCTCCAATATCGAGCGCATGCGTGCCCAGCCAAAGCTGGTGGCTGGCAAGGCGCTGCAGTTCCGTCAGGATCACGCGAATGTATTGCGCGCGCGGCGGCGCCTCGACGTTCAGCAATTTCTCGACCGCCTCGCAGTAGCCCAGCCCATTCGACACGGCGGCGCAATAGTCCATCCGATCGACGTAGGGATTGAACATCGTGTAGGTGCGGTTCTCGGCAATTTTTTCCACGCCGCGGTGCAGGTATCCGATGACGCACTCCGTGCCTAGAACCTTCTCGCCGTCGAGTTTCAGAATCACGCGCAGCACGCCATGCGTCGCCGGGTGTTGCGGCCCCATATTAATGATGAGTTCGTTCGAATCGAGATACGGCTTCTCGGGAGTTTCCAGGTCGAGGTTGGATAGCGAGCGGACCATGGCGTCGTTCTTGGGTTCGCTCATTGTCCGCTCTCGATTCCCAGGTTGATCTGCACCCACTCTTTGTCTTGCTGCAGAATGCCGTAGTCCTTGCGCAGCGGATGGCCTTTCCAGCCGTCGGGCAGAAGGATGCGCTTCAGATCGGGATGCCCGTCGAACTGGATGCCAAACATGTCATACACTTCGCGCTCCAGCCAGTTGGCGGTTGCCCAGAGGGGAACGCTGGACGGAATCGAAGCGCCGTCGGCGATTTGCGTCTTGACGCGCACTCGTTCGTTGCGCGCAAAAGAATACAGAATCCAGACCACGTCGAATGGCTTTTCGCGCTTGGGATAGTGCACTGCGGTGATATCCACGCAGTAGTCGAACTGCTCGTCGTCGCGCAGCATTCGCAGGATGTCGGGGATCAGTGAGCGATCGACGCTCAGGTAATTTTGTCCAAGATAAGTCAGCGCCTCGAGGCCCGAGCCATACTGGCTCTTGTATTTTTCGACCAGCGGCGAGGTCCACGGCAGCGGCACGGGACCGGCGGGCTTCGCGGGAGCAGCCGGCTTCGCGGCGGGAGCAGCGGGTTTTGCGGCAGGAGCGGCGGGTTTCGCCGGCGCGACCGGGGACGCCGCTGCGGGCTTTTCCGCCGTCGGCTTCTTCTCACCTTCCGGGCCCCCAGACGGCCCGGTGTTGGCCGGCTGGGGCTGAGGCGGCGGTGGAGCAGGCGTTTTGACTTCCTCGGCCATTCTAGGGTCTAGCGTTTACCAAAGCCGCACTGTCGTTTGGGAAACCTACACTTTTAACATCCGGTAGCGTCACCGTCTGTGACCGGCATCACATTGCGCGGATGCCTGCGCTAGCGCCGCGCCGCCTGGTAGCCTTCGATCAAATCGCGGATGCGCAAAGCGTCGCCTTTGCGATGACCGTGACTCGAGATCGGATCCGTCCCTCCTGTGGACTCAATCAGAATTTCCGACCAGATAATTCCCGTCGAAATCTTCACCGACGCCACCTGCAAAATCGAAATGCTTTCTTCGTTGCTGCCCGTCAGACGTCTCTTCACCCGGCTCACGCGCAGCGGGCCAACCACGATGCGTGTCGGGAACCACAGATTGCCCCGCGTCCAGCGGCTCGCCGTGAAAGTCTCTTCCGTAGCCGGATTTGGAAACGAGGAACCTACACCCATTCCAGCGCGCCCTTCTTCCAGATCCATATGTAAACGACAATCAGGATGCCCAGGAAAACCAGCATCTCGATCAGCCCGAAACGCCCCAAAGCCTTGAACTTTACCGCCCACGGAAACAGAAAGATCGTTTCCACGTCGAACACCACGAACAAAATCGCGATGATGTAAAAGCGAACCGTGTAGCGTCCGCGAGCGCTGGCATAAGGATCGATGCCGCACTCATAGGGCATCAACTTGACGCGGTTGGGACTTTGCGTGCGGATGATCCAGGCTACGATCAGCGTTGCCGGAATCGCGATGCCGACCACGGCAAGAAAAATAAAGGCAGGAACGTAATTTTGCGGCATGAGTCCTCGAAGCAATTGTAATAAGGGCGACTTTGAATACTAACGCCGAAGCCGCTCCGCTTCAAGGACCGACGAACAATGACCGATGAACTTGCTGGGGAGTGGCTCAGTTTGATTGTCCTAATAAAGAATTCTCATCCTGAGCGAAGCGAAGGACCTGCTTTTTGCCATATGCGCCACCGGTGTTTGCGTCTTGACTTCCAAACTGAGCCACAACCACATGCTGGCGTGTGTTGAGAGTTGTGACGCGTCAGGTCTGTTGCTCCGCCTGCGCCGATCTCCCCGCGATCACCGCCCACGTCCCTGCCGCATAAACCACCAGCACTCCCACG
>JBAWFQ010000034.1:0-9406 GCA_049592035.1 Terriglobales bacterium
GTTTTTGGGAAGCTTGGCTGCTCACGGCCTGCTCGCTTTACACCTTCCTCTTCGTGCTCGGGCCGCGGCCGATTTTCGTCTCCATCATGCTTTACATACTTCTTCTGACTGCGTTACTGGAAACCAATCGCAGCGGTCACGTCAAAAATTTGTACTGGCTCCCAATTATTTTTTTAGTATGGGCGAACATTCACATTCAGTTTGTTTACGGTCTTTTCGTGTTAGGACTGTTCGTCGGATGCCAAATCGCGTCCCGCTGGGCAGAAAGAACCAGGCTTGCCCCGGAATTGTTCAACCCCTCGTCTCTGCCTGTAAAGCCGTTACTTCTGATTTTTGGAGCCTGCGTGGCGGCTACATTGATCGGTCCCTACACCTATCACCTGTACCAGGTCATTTTTCTGTATTCGAAGGCGAAATACTCCTACCAGATCATTATTGAGTTGCAACCTCTCACGTTCCGGCTGCCCAATCATTTCGTTCAACTCTTGTTGACTGCCGCCGGATTCTGCGCGGTCGCATGGCGAAAAAAGCTGGATCTATTCAAGTTCGCCCTCATGATCGCGGCCAGTTTCTTGGCTTTCCGTACGCTGAGGGATTGCTGGTTCGTCTCCACTACCGCAGCGGCCTTCATCGCGGACTTTCCGGCCCCCGATTTTAAGCGCGATCGGCAAGAGAGTCTCGCCGAAGGTGGACTTCTGCTGGCCACGCTGGCAATCTTCCTCGTTCTCCTTTCGCAAAATTCCGATTTCAATGAACGTTCCCTGGACCGGAATGCGAGCTTGGAATTTCCCGTGGATGCGGTCAACTATCTTCGTCAGCATCCGCTGCCCGGCCCGTTATACAACAACCTGGACTGGGGCGGATTTCTGACCTGGTATATGCCGCAGTTCCCGGTTGCAATCGACGGCAGGAACGACTTGTACGGCGATGATCTCGATCGAATCTTCTTTGAAGCACAAAGCGCTTTAGTCTACAAAAACGACCCGTACCTTCTTCAATCCGGGTTCGTCTTGCTCGCTAAGAAATATCCTTTGGCCACCGTCCTGCGATTCGATACACGATTTCAATTGATGTATGAAGACAAGATTGCCGTTGTCTTTGCTCGCCGTTGAAGCTGCGTTGTCTACCGCGTCACGAAATACGTGAATTATCCAAGCCCGATGTTGACCTACTGCTGTTTGCTCAGCACGACTGCAAGCTCGTCGCGATAGACCTCGTGAAAGCCGGGGAACGTATTGCGGAACACCTCCTCGGAATTGGGAAACAGGTCGGCGCCTTTGATGATACCGTTGCCGGTGCTAACAAGGATCGTATTAGCGGCCGTTAAAGTGGGATCGGATGACGGCGGAGCCTGCCCTCGCGTCACCGCATAGTAGCGCCTCGTCTTTGTTTCACCATACAGTTCATACCTATCGTCAATGGCGACTGGATACTCAGGTAGATACCAGACAAGAAAACCGCCCCACGCCATCTCGTTGTAAATGGGCTGTGGAAGATGATTCTTCCGAATCGCATCGCAGGCTCGGACGGGAAGGGTCCTAGAGGTCAGATTCAATAGCGACTCCGGGCTGGAGGGAATTCGCATTGCCGCAAAAATCAAGATGACTACAGCCATCGCCACAGCTGCCCTGAAAACTGTCCCCGAAAGTTGTGGAGCATGCTCTGCTTCGATGTTCGTGCGCCAAACTATTTCCCCAATCACCGCGATCGACGTGACGACAGCGATCCAACTATCGGTTCCAAGAGCAAAACCTAAACTGACATCGGCAGCGAGAACTACTACGAGAAAAAGATCTCTCGCATGTTGCCTGCCCAGAAGTAGAAACGCCCACATTGCGAGAAACATCAGCAAGTAATGCTGCGGCTCCCGAAACGTCAGGGATTTCATGATCAGCGAGCTCTCTAGCGGCGCATTACCGAACAGGTTCTGCCATGCGGTTACATACGAGTGATAGGAGCTTGGCGAGACCAACGACGCGATGAAGGTAACCGCGGCAGTCAAGCCAAGCTGGGAGCCCGGCAGCGCCGCCCTGTCAGGCGAGTCAAAATGCCAGTTTCGCTCCTGTAAATAGGGTTCAATCGCGTTGGCCGCGCAAAACAGGCAGAACACAGCCAGGCCAATGACGAAATGCCAGTCGAGGTTCGCCCAAACGCAGATCAGCAGCGGTATCCAATACAAGAGCTTCTGGCGGCCAGGAGTGCGACTTCGCAGCAGCAGGAAGAACTCCGCAGCCAACAAGCTCGCGGAGCACAAGGTGTTCGCAAGAGAAAGAGAAGAAGAGCCCATCCATGCAGCTTGTGCCCAAACGGAGATCACAACCGCGCGCCAAAAGCGGCGTCGTCCTCCGGCAAGAACAAAAACCGTCAGCGCGAACAGGATGCGCAGCACCATCACTGCCACCGGTAGTGCCCGCATTCCAACTATGCGATAAAGAATCGCCAGCTCAACCTGCAACCCCCAATTCGGATCGGCCCAGGGCAAATTCGAAAACTGCGAGAAAATGCCAACGTGTGGCACCGCGCGATGCGCGATGATCCAGTTTCCAACCTGAACCTGCAGCCACGAGTTCGCATAGTCTAGCGACTCCAGCCGCGTCGATTCCATTACAGATGGCCAGGCGAGAACCACGGCGAGAACGGCGCACTGCAAGGCACGTATTTGTAGAAAGCGACGCATGCTCTTGAGTTGAGCCGGTGGGTCTGGCGGGAGCGTCACAATTTTGATTATAAGGGGCGGCAGAAAATTTCTTGGCGCTTCAAATTCGAATTGTCATCCTGAGCGGAGCGAAGGACCTGCTTTTTGCTGCCGGCGACACTAGCGGTTTTCGCCGTTCTTTTGACGGAACGCCCGTTCGCGCAGCCGCAATGCATCGCTGTTATTGGGGTCGATCTGCAACGCTGCCGCGAATTTCGTCTGCGCCGCCTCGTAATCGCCGAGGTCCAGAAGTATTTCGCCGGAGTTGATCAAGCACGTTAGCGCCATGTCCCGGCTACGGGTGAGACCTTGCGCGATCTGATATTGCTCCAGAGCGTCTCGGAGTTGATGCCGATGAAACAGAATTTCCGCCATGTTGTAGCGACAGACATCGTCGGCCGGACGCAATAGGCACGCCTGTGCGTAGTGCTGATACGCCTCATCGTAACGGCCGTCGACAACCATCGAATCCCCAAGAGCGGCGTCAATTGCCGGGTCCGGGCGGCCGGCAACGATGCTCGCCTGGGTAAACAACTTCACGCCGTTCTGCCAGTACGACAGGTAACGAGTAGTAGCAGCCGCAAGTACCGAGATCACGCACAGTGCAGCCGCTGTTGCTCCGACGCGAGGGATGCCAGTCGCAGCCACGAGACCGCCCAAGCCCCATGTGATCACGATAAAGAGGCCGATGCACGGAACATAAGTGTAATGGTCGGCCATTGCCTGTCGGCCAACCTGAACAATTCCGATCACTGGAACCAGCGTCACGATAAAAAACAGCCAGCCCACCAAAAAGTAGCGGGCGCGGTGAAAGTACAACGCTGCCATAGTGATCGCTACCAGAATCACTGCCGCTGCGATCACGTCGGACCAGGCCAATGCCTGTTGCGGGTGAGGGTAGAAGATGGCCAGTCTAGCGGGCCAGAACATCTTGCCAATGTATGCGACGTAAGACACGATGGCATTCCCCACGCGTATAGAAAGCGGCAATGCTGACGTATCTACGATCGCAGAACGCTGCGCCGCCACGGTTACCGCAGAACTCGCCGCACTCATCAAAAACAGCGGCAGTTTCTCCAGCGACAAGCGCAACCACTTACGTCGAAATGGGAGGTCCTCGTACCGCTCCAAAGGCCAGTAGTCGAAAAGCAGCAAGACAAGCGGGAGGGTCACAGCCATCGGCTTGGACATCAGCGCCAGCGAAAAAGCGCCGACCACCGCCAGGTACTTCTTCCAATCTGGCCGTTGAACGTACCAGCCATAGGCGGCAATCGTCAGTAATGAAAAAAGCGCGCTGAGCAGACTTTTTCTTTCCGCGACCCAGGCGACCGTTTCGACGTTCAGCGGGTGCACGGCGAAGAGTGCGGCCACGAAGAAACTGCGCCAAACCGCACCGGTGGCCCTTTGCAGCAGCCAGAACAACAAGAAAACATTAGCTGCGTGCAGCGCCACATTGACCAGATGGTGATCCCCTGAATTCAGACCAAATAGTTGACAATCGATCATGTGCGAGAGCCACGTGAGCGGATGCCAGTTCGCAGCGTAAAAGCTGGTAAAAGCCCAAACTACATTGGCGAGGTTCAAACCGGTGCGAACATGAACGTTCTTGGTGACGTACTGGCTGTCATCGAAATCGAGGAATTCATGGTGCGCGACTCGGCCATACAACAGCAGAGTCGCAAGTACGAGGAGTGAGCCCAACAGGATTGTTAATTTGGTACGCTTTTCCATCCCGATGTCCTCTCAGTCCTCGTCGCTATGCCCTTTGCAACCAGCGTCAAACAGTCTGCTTCCTCGTTGCACGGCAACAGCGGATGATAGCAGGGCGATTCACCATGTGATGGCAATCACGAACTTCTGTGACGGCGGAGGCTGCCCAGCCCGCGCCCAGCCCCTACTCTGGAAAAACAGATGGTCTCTCAGTGATAGAATTCCCCAGACTCAAGGATGGATTTCTTATGAATCCCAGGATCTCTCGAATCTCCCCCCTGCTTGTCCTTGCTGGTTTGCTTGTTCTAACAATCGGATTCGCCCAAGCCAGCGCAGTTTCCCATCTTTCGGGTTCATACAAAGTTGTGCATCAGACCGATCTCGGTCCCCGAACTCGTGTACGCCTGCAACTTCACTTGGCCAACCATGGTCCACGGGATCTCCACATTCTGCGGATCACGCTCTGGGGCTCATCTCATCCCACCGAAGCAGAGAAAAAGACGTACTCCCTCGTGCTCCGCAGCGACGCATCGGCAAGCACTACACAGGAATTTACCATTTCGCGCTCCGACTACAGGTTGTGGAACCGCGCCAAACGCCTCAAGTTGCTCGTGGCAGTTGAGGAGCCCGGCGGCCGCAAAGCTACCGAACTAGTTCGGCTGGATCGCATTTCCGGCGGAAAGGAGAACTGATCATGCAATCCCCAAGAAGGCTTACGTCGATCTGCATCGTCATTACGGTCGTACTGTGTGCGCCCCAGTTCTCGCTCGGCCAGTATTCGATCAGCTCCATCGCCGGCGGCGGTCCCAATAATCTCCCTGCACTCAGCGCCAGCATCGGATTTCCCGAGGGGATCGCCTTCGATTCCGCAGGCAATGCCTACATTGCGAACTCCTACCTTTATGCGAATCAGATCATCGAGGTTTCCTCGACGGGCACCGTGACCGTGGTAGCCGGGAACGGCACCTTCGGCGACTACTCCGGCGACGGCGGTCCGGCTACCAGCGCCGCTCTTAATCAGCCGGAAGGCGTCTTTGTCGACGGTCACGGCAACGTCTTCATTGCCGACACGGAAAATTCTGTCATTCGTGAAGTGGTGGCGAGTACCGGCAACATCCAAACCGTCGTCGGTATTAACTACGATGCAAACGGCGGTAGTGGATGCCAATCCGGAGGCGACGGCGGTCCGGCACTCAGCGCGCACTTGTGCTTACCTTACTCCGTGTTTGTGGATGGCTCAGGCAACATCTTCATCGCTGATTTCGGCAATTCCACCATCCGCGAAGTAGCGGCCAGCACCGGCAACATTCAAACCGTGGCCGGCACCCCCGCCACACCAGGCTACATCGACGGCGTGCTGGCCACCGCTGCAGAATTGGACCTTCCCGGCGGTGTTTTTGTCGATGGCTCGGGCAACATCATCGTCGCCGACACGTTCAACTCAGTAGTTCGCGTGGTCAATACAGGCGCTCAATCGGTGACCGTTGCCGGCGTTTTAATCCCCGCTGGCTTCATCGAGACCGTCGCCGGCTTTCAATACGACTCCCAGGAAGGTTCCGAGTGCAAAACAACCGGTGACGGCGGCCCTGCGCTCAGTGCATATCTCTGCCTGCCCTTCGGAGTCTTCGTGGATAGCTCGGAAAACATTTTCATCGCGGACTACGCTAATTTCGCGATCCGCGAGGTTGTTCCTGCCGGCACCATCTCGACCGTCGCTGGTATGCTCGGCACCGATTGCGAGACCTATGTAACCACTGGCTGCGGCGATGGAGCTGCTGCGACGAGCGCCCAACTCAACTACCCAACCGGCGTCACAGTTAATTCTGGCAACATCTTCATTGCAGATACCGAAGATTTCGTAGTCCGTGAAGTAACCGGCGGAAATATCCAGCGCTATGCCGGAAACGCCACGCAGGCATATTCCGGCGACGGTGGTTCGCCTACGAATGCAGAGCTGAACAATCCCGGAGCTGTTTTTGTCGATCTCTCCGGTAACGTCTTCATCGCCGATACAAGTAATTCCGCGATTCGCGAAATACTGGCGAGCAGCGGCGACATCACGACTGTGGCAGGCAATGGCGTGGCCGGCTACTCCGGCGACACTGGACCTGCTACCAGCGCAGAACTCGATTCGCCCCAGGGGGTATTTGTCGACTCCCAAGGCGACATCTTCATCGCCGATTCTGCCAACAACGTGATTCGCGAAGTTGTGGCTTCAACCGGAAACATCCAAACCGTTGTCGGCAATGGCACGGCAGGCTTTGTCGACAACGTTGCGCCCCTCAGCGCCGAACTCGACGACCCCTATGCGGTCGCTGTCGACATCTCCGGAAATATTTTCATCGCCGACAATGCAAACGACGTAATCCGCGTCGTCAATACCGGCACTTCAGCGCTCACCTTCGGTCCAATCTCAGTCCCGGCTAACACGATCCTAACCGTCGCCGGGACCCCCCTACTCGACTGCGGCGAGAGCCAGAACCCTTCATCCTGTGGCGACGGCAATGTTGCCAACACTCTGAACACTGTCTATCTGTCTTCTCCCGCCGGCGTGGCAGTCGACACGCACGACGATATCTTCATCGCAGATACCTTCGACAATGCCATCCGCGAAGTCTCAGAATTGACCGGGATAATCGAAACTGTCGCTGGCACGATCGGCGCAATCGGCGGTTTCTCCGGCGACGGCGGCCCGGCCACGAGTGCTTTTCTGGATAGTCCCTACGGCGTATTTATCGACCAATCGAATGACATTTTCATAGCAGACTCCGAAAACGCTGCGATTCGCGAAGTCGTAGCGTCTACCGGGCTTATTCAAACCATAGCCGGAATCCCTGCCACCACTGGCGGATTCCCCACGCCGGGCTTTTCCGGCGACGGCGGACCCGCAACCAGCGCGGAACTCGATTTCCCGTCGGGCGTGTTCGGCACTTTGACCGGCAAGGTGTTTATTGCCGATACAGATAACTCGCGCATCCGCGAACTGGCTCCCGCTCCGCTCACGGTAACGGTCGCGCCGAGTACTGCTACGGTGGTGATCAATGCCCTACAGCAATACACCGCGACCGTGACCGGAAATCCCAATACCAGTGTCAACTGGTTCGTCAATGGAGCGGCGGGCGGCAACTTAACCGTGGGAACAATCTCGACCACAGGATTGTTTCAAGCTCCGGCTGCAGTCCCTTCTCCAGCCACCGTTACGATCACCGCCGTTTCGCAAGTTGATAACACCACGACGGGAACGGCTCAGGCAACGATAGCCAATCCAAGCCAGACCGATATCATCACCGTGACTCCGACCCCCATCGACGTTTATGCGACCGCCGTGCAACCCTTCAGTGCCGCGGACAACGGGACGGTGACCACCGCAGTGACGTGGTATGTCCAGGGATCGCCGGGCGGCAACTCGATGTTTGGAACTATCGATACTTCAGGCAACTACACCGCTCCCGCCGCCGTGCCATCGCCGCCGACCGTCATCGTCGAGGCGGTTTTACAGTCAGACCCGACCGCCATCGGCACCGCGTCAGTCACAGTTATCGCAGCGCCCTTAGTGACCCAGCCAGCGGCCCAAACCGTTTCCCCAGGAGGGACGGCAAACTATTCATTCTCGATCACAGGTAGCCCGGGGCCGACGCTCAGCCTCGGATGTTTGCAAAGTTCGTTGCCGTCGGGCGCAACATGCACTTTCTCCCCCGCAACAGTTACTCCCACAGCCAGCGCGCAAACGATCAAGCTTTCCGTGAGCGTGCCGTCCACTTCTGCATCGCTAGGGAGGGCTGGCCGGCCGTCACTGGCGCCGCAACTCTACCTCGTTTTCGTTCCGCTGGCGGGAGTCCTGCTTCTGGGTGCAAGACCGCGCAACTGGCGTGCCCGATTCGCGGGTCTCGCGCTTGTGATCGTCTGTCTGCTTGCCATGCTCGCCTGTGGCGGAGGGGGTAATTCGTCGGGAACGAATCCAGTAGCTTACACGATTCAAATTCAGGGGAAGGCGAACGCACAGGTGGTGAAGATCACGATTGCCAGCTTGACTGTGGAGTAGGCTGCTCTGCAAGAGCGGGCGCGCGTATTCCCTTAACTAAGGGACAGCAGAATCACCTACCCGTCATAATCTGCATGGCGCGCTGTTTTCCCGCCGCGATCTGTGACCGGAATTCCTCTCCGAGTGCGTACGCTTCTCCGCGAAACGGGCTTTCTCGCTCTGCATTCTGAAACGCAGCGAGCGCGAGATCCGCGTGTCCAAGGCGAAGTTCCACCTTTCCGAGCATCAGATATAGCCAATGGGATCGGTTAGATCGATCGGCCGCGCTTCTCAGAACCTCTGCCTCCTCAGCATAGCGGCCCTCTTGGTCATAAATTCGGGCAAGCGCGGCCGGCGCATCGTCCGTTGAGCCGAGTTTTACCGAAGTCACGAGCTCTTGTTCAGAGTCCTTCGCATACCCCATATTCCCCAGAGCGATTCCTTTTGCATAATGCAAAAACGCGTTGTCTGCAAAAATGCGTTCTGCTTTTTCCAGGCGCTGCATCGCTTCGGCATTTCGATCCAGCACGACCAAGATAGTTCCAGCATTTAACAGATATCGAAATTGCTCGGCCCCCGAGGCGGCAACCGGCGGATCCGCAAACTGCACGGTTCTGCAATCGATTTGGAGGCGATGAACGAGATCGGTCGTTTCCGGGGCGACCCGCAGAAACACTGCTCCAAATGCATCGAGGAAAACGGGCCGCCACCGCTGTGCATCGCAATAGCTGCCCAAGCTTCGTAATGCGTTTCCGGCCTCGTAATCCACAGACAAAAGTATGGTGTTAATTCCCCTGGTGTCGGCTTCACTACTCCAAGCCTCTGAATCCAGCGATTCCTCGAGTAGACTCGAGTTGCGCAGCAGCAATGAGCCTCCGAAGGGTACGGAGCGCCCGTCAATATAGTCCGGGTATGCGGGCGATAGTTTCCAAACTGCGAACCCTCCCGAATTGAAGTCATTGAACAGATTCCGGGGGAGT
>JBAWFQ010000035.1:0-18319 GCA_049592035.1 Terriglobales bacterium
TATAGTAAGTAGCTTAGAAATCCCATCTCTTAGAGCCTATGCCGGCCTAGCGTGAGCTTACACATTTGCGGAAGAGGGAGAAAGTGACCACCGGGTAGCAGCGGAGCCGATCTGCGCTCGGATTGGACGGGGCAAAGCCCCGACACCACACAAACTCTACTCGGCCACTCTTAAACGGTTCTGCCAGTGCGACCAGAGGAACCAGACGATGCCGGCCACCAGAAATACTCCAATCACGGCGTCGAATTTGTGGAAATACTTGCCCAGCGCGCGCCAGTTTTCGCCGAGTTTCATTCCGAAATAGGCCAGCGCGAAACACCAGGGCCACGATCCCAGGAAGGTATAGATGTGGAATTTGCCGCGCGGCATGCGGGCGACTCCGGCGGGCAGCGCGATAAAGGTGCGAATCACGGGCAACAGGCGGGCGATGAACACGGCCATATCTCCCCAACGGAGAAAAAAGCGGTCGGCCCAGTCGAGTTCACGATGACCCATCAGAATCCAGCGCCCGTAACGCACGACCAGCGGGCGCCCGCCGTAGTAGCCGATTTCGTAGGCTACTAACGAGCCCAGATTGCATCCGATGGCGCCGGCGGTCGCCACCCAGACCAACTTCATCGCGCCGGTGTAAACGAGGTATCCGGCGAAGGGCATGATCAGTTCAGATGGCAGCGGAATGCACGCCGACTCAATCGCCATGAGCAGCGTAATGCCCAGGTATCCCGTCGCGGCTACGAGGGAATTAATGAAGACGAAAAGTACGGTTAGGATTTTCTCGGTCATTTGGAATCGGGTAATCGGGCCATCGGGTCATCGGGTCATCTAAAATCAACAACTGACCCACGCGCATTTGACTTCAGATCACCCGATGACCCGATGGTCAGATGACCCGATCGCCTTCAGAACGCCCCTTCCTGAGTGAAGCTGAAGCCGGGCAAGGTCACGCCATCGGCCGACTTTGCGACCTTCACCTTCACCACGGGAGCGTCGGGAGCGGTGACCTCAGCGGGCCGCAGCACGGCATATTGCGTGAATACTTCGCTGTATACCTTGGTGACAAGATGATCCTGGCCGGTTGCGTCCTGGCGCCAGACTTGCCCGAGTTTGATGCTCTTCACGGCCACTGGTTTTGTCCTTAGTTCTCAGAGTACTCACGGGGCGACCAAGCCGTCAATTGCAGCGCGGTTACTTTTGTGGGATAGGCCTGCGGTTTGCAAGGCCGGGGGGTTTGAGCGGTATCGCTTGCTTACATCAACTGATCGTCACTCTAGGTTCACAGTATGGGAATTGGACGCCGCGCGCTGCTAACGCTTCCTCCGTGTGCAAAACTATCGACACCAGAGTCCGCAGGCTTGCTTGCCTGCGGACTCTGGGGGCCGCAGAAATCAAATCCGCGTGAGTGCCTACTGGATTGTACCGAGCACCTTCCCGGCGAGTTCAGAGAGGCTCGGTACAAAGGACCAACCAGTCCCAAGGTTGACCGAGTACGGCGGAGTGGTCTGGATAGCAAACTCCCACGAACCATTGAAGTCGCTTCCCGTACCGCTGAGAGGCGTATCCGCAACCACCCAGTACTGGCTTCCACCAGTAATCGCTACTGGAGTGAAGTTTGCGACCGCAAGCGTACAGCAGGTTCCTTGCTGCCCCAGATTTGTTACGGTGACGGGGCCAGCCAGCAGCGTTCCCGGATTGCCACCAGAGTCCTCATAGAGACTGAGGTTTACTTGGTTCGCTCCGCCGTTATACACCACAGCAACCTGCACCTGATAGACGGTGGAGTTGGACTTCGGGGTAAAAGCCATTGCGTCGGATTGGGTTCCGCAGCAACTGTTTGGTCCTAAGACCGCCAAGCCTCGGGTATCGTCGTAACGATCAGTCTTCGAACTACCGAGGTTGTTGTAGATCGGTTTCAAAGTGACAGCGGGTTCGAGCGTCTGGGCTAACAGGGTCAGACTGCAGAGTGCAAAAAAGCATAAAAGCGTTAGGGTCTTTTTCACGAATTTTCCTCCTTTGAGGGCGGGACCTACTAATGCCACACGGCTGAGCGCGTCATGTCAGTGATGAGGCTCATAACTTTGTGTGCGGCGTTTCGGCAACAGCCACTAGCGCAAAGCCTGCCAAGGACCTTAACTGATGCAAAATCGCGACAGCACTCTTCGCGTTTGTTACCATGAACCACGCTCAGGAGGAAACCGATGGCTCGCGGAAATGTGCCGCGTCAACCGAGTCGCAGCGGACGACAGGAAGGTGCGCGCCGGACGACGGCTACACAATTGAAGGCCGCACGTGCGAAGAACGCTCCCGCGCGGCCCAACGCCGGTCGTGCCCCGGCTGCGCTCGCAAAGGCTCCCGCAAGCGCTCCAAAAGCCGCGCTCAAGAAAGTTGTTTCGGCGGCGGGAGACGCGGCTAGCCGCGTCTCTACTTACGATCCCTTGGCGCCGGAGCGGGTGCGGCAGATTATTGCCGGGCTGGACCAGCTTTATCCCGGAGTAACTTGCGCTCTCACTCACCGCAGCGCTTGGGAATTGCTGGTGGCAACGATTCTTTCCGCGCAGTCGACCGATGTGCGCGTGAACATGGTCACACCTGGGCTTTTTGCCAAGTATCCGACCGTCCAGGATTTCGCGGCGCTCGATCCCGAACAGTTACAACCGGATATTTACTCGACCGGTTTTTTCCGCAACAAGGCGAAGTCGGTGGTGGGCGCGGCCCGGAAGATTGTCGCGGATTTCGGCGGGAATGTGCCGCAAACGATGGAGGAGTTGTTGAGCCTGCCGGGAGTGGCGCGCAAGACGGCGAACGTCGTGCTGGGAACGTGGTTCAAAAAGAATGAAGGCGTCGTCGTGGATACGCACGTCACGCGGATTTCGCGGCGACTCGAACTGACCAAGCAGGAAGACCCGAAGAAAATTGAAGAGGATTTGATGCGGATCATTCCTCGTGAGCGCTGGACGGATTTTTCTCATGAAGTAATCTGGCATGGGCGGAAGCTTTGCGTGGCGCGCGGTCCTAAGTGCGCCGATTGCGGGTTGGAGAAGCTTTGTCACGCGGCCGACAAAACCTGGTCTACGGTTGACATTCATCCGGAGGCAAAAGGCTAGGGTCGGGCGGCGACCGAGGAGAAGCCGAGCTGCGCTCGACTTGGACGGGCGAGGGCGCCCGTCCCTACGCGATCAAAAACTAGCTGCCGGTGTAGGAGAGCTCTACTACCGTGCAATCGTCGTTGAGCGGTGTGCCTCCGCAAAAATCGGCTACTGCGGTGAAAACGTCTTCCATCGACGCGCTTTTCCCTGCCACATTTTCAAGGCGTTCGCTGTCGAACATGTCTCCGCGGGCATTCTCGGCTTCTGTGACGCCATCGGTCACCAGGATCATGCGGTCTCCGGGCCTCATCTGGCAGCGATCGCTGGAGTATGTCGCATCGGCCAGCAGACCCACCGGCAGATTGCCATGGGCTGGCCTTAGCACTTCTTTATTATTGCCGCAGATCCACACCGGCGGAACGTGTCCGCAGTTCACGTATTCGAGATCTCCATCGTTGCGCAGACGCGTGATGATCATGGTCGCGTATTTTTCACCGATGTGTTTGTAAGTGAAGAAGCGATTGACGGCGTCGACGATTTCCACCAGCGGCATGCCGGAAATGAGTTGCGAATAGACCATGCCCTGGAGAATGGAAGCGAGTAGCGCGGCCGAAACTCCTTTGCCGCTGACGTCCGCGAGAACCACGGCGAGACCCTGAGGCGTGTTCACGGCCTCGAAGAAATCGCCGCCGATTTCTTTGCAAGACATATTGCGCCCGTTCACCCGCGCAAAAGGAACTTCAGGCAGAGTCACCGCCAACAGCCGCTGCTGAATGGAGGCTGCGATCGACAACTCCTGCTGGTAGCGGCGTCCGGCCTCTTCGGCCTGCACCAGGCGCGCGTTCTCGACCAGTTGCGCGGCTTCTGTCGCGATGGCGCGCAGAATGTCGTGGCTTACGCTGGTGATATCGCGCGAGGCAAAACGCGAATCGACGTAGAGCGCGCCCATCACTTCTCCGCCGGCGGGCTGCTGTTCACGCGTGGTTTGCACCAAGGGCTTGCGCAGAGGCATGCAGATCACGGTGCGCAGATCGAAGGCGACAATGCTTTGCCGCTCCTTCACATCGAGCATCTGACTGGTGTCGGTGACCAGGTATTCGGAGTTCGAAGTCAACGCGCCGTCGAGCACCGAACGGGAAATCGTCTTGTCGTCGAGCAGCGGCTCACCCTGCGAGTTGCGTCCGGCGGCCAGGGTCAGGGTTCCGTCGATATCGCGAAGAAAAATGTATCCGCGTTCGGCGCGAGTCAATTTCAGCGTGGCGTCGATCAACGTCATCAGGATTTCGTCGAGCACGCCGATGGTGTTGAGTTTGCGCGCCGCTTCCATGAAGAGCGTAAGTTTTTCGAGGTCGCTCGCTTCCGGGGCGATCTGAATGCCCGAGATCTGGCTCAGGAACTCGCGCGCCGTGTTCGAGGTCGTGTGCAGCGGGTGGAAGATCAGGTACGCAATGTCGCGCGCGCCAAATTCCAGCCGGTCGTTGCGCTGCAGTTTGTGACGGTCAACTTTTTCGCCATTGACGAAGGTTCCGTGTTTGCTGCCCAGGTCGACAACAAAAAACTCGCCGTTTTCCGAAATGATGGAAGCGTGCTCGCGCGATACGCGCGGGTCGGCGATCACCAAGTCGCGATCGACCTTGCGGCCCACGGTGTAAGGCGTGTGGTTCAGCGACAGCGTTTGCTGGTCGCTTCCCTGCACAAAGATCGCGATGGGAAAGATGCTGGATATGCCCGAGTGCGAAGTAGCCGACATGTACCCTGAATTCCCCCGCGGCCATTATGCCAGTAAAAGCGCCAGTCCCGGCACGGGCCCCCACAGCATTCTACGACGAGCCCGGCTTTGCCGGTGCAGGAAAAGTCCTCTGATAAGAATGGAGCAGCATCAGGGCAGCTACCGCCAGGGGAATCTGGAGCACTGTCCAGAAGGGGATTGCCCAGCCTCGCTCGACCGTGTCCGGCGGCAAAGTGAACGAAAGGCCCGCCAGCGCGATCGACGAGATCCACGGCCAACAAATCAGACAACTCGTGATCACGAACAAGGCGCGATGAATGACACTTCTCTGCCAAATCGTCCGGCGCTCCTTAACCAGCACCAGCAACGCCGGAATCAAAAGCACCTGATTGTAGGGGCCTTAGCTGGGTACAAGGAGGATGGTTGTGGCCAGCACGAGGCAAAGCGTGTAAGTCGCGCGTGCTCAGGCGGGCTCCGCTGCAGGCGCGCGCATCCGAAGCAGCCACGTGAACAGCCAGAGAAGAACCAGGCTGAAGAAGAAGAATAGTTTCACAGCCCAGACCAAGAAAACATAGAGCGGCGTAAGGAACAACACGCACACGAGCAACAGGCGTTCTCTGCCGTCTTCCTGAGTATCATCGGTTACAGCAGCAGCCAGTGCGAACAGAACGAGCGGCAGCAGCAGAGTCAAGTCATACGACAGCGCGTGAAAGCTGAGCAAGATTCCTGTGACACAGGCCAGGCAAAAACTATAACTCGCCGAATCGTTCCCTCCGCGAATTCTCCGCACCGCCAGCACAAAGACCGCCAGCGAAGACGCCGCAATCAACAGCCCCGCCCCCGTTCTTGACAAGTGACCCACCAGCGTCATGGCCAATCCTCGAATGTTCGGAACCACTTCCGACTCAAGCGAGCCGCCGTGTTCCACGAGCAAAACAAAGCGAACGTACTCCAGCGGCCATCCCCATCCTTTGACCGCCACTCCGACGCCCGCCAGAACTAGCGCAACCGCCGTGAAGCCGAGCAGCAGACGCCAGCGCCGGAACGCAAGCACAAGCACGATGGGCACAACTAGATGCGGCCGAAAAAGACCCAAAGCCAGGCATGCTCCCGCCGCCGCATCGGCGCTGCGCTCCATGCAGGTCAATGCCAGTACACCCAAGAACATCAGCAGAATCGCGTCCTGTCCCTGTAGCAGGCCATTCATTAGCGGAAAAAAGGCCAGCACGCCCAGCCCCAGCAGCGCCGGATGAACATCTCGAATCCGCGGAAACCGCCTCAGCAGCGCCACACTCGCCACCAGCATGGCCACGTTCAGTGCGGTCCAAAAAAGATATGCCGGCCAGAATGCCAGCACAGCAAACGGAGCAAACAGCACCGCCTCAAATGGCGGATGATTGAAAGGCAACGCTCCCCGCCGGATGGGCACGTCGCTAAATGTAAGTTGCTCCTGGTATTGCGCATCCAGGTCATAAAGCACCGCTGCTCGCCCTTCGTTCAGAAGCCGCCCGCTTACGTAGTAAATCGCGAAATCCTGATAGCCCTTCTTCAAACGAGGCACTACCCACGACAAAGGCGACAAGTTACAGCAAGCCATGGCGAAGAGGAACGCGGCAATGAAGAAATTCCGCTTTTGTGCTTGGGCGGCGAAAGTCATAGCCAGTTGTCGCGACCCCTGATTCTAACCCGGTGACTCTATAATCCCGGTTGATGCCTATTCCCAGATTTTCTCGCGCGACGACACGTGCGGTGTTCGCCGGCATTTTGTTCCTTGGTCTGCTCGCGATGACCGCCCGCACGGCCACCGATCCCGATCTCTGGTGGCATCTGCGCACCGGGCAGTGGATCGTGGAAACCGGCCACATACCTCACTCCGATCCTTTTTCCTTCACTCGTGCCGGGCATCATTGGGTGTCGCATGAGTGGTTGTCGGAGGTCGCATTTTATGGACTCTGGAAGCAAGGTGGGCCGGCTGCGCTCATGGTGTTCGCAGCGATGGTCACGACGCTTGGCTTCATGCTGCTCTACTTCCGAGTTCTTGCCGGCGGAGGAAAGCGCCGCTGGGCCGCCGCCGCAACAGCGCTTGGTGCCTTGGCTGCCGCTCCCTCCTGGGGCACGCGGCCGCAGATGTTCACCTTTACTCTGGCCAGCTTGCTGCTCTGGCTGATCGAACGTGGCGAAGAGCGTCCCCGGCTCTTGTTTTGGATACCACCTCTTTTTCTCCTTTGGCTGAATCTGCACGGCGGGTTCGCCCTCGGCCCGGCCTTATTGTTGGCCTATGGTCTCGGGCTGATTATGGAAACGGCCACCGGCAACACGCCCTGGCAAGAAGCGCGCCCTATCGTTTGGCGTGTGCTGCTGCTTCTGCTGGTTTGTTTGGCGCTCGTGCCTCTGAACCCCAGCGGCGCTCATCTCTATCTGTATCCGTTCCACACTTTATTCTCGTCCGGGATGCGGTCTTTGATTGGCGAGTGGCGCTCACCGGATTTTCATGAAGGTCTCTATCGCCCGCTCCTGCTCGTATGGCTGCTGCTTCTGACCGCACTTGCGAGTTTCCGCTCGCGGCCCAGGGGACGTGTACTGGTACCTTTGCTGGTCACCGCATTCGCCGCCTTGGACGCTGCCCGCCACGTTCCAATTTTTGTCTTGCTGGCGATGCCGGTGATTGCCGCCGCTCTCCCCGCTGCAGCCGACAATCGCGCCCGCGTCGCGAAAAGCGCGAGACGTAGGGCACCCATCTCTTTGCGGTCCCGGCTACTTTTCAACTCCGCCGTTCTCGTTCTGATGGCGGTGTTTGCCGCGGTGAGGTGGAGCAGTCTGGCCCACAGCCAGGATGCCCGCGAGGCCCAGCAGTTTCCTCAAAAAGCGGTCGCCTTCCTGCGTTCCGCCAACTATCCGCGGAACATCTTCGTTTTCTACGACTGGGGAGGCTATGCGATCTGGAAACTCTATCCTGAATATCGCGTATTTGTGGACGGGCGCGCGGACCTCTATGGCGACGATTTGCTGCGCCAGTCGATTCGCACCGTGATGGAACTCCGAACCGGCTGGCGAGAGGTTCTCGATCATTGGAATGTCGACGCGTTACTCGTGCCTCCTTCCTGCGCGGTGGCCCAAGCCCTGCTTCTCGACCCCAAATGGCATCAGGCATTTAGAGACTCGAAGGCGATTATTCTGCTCCGGGCCCCGTCTGCCCCCGAAAACAAGGGTATTTCGACAAACCCATCGTCAAAAGGGCAAGAAAGTGAAAAAAATGTTTCCCAGAGCCCTCCGGAATCTGCGAAACTATGGCGCATACTAGAAAATAGTTACCCAGTTGATTCCGGGTGGAATCTTGGAGCCTACAGTTCGAAGGAGTCTAAAAATGAAAGATTTCTGCAAGCTCTTGTGGCGCAATGAAGAAGGGCAAGACATCGCGGAATATGCCGTGATGCTCGCCGTAATTCTGGTAATCGTAATCGGCACAGTGCGTCTGATTGGCAGCAACGCGAACAATGTGTTCTCGTCGGTCGCCAGTTCAGTCGGCAGCCAGTAGGCATCACGACCACAGCTAGCGGGTCACGCGCGGCGAGAGCATACCGCCGTGGTAGGGTACCTGTCCGGAGATGCTTTCCGGAAGGAGAGGAATGAATCGAAGTCGGTTGTTGATGATCGGAGGCTTGGCGCTGGTGATCGGCCTGCTCGTCAGCTATGCGGTCTATACCCAGATGCAGACCGCCGCGGGCAAAGCCACCACCGGGAATGTAGCGCAGGTCGTGGTCGCAGCCAACGACATTCAGGTTGGCACCAAATTGGCGGCCAGCGATGTCACCACCATCACGATTCCTGCGACGGCTATCCCTCCCGGGGCGTTCTCCACACCCGCGAAGATCCTGGGCCGCGGTGCAATTCTGCCGATGAGCAAAGGCGAATTCATTCTTCCCGGCAAGCTGGCCGCGGTAAACGCGGGATCCGGCCTGCCCTCGATGATCCCGCCGGGAATGCGCGCCGTCTCCGTACGTGTCAACGACGTGGTTTCGGTGGCGGGCTTCGTGCAACCCGGCACCCGCGTGGATGTGATGGCCACCGGCAATCAAGGCTCCGGAACTCAAACCGGCACTGTCCTCGAAAATGTTCTGGTCCTCGCTGTGGGCAAAAGCATGGACCGGGCTTCCGGGGAGGCATCAGTCGCCCCGGTGATTACGCTCCTGGTTTCTCCCGACGACGCGCAGAGGCTGGCGCTGGTTTCGCAGGAAGGCCGGATTCAGCTATCTTTGCGCAATCCCCTGGATACAAAACAGGGAGGCATTAGCGCGACGCGGGCCAGTTCACTTTATCCGGGCGAAACGCCCGAGGTGAAGGTGTCCAAACCCAGGGTGCACAAAGAAGTAGCGAAAGTTGCGCCGCCCACACCTTACGAAGTGGAAATGATCCGTGGCAACAAACGGGAAGAAAAAAAGTTTGATGCGACACCGCAGCAGTAGTTCGCGCAGGCTCGTCTCCTTGATGTGTATGCTGGTGCATCCTCGCAGAGGCCCGAATTGATTAAATCTCTTATGCTCGTCGCAACCCTTTTGCTTTTCGTTGCGACCACGATGTTCTCGCGCACGGTGGCTGCCGACGGCACTGCGCCTGTCCCGCCGGCAGCGGCGCCAACTTCCGCGCAAAACCCAAATTCGCAGAATCAGGCCCCGCAGAATCAAGGTTCTCAGAATCAGGACAACGCGCCCCCCGCACCGTCCTCCACCGCGACCACCTCTACGTCTGGCCAGAGCGTGACCGCGGGCGCCGCTCCGCTGCGCGTGATGGTGGGGAAGTCTCTGCTGATTAATACGACCGAAAGATTGAAGCGCGTCTCGGTCACCGATCCATCGGTAGCGGATGCGCTCGTCGTCACACCCACGCAGGTTCTGGTCAACGGACTTTCGCCGGGCGAGGTTTCGCTGCTCATCTGGGATGAACTGGAGCGCTCGCGCAGCTTCGATCTTCGGGTGGATGTGGACATCACGGCAGCTTCCGAAGAAATGCATCGCCTGTTCCCGAACGAGGAGATCAGCGTGACGCCCTCGCGGAATGCGATCGTTCTCTCCGGTCACGTCACCACCGAAGATGTCGCCAAGCATGCGGGCGCGCTGGCTTCGGCCTATTCCAGGAATGTAGTGAACGTGCTGACCTTCGGCCCGGTCGGAGCTCAGGAAGTGCTGCTTGAAGTCAAATTTGCCGAGGTCGATCGCACGGCGATGACCCAACTGGGTATCAATCTGTTCTCCACCGGCGCTGGAAATACCCCTGGGAGCATAACCACCGGCCAGTTCGGCGGCGTAAGCGGGCTGGGTAACATATCCGATACGGGATCGCTTAGCCCATTTCCCACCACGGCAACGGTAACGAACGCGCTCAACCTGTTTTTCTTTAACCCGTCGGTGCATCTGGGTGCTGTGATTGAAGCTCTGAAGACGCAAAATCTATTGCAGATTCTGGCCGAGCCCAACCTCATCGCGGTCAATGGCAAGGAAGCCAGTTTTCTGGCGGGCGGAGAATTTCCCTTTCCGGTGGCGCAGCAAAACGCCAGCGGAATCGCAACCGTCACCATCCAATTTCGCGAATTTGGCGTGCGCCTGAAGTTCACGCCCGTGATTCAGCCGAACGGCGCCATCCACCTGCATGTGGCTCCCGAGGTGAGTACGCTGGACTTCGCGGACGCAGTCACGGTGGCGGGAACCACCATACCCGCCATCAGCACGCGCAAGGCGGAGACTGAATTCGAACTGCAAGATGGCCAGAGCTTCGTCATCGCCGGCTTGCTCGATAACCGGGTCACCAATATTACCAACAAGATTCCGGGACTGGGCGATATCCCGATCCTCGGCAATTTCTTCAAAAGCAAGAGCGCCCAGAAGAGCAATTCGGAATTGATGGTCTTGTGCACGGTGCACAGGGTTTCGCCCGCCGTCGAGGCGCCGAAGGGCCCGGCGATGCCGCTGCCGATTCTGGACAAGGGCAAGTTTGATGGCAAAAAGCCCGCAGGCAGTAAGTAAAATCGGGTGATCGGGTGATCGGGTGATCGAAAATCAGGAGCCTTTGACTTTAGATGGCCCGATGACCCGATGGAGAGATGACCCGATCTGAGGTAGCCGTAGTTTTGGAAAGGATATTGGGGACCGAGTCATGCCGGAATTGTCAGTAGCCGTGTTCGCCACGGACAATGACCAGCGCGCGGTGCTGCAGGTTCTGGTGGATGGCACCAGCGTGGCTCGCACCGTGTGCAGTCATGCTACTTTGCCTCTGGCTGCCAACGACCCCGTCATCCGCAAAACTCAAGCCTTGGCGCCCGATGTGGTTCTCGTGGATATCGCGGCGGAGGGCATCACTCCGGCGCTGCGGGCTATCGAACTGCTCCACCAGGAACTTCCCGACGCCGCCGTGTTTGCGGTCGGCCCCATGACGCAACCGCAGCTGATTGTCAGCACCATGCGGGCGGGAGTGCGCGAATACATCGAGCGCCCCACCAACACCACCGATCTGCTCGAAGCCTTCGTCCGCTTGACCGCGACTCGCCGCAAGCCCGGACGCGAAACTTCCCGCGGAAAGGTGTTCACGGTGGTGAATGCGAAAGGCGGCAGCGGCGCTACCACCGTGGCTGTGAATCTGGCTCTGGCACTGCAGTCGATTCACCACAGCACGGCACTGATCGACCTGGCGCCGCTCGGTCATTGCGCTTTGCATCTCAATCTCAAGCCGGCATTCACGATCTCGGACGCCATCGCGAATCTGCACCGTCTGGATGCGTCCCTGCTCGAAAGTTTCATGGCGCGTCACGATCGCGGCTTACAGGTGTTGGCCGGCCCTGCAATTCCCACGGCCATTGAACCCGCGGCCTCCGACTTTGCCCGCTTGTTTGACACCATCGCCGGTCTGTTTCACTACATCGTTGTCGACGCTTCTTCGCGGCTCGACAGCGCCACTCGTCTGTGCAGCAACCTCTCGGAGAAGATTCTGCTCATTGCCCACGCCGATGTCGCTTCCCTGTGGAGCGCGGGAAGAGTCGCCCAGTATCTCGGCGAGAGCGGCTCCCGCGACCGTTTTGGCCTGGTGTTGAACCGTTATCGCAAGGTGGCGGGCTTCAATGAGGCGGAGACCGAGGCTGCCATCGGAGCGCCCGTGCTCTGGCGGATTCCCAATCAGTACTTCGCCGTTTCGTCCGCGATCGATCGCGGCATTCCCTTGATGCAGCAGGGAACCACGGAAATTTCCCGCTCCATTTCCGGACTGGCGGAATACTTGACCAGGGACGATTTGGATGTGAAGCGCACGGCGTGGTCGTTGTTTAAGACGGTATGATGAAGCTACGAGCTACGAGCTTCGAGTTCCGAGCAAGCAGTTTGTTGGTCGCTCGTAGCTCGAAGCTCGTAGCTCGCAGCAACTAAGACGGTTTTCGAAATTATGGCCAATCTACAAGCCTTCGAGCGCAGCGAGTACCAACAGGTTAAGGCGGACCTGCATCGCAAGATTCTCGATCGCCTCGACCTGGAAAAACTCGGCCGGACCACGGGAGATTCGGCGCGCGAGGAAGTTCTCATCCTCATTCGCAGTTCGGTGAACAGCGAAGCGGTTCCGCTCAGCTTCGCCGAGCGCGAGCAACTGTCGCGCGAGATCCTCGACGAAATTTTCGGTCTGGGTCCACTCGAACCACTGCTCAAAGATCCCACCATTTCCGACATTCTCGTCAACCGCTTCGACCGCGTCTACGTGGAACGCGGAGGCAAACTGGAAATTACCGGCTTGTCGTTCAAAGACAACCAGCACCTGATGCAGATCATCGACCGCATCGTGTCGCGCATTGGACGGCGCGTCGATGAATCTTCGCCCATGGTGGATGCGCGTCTGCAGGACGGCTCGCGTGTGAACGCCATCATTCCGCCGCTGGCCCTCGATGGAGCGTGCCTCTCGATTCGCCGCTTTGGCCGCGATCCCATCACCGCGCGCAACATGCTCGACAACAAGACCCTCACCGAGCCTATGCTGGAATTGCTTTCGGCCGTGGTCAAGGGCCGCCTGAATGTGATCATTTCCGGAGGAACCGGCGCCGGCAAAACCACCGTTCTCAATGTCCTCTCCGGATACATTCCGAATTCCGAGCGCATCGTAACCATCGAAGACGCGGCCGAATTGCAGCTCAAGCAGGAACACGTTGTCCGTCTCGAGACTCGCCCTCCCAACATCGAAGGCAAGGGCGCGGTCCGCATGCGCCAACTCGTCATCAACAGCCTGCGTATGCGTCCCGACCGCATTGTGGTCGGCGAGGTGCGCGGTGAAGAAGCTTTCGACATGTTGCAGGCCATGAACACCGGCCACGAAGGCTCGCTCACCACCGTCCACGCCAACTCCCCGCGCGACGCCCTGGCTCGTATTGAAAATATGGTGTCGATGGCCAACCTGAATATTCCCGAGCGCGCCATTCGCCATCAGATCGCGAGCGCAGTCCACGCCGTAGTTCAGGTGGCGCGCCTCTCCGACGGTTCGCGCAAAGTCATCACTGTTTCCGAGGTCACGGGAATGGAAGGCGACATGATTGCTCTGAGCGACATTTTCGTTTTTGATCGCAGCGGCATTGACGAGAGCGGCAAGGTGCGCGGCGTCTTTCATTCCACCGGCCAGCCACCGCATTTCGCCGAGCGTCTCGCTACCGCCGGTTGCCGCCTGAGTCCCGCGCTCTTCGAGTCCCGGATGGAGATTTAGAAGATGCCGCCGCTCCTTATCGCCATTCTCGTATTCATCGTGGTTAGTCTCGCCGTCTTTGCCGGCATGTCTTTGTTTGATCAGCGCAAGGCTCAGGCCCGTGTTCTGCGCGATCGCCTGTCCGCAGTGAAGGAGCCGGTTGAACAATCCTTGCCCGACGCCGCCCTTCTGCGCGACGAAGTGCTCAGCCGCATTCCCGCTTTCGATACCTGGCTGCGCCGCTCGGAGCGAGTCACGGTTTTGCAGAAAATGCTGGCCCAAGGCAGCGTGGATGTTCGCGCCGGAAACTTCCTCATGCTGTGCGCGGTTTCGGCCGTGGCTTTCGGCCTCGTCGCTTACATTGTGGGCGGCCAACTGCTCTTCGGATGGGCCGGTCTCGTGCTCGGATTTTTTGTTCCCTACGCTTACGCCTCGCATCGGCGGACCAAGCGCTTCGCCAAATTCGAAGAAAAGTTTCCCGAGGCCATCGACACCCTCGCCCGCGCCGTTCGCGCCGGACACGCCTTCACCACCGCCCTCGAAATGATTGCCAATGAAGTCTCCGAACCGGTCGCCGGAGAATTTCGCCAGCTCTACGAAGAGCAGAAATTCGGACTCCCGGTGCGCGATGCCCTGCTGAATCTGGCCGACCGCATTCCGCTGGTCGACGTCAAGTTCTTCGTGACCGCCGTGATGTTGCAGCGCGAAACCGGCGGCAATCTGGCCGAGATTCTCGACAACCTTTCCTACGTCATCCGCGAGCGTTTCAAAATTCTGCGCCAGGTGCGCGTCCACACCGCGCAGGGACGCCTCACCATGGTCCTGCTCATGGCGCTGCCGCCCACCATTGTGGTCATTATGATGACCATCAACCGCGGCTTCATTCAACCGCTGTTCACCGATCCGCTAGGACACGCCTTGATCGTCGGCGGCATCACCTTACAGACGATCGGCTATTTTTTCATTCGTAGAATTATCAGGATACAGGTTTGATGAACAAGGTTTAATCATGCCGCAGGCGCTCATACTTGCGATTATCGTCTTCGTCACCATCGTGGTGATCGTGTTCGCCTTTGGCGCGGCCACGGTCATGCCGTCGTCGGTGCTCGGATCGCGCCTGCGCGAAATCGGCTGGCAGCGGCCCAAAGCCGAAGCCAAACCGGCCATCCGCGAACGCATGCAGCAGGCTCTCGATCCGCTGAGCCGCGCCTTGCCGCTTTCGCCCACCGACGTTTCGCAGACGCGGCTCTGGTTGATTCAGGCGGGATATCGCAACGCCCAGCACGTCACCATCTACCGTGGTTTGCGCGTTCTGTTCGCTGCCATCGGCTTCGTCTCGGCTTTTGCGTTCACCGGATTCAATTCGCCGCTGTTGCTCGTCGGCATGACCGCGTTCGGCTTTTTCATCCCGCGATTCCTGCTGAAAAAGAAACTCCAGGAGCGGCAGCGCCGGATTCGTCTCGGCCTTCCCGATGGATTGGATTTGACTGTCATCTGCGTGGAAGCCGGCTTGTCTCTCGACCAGGCCATGATGCGCGTGGGCGAAGACCTGCGCACAGCGCATCCCGAACTGAGCACCGAATTCCATCTCTTCGACCTCGAAACTCGCGCCGGCAAACCGCGCGTCGAAGCGCTAAGAAATCTGGCCGAGCGCACCGGAGTCGATGACATTCGCTCGCTGGTCGCAACCCTGATTCAGACCGACCGCTTCGGAACGAGCGTGGCCCAGGCCTTGCGCGTGCATTCCGATTCTCTGCGCACCGAGCGCCGCCAGCGCGCCGAAGAACAGGCCGCCAAGACGACCGTCAAAATGATTATTCCCCTCGTCCTGTTTGTTATGCCCTCCCTGATTTTCGTCACCGTCGGTCCGGCCGTAATCCAGTTGATGCATGTATTCATGCCGGTTGCCGGAGGAAAACGGTAAAGACAATTGGTAATTTGTAATTTGTAATTTGTGATCGAAAACCTCACGCGCTCGCTCCGGTTTCAAATTACAAATTACAAATCACCAATTACAAATGCCCAGGAGTTTCCATGTCCCCGCGCGGGCCGAAGGGATACGCTTTTAACCGCACCCGCACCACTTACCTTGCGACCGATCTGGTGATCGCGCGCACCCACTGGTCGCGCTTTCGCGGTCTCATGGCTACCGACTCGTCGCGTTTCTCGCGTGGCCAGGGATTGTGGATTAATCCTTCCCACGGCATCCACACTTTCGCCATGCGTTTCCCGATCGATGCCGTGTACCTTGACCGGGAACGAATTGTGATCCACATGGAAGAAGACCTGAAGCCCTGGCGCATGGCCGCGGTGCGCATCGCCGCTGCTTCCGTGCTGGAGCTTCCGACGGGCACCATCCGCGAGTCCCTGACCGCGCTCGGCGACCAAGTGGACATCTCTTTTGAAGAACGTCCAATTCACACCGAGGCGGCCTGAAACCTAGATACTAATGAGGACAACGTGCGATTCGTATCAGGGTATGCCTTCAGGCATACCATAAGTCCGGGTGCGCCACTTCTCGCGCTTTTCGAGAAGTGGCTTTCGCTGCAATTTCGCCGGTCGGATTTTTCATCACAGTCGAACCGTGGGTCGTCACCGCGCGCAACTTCATTGTGTCCTACTGATAAAACCGCCGGTCCGCCCTGCCGTCAAATCAAATTAATCCATTCGCTTTGATCCACTCGCTCAGACTCTCCCGAATTTGTCAGTTACTTGCTGATCAAATCGTACAAAGTGTTGACGAATAAAGACTTTACAAACAAGTCCTTATTCCTCAAAGACCTGGAAGGAATTCCTCCTAAGTCTTTGATTCCAAAAGACCGATACAGAGGGGGATGCAAGACAGTCATCCCTTCCAAATTTCCGGGAACTCCGATTCCATCCGCAAAGAGAATCGAATACACAAAAAACACTGAAGTACCGCGAATATCCAAGAACGCTTCTGGCAAACTACACTAGTAGGAACTCCTCCGGAAAATAACGCGTTCGAAAATGCCAGAAGTTGCCTCCATTCCCGAAGTCCCCGATCGTCCCCCAAACGATCGCCCGACAAACGGTGGTCGGATAGACGAGCAGTGGCCCGAGCCGCCGCGCCTGCTCGTGGAATGGTCGTCGCGATGGGAAGAGTTCAAGTCCGCTTTTCGCCCCGCGCTTACCCGCCCTCCGAAGCGCCTGGCCGGAGAAGCGCCGGTTGGCATGTTCCCGTATCGCGGCATGCTTGTCAGCTGGCTGCTCGAATGCCTGCTGCTGATCGCCGTCATCACGCTTCCCGAACGCTTTGTGAGCCTTGAGATCCCCTTGCCGCCAACTCGTCCGCAATGGGACGTGATCTATTACTCCGGCGACGAACTGCCGCAAACGCAGGACCGTGGCGGGGCGCAAGCTGGCAAAACCGGACGCGCTGGCGGCCAGCACGCTCACCATCGCACGCAGACCATTCGCGTAGCGCGTGGCGACAAGCCCGCCGAAAAAGTGGTGGACGCTCCCAAAATAAATCTGCCGCATTCCGATGCAGCGGTCGCCAATCTGCTCGCTTTCAAACCGCTTCCCGGACCGCCTCCCGTCGAAGGCTTGCGTTCGTCGCTCGTCGCGCCGATTTTGCCTGCAACTAGCGTGGTGCCGCCTTCGCCGGAATTGAATGCCTCGGCAAATCGCGCGGCCAAGGGACTGGCCGCCAACGTCGTCGCGCCCGCGCCCGAAGTTTCCCACGCCAGCCGCACATCGCCGACCTTGAACGCAGCCGTCGCCAATCCAACGATCGTTCCGCCCGCTCCGAATGTCACGCGCGACCAGATGAAGATGCGATCCGCGACTCCGCTCGCACCGACCGTGATCGCACCGGCTCCACGCAACACGCAGAGCGATTTAGCGAGTTCCCGAATCCCGTTGTCGCAGTCGGTTGACGCAATTGCGCCGCCGGTTTCCGCGCCGCCGCGCGACGTCTCCTCAACGTCCAAGCTCACGCTGCCCGCTCCCGCCGTGGTAGCGCCGCCGCCGTCGCAAGTCAGCCGCGATCTCAACAGCTGGGGAAGCTCCGCCACGGGCGACCTGCGCGCCAAGCCCGTGCCTCCGCCGCCGAGCGCTTCCGGTGGAGGCTCGCTGGCGAGATCAGGCGCTGGCACGCTGGGAACGCAAGTTGTGCCGCCTCCAGCCAGCATCGATGGAACTGGCTCGCAGAAGAATGGTTCCCAAAGAAGCGGCGGCCGCTCCGGTCAATCTGCGGGCGCGCTATTGGGCGATGCGACGGTCGTGCCGCCTCCACCGGGATTGGGCGGCGGCAAAGCTCTCTCTGGCAGCGGACGCGGCAACAAGGGCACGGGCGCCGGCGGTCCGCTCGATCTCGGTTCGTCGGTAGCTCCGCCAAATAGCGCTGGAGGCAATGCGCCAGGCAGCGGCGTGGTTATGTCCAGCCAACCAGGAAAACAAGTTGGAGTACCGAACTCGACTGGCGGCGCGCTCGCTATGTCTCCCAGCGGCACAGCAAAAAGTGGCTTGGGCGGCAGCGGCGGTGGAGCAGGCATCGGCAAAGGCAACGGCCCCGGCAGCGGCTTGCAAGGAGAAGGTTCAGGCGCAGGCCGGCAAGGAACAGGGCGCGGCTCCGACCCGAACGCGCGTGGAGGAATCTCGCCGAACCCCGGCCCCGGCGGCGCGGGCAGCGGCACCAGCGGCGCGCCGGCCGTGCCCGGCGTTTCAGTCGAGGGCGGAACCACCACGATTACGCTGCCCAGTTTCGGATCGGCCAGCGGCGAAGCTCCAACGAACGGACCCGGACATTCCTCCACCAACCCTCGCGGTGGGGTCAGTTATACGG
>JBAWFQ010000036.1:0-16531 GCA_049592035.1 Terriglobales bacterium
GATCTTCAGCTCCGACATATCCGCACTCGCATCTACACTCCGCGCACCAACGGCAAGGCCGAACGCTTCATCCAGACCGCCATCCGCGAGTGGGCTTACGCCCGTCTCTATCAGAACTCCGCCGAACACCGGCGCTATCTCGCCCCCTGGATCCATCAGTACAACTGGCACCAACCGCACACTGCTCTCAATCAGAAACCACCCATCACCCGTTCCGGACTCGATGTCAACAACCTCTTGACACACCACATTTAGCCGCTGAGGGGCGACCGCGGTGTGCAACTGAGTTTTTCAGCAGCCTGTTCAGCGGCTGAGCGAACCTGTCGTTGCTGCGATCAACACGCGGCGGGAGCGTGCCTACTGTCCCGCGCGTTTACGGTTTTGAATGCGGCTTTAGCCGCTGCGGTAACGCTTTCTGCTTGGGAACTAGTTTTTCCCAAAGCCTCTTCAGCCGTGCCGTAAGCATAAGCATTTTCATTGCGGCTTGACTGCTGAAGAACTAAGTTTCGTATCAGGGTGTCGCTTTAGCGATACCGCAAGTCGTTTGAAATTAGATGCCCCTTCAGGGGCCGGACATCGGAATTCGATTTTTTCAGCAAACTCTTTTTAGCCACTGAGGGACGGCAATTTTCAAACCGCACCATTACCGCAATGTTGGATCGACATTTTGCTTGGAGAAGACAGTGAAAACTGATTTCCTCAATATCGAATGGAGTAGTTAACGACTACCTGCGTTTGGACGTCCACGGGAGCGCCGTTCATCAGGTAAGGGCGGTATTTCCATTGCCGCACGGCGTCTACGGCGGATACCACGAGTTCAAGCGGACCATCCATGACTTCCAGGTCCACAACGTCCCCCGCCTTATTGATCACGGCCCTCAGTCGCACGGTACCCTCAATGCGAGCACTCAGCGCCTCTGGCGGATAGATCGGTCGAACCTTCTTGATCAGCAATCCAGTGGAGATCCCCTCCGGGATTTGTGCCCGTTTAGGATGGTCCGCGTCCACCGCCGCGAGCGGCAGGTTCGGCGGCGGCGCGGGTGTCATCGAGTTGAGCGTCGAGACTGCGATTTCAATCGCTTGCTTCGACCAACCGGCAATGTTCCAGCGCAAGAGGTAGTCCTTGACCGGCGTGCAGAGCGTAGTAACGTGGTTGGTACCCAGACGATATTCAAAGTCTCCCCGATAGAAGTCGTGACCGGCGATGGTGAATTGCCTCAGATCGCCTTTCTGTTGCCCCTCTTTCTGCGACTCCAGTTCACTGGCCATGGCTTCCAGAGACTGTTTGCAATCCTGAAGAGAGGCACCAGGGCGGCTCACCGCAAGAACATTGAACGAGGAGTCAGCCCGCAAGGAGGCGTGGGTTTGCGGAATATGCACCGCTGCGAGTAAGACATAGGTGCCCCGGCGGTTCCGCTCGGCGGCAATTTTACTTCGCACCAGGTCTGTTTCGCGCACCCAATCGCGGGAGAGAGGATAGTAAATGCCGAAATAATCGTTCGCATAGGCGTCGTCGCGGAACGTGCCGAGCGACGGAGGAACGTCCACTTGCATACGGTTGGGTGCGGCAGCGGGCAGAGAGTTTGTTGACGATGGCTGGGACTGAGCGCATGTCGATGCTGCGGAAAATGCAAATAAAGCGATTAATTCGATAAGCAGCACTTTTTTCATAATGCGTGATCGTGCCTCGTGCCAACTCGCCTGTGGTGCTGCACCAGTTCAGTCCAGCCGCGCGTCAAGAGGTCTTCGGGTGTAGCCGGGCCGCAATCGTTTCCAGCAATTGCGCCCCCGCTTCCCCGGCATGGCTAGTGGAAAATTCGCTGCCCAATTCGATCACCGGAAGTTTGGCGCAAGCCTCCTGAAAGGCTGGCGGCGAAGAAGCTTTCATCTCGGAGCCCACCAGCAGGAGTTCAAATTGGCTGACGCGCATCAGCAGCAGAGCGTCGGCCACCCGGCTGCTGCTCTGGACGTCGTATCCAGCGCGCCGCAGCAGTTCGCGCAAATACGCCAGCACGTCGGCATTCGAGTCGAGGCACAGAACACTGCGCCCGGTGGCAACCGGCGCTTCGGCGCGCACTCCCGGACGGTAAAAAGCGGCAATCGCCTTCTCCTCCGATTCGTGCGCGTCGAACACCGTGGTCAGCCGCGACATCTCGAGAACTTTGCGTACGAATTCCGGCACGTTGCAAAGCTTTAGATCGCCCCGCGCCTGGCGGGTGGTGGTCAGGGCGCGAACCATGGTGCCGAGTCCGCTGCTGTCAATGAATCCAACCTCGCCCAGGTGCAGCACGATGGAGCGTCGGTCGCGCAACAACCAGGTCACATGCTCGCGCAGAGAATCGCTCGCGCTCCCGGCAACAATCCGTCCATTGCAATGCACAATGGTGACGCGTCCCACCTCGCGAGTGGCAAGCGACAGAGACAATAGCCCTCCCATGCAAGCGGAACCAAGCCTGCGAAATCGCCACATTATATGCCAGCGTGGGAAGGGACGGTGGGAAAAGGTAGTGGTGCAGTTTGAATCGATTTTGTACTTGCCTTTGGGTGGCGCAGCGGTTTACCGCTGCGATAACAAGGTCTTTTCAGTGTCGGCTTTAGCCGCTGAGGGACGGCAATTTTCAAACTGCACCACTACCTTATTGTGCGTGGGGCGCGAGGAAGAGTGCTAGCCTGATCAGATTGGGGAGAATCCCAAGGTCTAAAAAATCGCGATGCGCCAACGCCACTTCGATTCCGTTGCATTCCTTGCGCTCGCATTTGCCCTAGCCGCGAACTCGTCAGCGGCAACCGCGCTGCCCTCGACTGCCAGCCATTGGACGGTCGTCATCCAACCCGCGCGTCTAGTCAACGGAACGCCGCTCCTTTTCCGCGTCACCACCCTGAAGCCAGTTCACACTCTTTCCGCCAACTGGCTAGGCCACGAGATCGAGTTCACATTCGACGCGCCCCACAAACAATGGTTCGCGCTAGCCGGAGTTAGCCTAGAAACCAAGCCGGGAATTTATCCCCTCCAACTTCACGCCGAAGCCTCGGCCGGTGAGCCGATCTCATTCGAAAAGAAAATTCGAGTGGAACGCCAACGCTATCCGCGGGCGGTATTGAAGGTTCCGCCGCGCTACACCGCGCCCAGTCCCGAAGACCAACAAGAGATCGAACAGGATAAGGCAACCAAAGCCGAAGCCTTCAAAACTCTCAGCCCCGACCGCGAATGGAAGGGTTCGTTTGCGTCGCCGGTGAATGCCGCGATCTCCGACGTGTTCGGAGTCGAACGCGTCTTCAACGGTTCGGTGCAAAGTACGCATCGGGGCCTCGATTTCCGCGTCCCCAGTGGAACCCCGGTCGCGGCCGTAAATAGCGGACGCGTCATTCTCGCGCAGCCTCTCTTCTTTGAAGGCAATTGCGTAGTGATCGATCACGGCCAGGGATTGTTAACCCTCTATCTGCATCTGTCAAAATTTTCCGTCAAAGAAGGGGACAACGTAAAAAAAGGCCAGGAGATCGGACGAAGCGGAGGCACGGGTCGCGCCACCGGCCCGCACTTGCATCTCGCCGTGCGCTGGCAAGGAGTGTATTTGAATCCGCAAGTTCTGCTGAAACTAAATTTGCCATGACTTCGTTCACTTCGTGATGAGATTCGTATCAGGGCATGCCGTTAGGCATGCCGAAAGCGCCGCTCCTGAAAGCGCCTTCAGGCGCTGCCAGCGCGGCTAAACTGCACTATCGGCCCCCTAATAACCCGCCGCCATCAGCGCGTCTTCCGCGTCCCACACCCCGTCGCGAAACGTAACGCTTCTCCCCGAAATCGCAGGAATGCGCTCGCCCGGAACAACGATCCCCACCAGGTTCAGCGGGTCCGCCGCCGCAATCACCACCCGTTCGCCACTCTTCATCGGCAGCTTCCGGTAAGCCCGCAACGATTCGACCGCAACCGGAAGCGCGAACTGCTCTCCCAGGAATCCATCCACGAATCGCCCGCCGCGCACTTCGCCGCGATCTTCGAGGCGGCGATAGCCGATCTGCAACTCACGCCATCGCGGCAGATTGGTTTCCCGCACCAGCAGATCTCGGAACACCACGCCATACCGCCGCAGCAGCATCCAGCAGCACGACTCAACACTGCGCTCGCGGTCCGCTCCTTCGGTGTGCAGCAGAGACCAGCGTCCCGGCGCATGGCGCGGCCGGCGCACTTTCCCGGGCCCGCTGCCCGACGCGCTTTTCGGCGTGACCAGCGCGCGCAAGTTTTCGAATCCGTCAGCAGTCACGAGCCCAGCCGCGACCAGTTCCCACAATCCGGTTTCCACTTCCGCCTTGAGCCGCCCCGTTGCCCGCACCATGTCAGGAAAAAAAAGCGCCCCTCGCTGTTTCAAAAGTTCGAGCACCGCCTGCGCCACCGGACTCAAGAACGAAGTGGCAGAATCCTCCGCTCCGGGATGGTGAGCCCGCATCCAATCCGCATCCTCGCGCACAAAAAATGCAATGGGCGCGACTCGCGTTGGGATGACCCGCCGCCGGTTCTCGTGGCCCGACAAATCGTTGCCCGTGGCCTCAAGAGTCGCGGGATGCGGCGATAGCCTCCCCCATCCGACCGCACCGGCGAGGCACAGTTGATCGAGGTGCGCCGGATCGTAGTCTGAAATTCTGCGGGCCAGCACAAACCGTTCCCACGAGCTCGCCGGTATTTCGAATCCCTGCAACTGGCGGATCACCTCAAGCGTCCCGTGCTCTCCACGTACCTGCGTACCCGGCGCAACATGCTGCCACCGCAAAAGCCAATTCATAAACTGCGCGGCCGTAACTGGAGCAATTTGCTTGCGTAAAGTTGCAACTGTCAGCCGATGAATGCGAGCCAAAAGACGCCGCTCGCACCATTCAGTGTCACGTTCGTGGAGAGACGGGCGTCCCCGCCCGTCCGGCCCGAGCGAAACTCGGCCCTGATCGGGACGGAACTTGCCGCGCAGAATCGCTCCACTGGCCTCGACACGAAGCAGAGCCTTTTCGATCTCAGACGCCGGCACTCCAAGCAACTCGCCGATTTCGGATGCGGTAGTCGGCCCCAGATGCGCCATCCATCCCTGCACAGCCGTGAGCAGCGAATCCTCATAGCTAGCCGTAGAGACGCGGCTTGCCGCGTCTCCGTTCGCGTCTCCACCGCTCTCATTTGCCGCGAGAGACGGGGCAAGCCCCGTCTCCACGCCATGCATCGCCTGAACCCATCCAATCCGTTCGGCCGCGACCCAATATTGCCTGCCGCCAGCTTCCGCCAAAACGGCGCGATTTTCGCGTTGCAATCGATCGAAGAATCCCGCCCAACCGACTGTGGACTGCGGGTTGGTTTCCTGAGACCTGACACCTGACACCTGACACCCTTTTTCCGCAGGCACCAACACCAGCGTATGCAGCACATCGTGCAATTCGTCGGCATCGCGCACATCCGGCCAAGCCTCCTGTTGCACTTGCGCTATGGCCGCCGGATCGAGCGCACCGACTTCTTCCAGCACCGAAGCCGGCAACACGCGCCGCATCTCGACCGCCCGCGCCCGGCGCTCTTCGAGCGGCGCATCATCCAGATAAGCGTATGGATTCGCATTAAGAATTTCGTGCGAGAATTGCGACGGCACCGGAGTATCGACCGCCAGGCAACGAATCCGTCCCTGCTCGATGCCGCGCAAGACTGCGCCGAGGCCCTCGATATCCAGCGCTTCGGTAAGCACGTCTTTCATGACCTCATGCACCAGCGGATGATCTGGAACCTTGATGTCCCCTTCGATATTCTCGAAGCACGCGGCGACGTCGGGGAAAACCGAAGCCAGCAGATCGTCAGAGCGCATGCGTTGAATCTGCGGCGGCACCTTCTTGCCGCCTTGAAAACGCAGCAGCGCCAGCGCCCGTGTCGCATCCCAGCGCCAGCGCGTTCCAAAAATCGGAGAAGCAAGCGCCGCCTGCTCCAAAATCGGCGGCATCGTTTCAGAAGCCAGGAAGTGAAAAACATCGGCCAGCGGAAAGCTGTGCTGCTCGGCAAGCGCGATGTTCAAGCCGTTGTCAGTCGCCGCCGCCTGCAGTTCGAAATTAAACCCGCGGCAGAAGCGCTTGCGCAACGCCAGTCCCCAGGCCTTGTTGATGCGGCCGCCAAAGGGAGCGTGGATAATCAACTGCATCCCCCCGCCTTCGTCGAAAAATCTTTCCGCGATAATTGTCGTCTGCGTAGGCACATCGCCCAGCACGGCGCGCCCTTCGAGCGTGTATTGAATCAGTTGCTCGGCGCCCGCCAGATCAAGCCCACATTCTTCGCGCAGCCAACTCGCGGCGTCAGCAACCACGGGCAAATTGCGCCATCCTTCCACCGGAACCACGCCCGGCAACCGGTCACTAATCTCTTTGCGCAGCTCGCCCAATTGCAACGAAAGTTCCTCGGTACGCGCGGGAGCTTCCCCTCGCCAGAACGGCACGCTAGGCGGCGTTCCGTGCGCGTCTTCGACCAGCATGCGGGAGGTTTTCGCTTCCACTCGCCGAATGCGCCACGAGGTGTTGCCGAGCAGCATGACGTCTCCCGCCATGCTTTCGACGGCGAAATCTTCATCGACGGTGCCAACCACGCCACCATCCGGTTCGGCGACCACGGTGAACAAAGCATTGTCAGGGATCGCGCCGCCGCTGGTAATCGCGGCCAGCCGTGCGCCGCGCCGCGCCCGCAGCTTGCGGTTGATGCGGTCGTGATGCAGGTACGCGCCATAGCGTCCACGTTGCGAGGCAATGCCTTCCGAAAGCATTACCAGCACTTCCTCGAAGGTCTTGCGAGAGAGATTGCGGTAAGGATAAGCGCGCTTCACGAGCGCGAATAACTCATCTTCATCCCAACCGTCATCGCTCACGCTCGGCGTCGTAGCGCCGGCGTCCTCGCCGGCTGTCGCGAGAGCCTGCCCTGAGCTTGCCGAAGGGGCATCCTGCCCTCGCCGAGCGCCGCTGCCCGCAGCCGCGCAGCAAGCGACAATCTGTTGCGCCAGCACATCGAGCGAAGCTTCGGGAAAAATCAACCGATCAAGTTCGCCCCGGCGAATCGCCCGCACCAGCACGGCGCATTCCGCCAGATCGTCACGCGTAGTGACGAAAAATCGCCCCCTAGGAACCGCTCCCCGCCAGTGCCCCGACCGTCCCACCCTCTGCAAAGCAACCGCAATCGAACGCGGCGAACTGATGTGGCATACAAGGTCGACCGTGCCCACGTCGATGCCAAGTTCGAGCGAAGCGGTCGCGACCAGCACCTTCACCTGGCCTTCTTTCAGCTTGCGCTCCGCCTCCAGCCGCAGCTTGCGCGACAAACTCCCGTGATGCGCGGCCACATTGTCCTCGCCCAGTCGCTCGCCCAGTTGGTGAGCAATCCGCTCAGCCAGCCGCCGCGTGTTGACGAAGACGAGAGTCGAGCGGTGCGCATTCACCAGTTGCACGATGCGCTCATAGATCTCGTCCCACATTTCGTTCGACGCAACCGGTCCCAGTTCGGAAGACGGAACTTCGACCCCAAGATCAAGCGTGCGCTTGTGGCCAACGTTGACGATCACGGGATCAGGCCGCCCATTTCCGGCAAGAAAATGCGCGACTTCTTCAATCGGCTTCTGCGTAGCCGAAAGCCCAATCCGCACCGGCGGGCGATAAGTTAGCGCTTCCAGCCGCTCCAGCGAAAGCGAAAGATGCACGCCGCGCTTGTCATCGGCGACCGCGTGAATTTCGTCGACAATCACCGTTTCGACGTCGCGCAAGATAGCGCGACTTTTCTCCGCCGTCAGCAGAATGTAGAGCGACTCTGGCGTAGTGACCAGAATGTGCGGCGGACGCTTCAACATAAGCCGCCGGTCTTTCATCAAAGTGTCGCCCGTGCGCACGGCGGTGCGGATCTCCGGCATGAGCAAGCCGCGATCGCCCGCCATCTGCAGAATTTCGCCCAGCGGGATTTCAAGATTCTTCTGGATGTCGTTGCCCAGCGCCTTGAGCGGAGACACGTAAAGAACTTCAGTGCGATCGCGCAGTTCGCCAGCAAGCGCCTTGCATACCAGCCGGTCAATGCAAGCTAAGAAAGCGGCAAGTGTCTTCCCCGATCCAGTAGGAGCCGAGATCAGCGTGGTGTGTCCCGCGAGGATGTGCGGCCAGCCCTGTTCCTGCGGCTCAGTCGGAGTCGAGAAGCGCGCCGTGAACCACTCCTGCACCAGCGGATGAGCCCAAGCCAACGACGGGGACACTGCGGACGGCATGGGAAAGATTGTAGCGAGAATTACGAGTTTCGTAAAACATTCGCCTCACGCTCATGTCGAAGCCCGAATCCCCGCGTTTCCTCGGGGGTGGACCCTTTGAATGAGGTCATTTGTGAGGGTGCCTATCGGAGGTAAATTGTGCTTGACAATATGTAAAGCGTGCTTTACTTTACCAAAAGAGGTATCGTACTCATGACCATCAATCGAACATTCTCTTCCCGCTTCACTCGCCCTGTCTTTCTCTGGGCGGTGGCGGCCGCGCTAACGGAGCTCCTGGCGACATGGCTTCTCAAACACTCGCAAGGTCCGCGATGGTTGGGGCTGCTCCCGCTTCTGCCGTACATGTGCTTCTTCTGGGCGTTGGTGCGCAGCGTCCTGAAGATGGACGAAATGCACCAGCGCATCTCCCTGGAATCGGCATCCATTGCGTTCCTGTTGACTCTCATCATCACTTCCGTTTTCGGCGGCATCGAGCAAGCCGGGATCGGCCGCGCGCCGTGGGATGTGGTCGGAGGCCTCATGCTGCTGCTCTGGGCTGGCGCCTATGCGGTTTCAGCTTGGAGGTACCGATGAACCGGCCGAGCGCCACTGATTGCCCACGAACCGATTGCCCACGAGTTGGTGCGTAATGAAGAACCGCCTTCGAGTTCTTCGAGCAGAACGCGAGTGGTCCCAGGCTGACTTGGCTGGCCAGCTCAAGGTCTCGCGCCAAACCGTGAATGCAATTGAAACCGGGAAGTACGACCCGAGTTTGCCGCTGGCTTTTGCAATCGCACGGCTGTTCGGGCAACCCATTGAAGCCATCTTTGACGCCGGCGATGAGCAATCCGTCGGCTGACCGCGCCAGCCTGTTCCCTGTGGCGACCAAAATTTTTCACAATCCACCAAAAGGAGAATTACCTCATGAAAATGCACGGGGCATTACGCTTTGGATTTTTAGCGGCGCTGGTGACCATGATTGCATCCACATTGGTCCTTGGCGCCTTGACAACGGCTTCCGTCCCAGCGGCCGTAGGCGATTGGGAAGGAAGGCTCGACACCGGCAATGGCAGCTTGCGAGTGATCGCGCACATTTCACAGGCGGCGGATGGCAAATTGACCGGAAGCCTGGACAGCCCGGACCAGGGCGCCACCGGGATAGCGATCGGCACGGCCACTTACAACGAGCCTGATCTACACTTTTCCATCGAAAGCTTGGGAAGCAGCTATGACGGCAAGCTGAACCACGACAAGTCGGAAATTACCGGCGAGTGGAAGCAGAGCGGCCTCTCTCTGCCGCTCGTGTTCAAGCGCCGCAGTAAGTAAACGCGGCGCGCAACCTTGGTTTTCCCGTTTGAGTTTGCCGGGCCTCGAGCGCGCGGGTATTCACCGCGCGCTCGGGACAATTTAAATGTGGTGGCGACGCGCACGACGCGTGAACCGCGTGCGTCATCGCAACACGCAACGTCACCGACCGGCTGAATGCTAGAATCGCGCCAATGGCCAAACTTTCTCCTATCGCTCGCGCCCGCAAAATCAAACTCATTCTTTTTGACGTTGACGGCGTCCTCACCGATGGCAAAATCTGGATCTTCCCCGCGCCGGCAGGCTCCCAGAGCGCGAGCCAGATCGAAGCCAAAGGCTTCCACGCCCACGACGGCACTGCCATCATGCTGGCGCGCATGGCGGGCATCAAGACCGGATTCATCACCAAGCGCAACTCTGAAACCGTGGCCTTGCGCGCTCGTGATCTCAAAATTGACCATGTTTACCAGGGAATTCAAGACAAGGCTTCCGTGTTCGCGCAAATTCTGCAAAAGGACGCCATCACCGCCGCCGAGGCCGCTTTCGTGGGTGACGATGTGATCGATCTGCCGGCCATGCGCCAATGCGGCCTGGCGATTGCCGTCAAGAATGCACGTCCCGAGGTCAAAACCGAAGCGCACTGGACGACAGCGCACGCCGGAGGCGATGGCGCTGCCCGCGATGCCGTCGAATACATCCTCAAAGCGCAAGGTAAATGGAAAAAAGTGGTGGCGGAATATGTTTCAAAAAAAGACTAAAGGCCAGAAGCTGAAACTTAAGACCTGAGACCTGAAACCTGAGACCTGAGACCTGATTTTCACCCACCGGTTGCTTGCTTGGGGCGTGCTCGGGTTAGCAACCGGTGGGTGCTGTTCTCCCTACTCACCCTGTTGTTTTCAGGAGGAATAACCCTGCAAACCCACCCTCGCGAGGAAAGTTTCGCAAGTTCTTCGATTTCTCGCGTTTTTAATAACCGATTTCCCGCCAGTAACTTATCAGCAACTAGGACCGCATGGTGATTACGGCGTGGGAAACGTGTAGCACCGGCATCTTGCCGGCTGTCCCGAGGGCGTCTCGCCCTCGGCGCGACGGACGAGGCGGGCCGCCGGACAGCCGCCGAGACAGGGGTCTACCCGCAGCGGTGAAGCGGTAGGAATCACGCGGTCACACTATTAGTCCTGTATGGCCACGGGCTTCGCCGCCATCAGTTCGGTAAATCGCGGGTCCTTGCGCAGCGTGCCGAACTCGTTGTCTTTGTAGACGTCCTTGATGTCCTTGTAACCGTCCTCCAGCGCCTTCTTCAGATAGTGCAGCGAGCGCTCGGCTTCGCCCGCCTTGGCATACAGTTTGGCCAGCACATAGTCATACCTGGCCCGATCTTCCGGAGAAGGAAGCTGCGCCAGAACTCCCGCGTGCGAACTGTGCTCGAAGATGTCCGGATCAATCGCCAGCGCCTTGGCATAACTCTGCATGGCTTTGTCAAACTGCCGCTTGCCGAAGTAAGCCGCCCCCAAATTGCCATAGTAAGACGCGGCATCATTCTTCAACGAGACCGCCTTTTCGTATTGCCGGATCGCCGCGCTGTAGTTATGCATTTCGTAATCAATCACGCCGAGATTGTTGTAAGCGTCGGCATGCTTACGGTCGGCCTTAATAGCGCGCTCGAAGCTCTTCTTGGCTTCTTTGTAACGCAGCATCATCAGTTGGCAGATCCCGATTTTGTTGTACACGGCCGTGCTTGCCGGTGCGTGTTTCAGGGCCGCCTGGTAATAGTCGATGGCGTCGATGTAGTCCTTCTCCGTGCGCAGTTCGTCACCGCGTTGTTCCAGTTCTTCGGCGGATGCCCCTGGAGCAGGCGGCTCGGCGCGATGGAGCGGGGGAGGGCCGACCTCCAACTGTTCGGTGTTCTGAGCTTGCAAGGGAAAAGCGAGAAGCGAGGAGAACAGAAGCGCGACAGAACCGATGCGCATCCAGGAAACCATATCCCACCCCCGGCCGAAGCTATAAAACTACAGAGTTCCATAGCATTTCGGCGCCCAGCGCCCACACATCGCGTTGCCAGCAACTTTAGGACCGTAAAGTCAAAGGCCTCACGCTTGAGAGATTGCCGAAAAACTCGACTTTGTTGTTTCTTTGGGTGGCGCAGCGGTTTACCGCTGCGACAACCGTCTAATCTTCAGTACCAGCTTTACAGATTGCCGAATAACCCGCGTTTCGTATCACGCGCTTCGTATCAGGGCATCGCTTTAGCGATGCCATAACTCGCCCAAATTGAAATGCCCCTTTAGGGGCCCAGCAGCGCAAATCGAGTTTTTAGCAGCCGCCTTCTACCCCATTCCCTACTGCGGTGGCACGCCGTTGTCACTGCTCTTGGACGGCGCAGGCGTGTTCTTATCGTTCTTATTCGCGGAGTCGCCGCCTCCCTTGAACACGCCAACAATCTTGCCGAAGAAGCTTTTCTTCTTCTTTGCCTCTTCTTCCGTTTGGACACCGGAGGCGGGCTGTGGGTTCCCATTCGTGGTGGGCGGAGGCAGCGCCTTTTCCGAGTTTCCCCCGAACATGCGCGAGAAGAAGCCATGCAGGCCGGTCGTCTGGTCGCAGGTATCGTGAGGCTCGGTGCCGGCAACAAAGGCAATCGTGTAATCGTCGGGACACGACGGCGTCGCCAGCCGATTGGTAATCTTGTCGAGTTGCACATCGACTACGCCTTCCGGCTGGGTGAAGTCTTTCACGTCGGAATACTCGGGCAGAGCGATCGCTTTCTTCATGAACTCGGCCCAGATGGGAGCGGCCGTTTGCGCGCCACTCAGCCGAATGTCGCTGTAATCGTCGTACCCCACCCAAACAATGCACAGCAGATTGCTGGTGTAGCCCGCAAACCAGCCGTCGTGCGAAGTGCCCGTCTTCCCTGCTGCCGGCGCGCTGAATCCCCGCTGCCGCACCCCGTAAGCCGTACCGAAATTCATGACACCTTCCAGCATGTTGGTCATGACAAAAGCGATGCGGGGATCGAGCACCTGCGTCTTCTCGTTCCCAAAGTTGACGACGACGTCGCCCTTGGCATTCCGCACCGACTGCACGAAGACGGGCGAAAGTCTCACCCCGCCGTTGGCAAAAGCCGTGTAAGCGGCCGTCATGTCGACGGGACTGGCGTCGTAAGCGCCCAGCGCCATCGCCGGAGTAGCTTTCACCGACGCGATTCCAGACGCCTTAGCCAACTCGGCCACTTTGTCGTAGCCAACTTCTTCCGCCACCTTGACCGTCGCATTATTAAGAGAAAGCGCCAGCGCGTAACGTAACGTCACGTCGCCGTGGTACTCCTCTTTGTAGTTGCGCGGTTCGTAAATCTGGTCGCCGTAGGTGAAAGTCGATGGCTGATCCGCCACGATCGACGCCGGAGTGATTACGGTAGTCGAGCCGTCCAGCGCCGTATTCATAGCGGCCGCGTACACGAACGGTTTGAAGATCGAACCCGTCGGACGCTTGGCAAGCGCGTGATTCAACTGGCTGGTTCCGTAATTGCGTCCGCCGACCAGCGCCTTGATTTCGCCGGTATGCGGATCCATCGCCACCAGCGCCACCTGCGCCTGCGGTCCGGGCGTGACCGTGGTTTCAATCTTTTTCCCGACCTTGGTCTTGTGGGTGCGCATCTTCGTGACCTGATCGTCCACCAGCTTGATGCCCGTCTCGACCGCTTGCGCCGCCGCCCGTTGCAGATCAGGATCAAGCGTGGTGTAGATGCGGTACTCCTGATCGTTCACTTCATGCTCGTTCAGTTTGCCGACGACGGTGTCGCGCACGATGTCCACGAAATACGGAGCATCGCTGGCCTCAACGTTCGGCGGAGCCAGTTTCAGCGGCGTCGCTTTGGCTTTATCGGCTTGTGCGCGCGTGATGGCCCCCGTCTCAACCATCGCTTCGATCACCGTGTTCCGCCGTTCGAGCGCCCGCTCGGGATGGCGATAGGGCGAAAGATAGCTGGGCGCCTGAATCAATCCCGCCAGCAGCGCGGCTTCCGGCACGGTAATGTCTTTCAGATCTTTGTTGAAATAGGAGCGAGACCCTTCGGCCAGTCCCGAAATCGTGAACGAACCCCGCTGTCCCAGATCCACGCGGTTGGCGTAAAACTCGAAAATCTGCTGCTTGGAAAATTTCTGCTCCAACTCGACCGCGATCAGCATCTCGATCAGCTTGCGCTTGAACGTCTTCTCCGGGGTCAGAAAGAATGCCCGCGAAAGCTGCATGGTGATCGTCGAACCGCCCTGCTGGTGCCGCTGATGCGTGAAGTCGATCCACGCGGCCTCGATCAGGCGCATGAAATTCACGCCGTTGTGCTGAAAGAAGCGCCGGTCTTCGATCGACGTCACCGCTTCCACCATCACCTTGGGAATCTCGTCGTACTTCACCAGTTGCCGCTTCGAGCGCTGTTCAGCGTCGAACAGCGAAGTCAGCATCTGCGGCTCGAGTTCATACGCCGCCAGGCTTCCGGCCGAACGGCTGTTGATATCCGAAACCGCCCCGTCGACAACCGTAATCGTGGCTGCTTCTGGACTGTGGTAAGACTCGGGTCCGGGCTGAACCTCAATCGAGCCGCCGTGCACCCGATAGCTGCCGAGCGGTGATTCGCCTTCCTTTTCGGAATAGCCGGCATGACGCAGTTCGGCTGCAATTTCGGAGGTGGTCTGCTTCGATCCCACCTTTACCACCTGCGGCGCGGCAAAAATCTTCGCCGAACTGGCGAACACCGCCCCGCGGAATCTCTGCTCGATGATGCGGTCGTACTTTACATACCAGTAAGCAAAAAATCCAATCACTACCAGCGATACCGCAAGAAAAGCGAGCAGGGCAAAGCGCACGATGGGATCGTGGGAAAGCAGCCGGTTCTTCCCCCGCTTACCGCCGCTTCGAGCCGTCGGGATTTTCAGCTTAATGGCCATGGGCACAGCAGTACATCATGCACGAGAGCAATTGTCAGTCCGAAACCAATCTTGAATTTAGGTTGCGTTTGTAATTGATTCTAAACCACAAGCCGCTCCCCATAAGCATTTGGATGCGTGTCAAGCGATAGACGGGGTGTGGCCGCGAGTCAGCCCGCGATCTGAAAAGGAGGTTAAGTGTAAAGGGTTGAGACTGACGGCTGAAAGCCGAGAGCTGACAGCTGCCTTTTTCAGTACACGCCCTTGTTCTGCGTAGAAGGATGGAACTCGAGCGTGGTCGAGTAACCGGGCAGATCGACAGGAACGCTGTATTCGGCGTCAATCGACAGAGTGCCGGTGCCGAGGCTGCCAACCCGCTGCACGTGCACCTGCTTGGGCGTCAAAGGAATATCCAAGTTGCGGGCCTGTTTGATGATGGCCTGGCGAATATCATCTTCCGAGCGCGCACTGTAGGTCGACTGTGTCGCTTCGGTCTTAATAGCATCCTCCAGCTCATAGTTCGCGAAAAATGGCGGGATCAGTTTGTAGCACACCAGGGCTACGAATGCGATGACGGCAAAACCGAAGACTAATTTCATAAGCAACAATCGCCCAATCGCTGATTGCGAGTTTCAACGCTGCGAGTTTTCCGTTCTGCGCCGGCCCCTTCCCGCCGGTTAGCGGGCGGCCGGTCGCAGATCCTGGAAATACTGCGTTATGGCTGAAATCTTAACGTCCTCGCGGGCCAGAGTCGAGCGCCGAACGACTTCCACAGTACCTTCGGTAACCTTCTTCCCCACATTGATTCTAAAAGGGATGCCCACCAGATCCGCATCCTTGAACTTCACTCCCGGCCGTTCATCCCGATCATCCAGTAAAACGTCGTAGCCGGCCGACTCCAGCTGTTGAGCAATGTCTTCGCAAGCGTTGCGAACCGCCTCATCTTTCGAATTGGTCGAAACCACGACCACCTCAAAAGGCGCAATCGAAGGTGGCAGCCAGAATCCGTTTTCGTCGTTGCTCTGTTCAACCGCCGCCGTCAGGATGCGCTCCACGCCAATCCCGTAGCTCCCCATAATCGGCGCAACCTCTTTGCCGTTGTGGTCAAGCACCCGCGCCCCCATCGATTCCGAATACCTGTAGCCAAGTTTGAAAATGTGTCCAATCTCGACCGCGGTATCGATACGCAACGGAGCGCCGCAATTCGGACATCGTTCGCCCGCCGTGACGCTGCGCAGGTCGGCGTAAGCCGTAGGATGAAAATTACCTCCCGGCGTCAGATGCTTGACGTGATAGTTCTCCTTATTCGCGCCGCCGATCAGGTTAGTGCGGCCTCGAAGCGCCTCATCGACTAGGACGATTAAGGTCCCTTCAACATCTTTTTCCTTCACCCAATCTTTCGTTATTGGCATTTTGGCGCCGATGGGACCGAGAAATCCCGCTGGAGCGCCGAAGCTAGCCTTGATCTCATCTTCTTGCATTGGACGAAAGGTGTGCCCGGGCAAAACCGATGACAGCTTTGCCTCATTCAACGTGTGATCCCCGCGCAGAAAAACGGCAACGTGCCGCCAGACTGGACGATCCTTTGCCGGATTCAAATGCGAGTCATCAACAGCGATCATCGCCAGCGTCTTGATCATGTGCTTAGGCGACACGTCCAGAAACCGCGCCACGTCTTCAATCGTTTTCTGTCCCGGAGTATGCACCTCCAGCGGCGAGCCGTCGCCCTCAGCCTTCAAGTCCTCGACCGGAGCCAGCTTCGAAGCAGCCTTCTCCATATTCGCCGCATAGTTGCACGTCTCGCAGCTCACAATCTGGTCCTCGCCCGCCGGAGTCCGCACCATGAACTCCTGCGACCTCGATCCGCCCATCGCGCCCGAGTGCGCCTCGATCACCATATACTTCAGCCCGCAGCGGTCGAAAATTTGGCAATAAGTGTCGTGATGCTTCTGGTAAGAAACGTCGAGCCCAGCCGCATCCATGTCGAACGAGTAAGCGTCTTTCATGGTGAACTGCCGCACCCGCAGCAATCCCCCCTTCGGACGAGGCTCGTCGCGAAACTTGGTCTGAATCTGATACCAGATCTGC
>JBAWFQ010000037.1:0-8309 GCA_049592035.1 Terriglobales bacterium
CCCTGGGGGATCCGACTCGGCTCCGCATCGTGGAAATCCTGCGGGGCGGCGAGCATTCGGTCAACGACATTGTCGAGAACGTCGATATTGACCAGTCCGGCGTATCGCGGCACCTCCGCATCCTGCAAGAGGCTGGGTTCGTGCGCGTCCGCCCCGATGGACAGAAGCGCTTCTACTCACTTTGCCCCGAGCCCTTCAGAGATCTCGATGCTTGGGTAAGCCAGTATCGGCAACTGTGGGAAGGTCGTCTCGACAAGTTCGTCGAAGCCCTCGCGCGCAAACGCGACGCTAAAAAGTCCGGCCTTGAAACAAGAAAATCATCAAGGAGAGAACATCATGAGCGGAAAAGCGAATAACCGGTCCGATCACAAGATCGTCATCGAGCGCACCTACGAGGCATCGATCGAGGACGTCTGGGAGCTTTGGACGACTAGGGAGGGAATCGAATCGTGGTGGGGTCCGGAGGGGTTCTCGGTAAGGGTTTACGAGCTCGATCTGAGAGCCGGTGGCCAGATGGTATATGCAATGACGGCGGTCGATCCGCCGCAGGTTCAGTTCATGAAGAAGGCGGGGATGCCTCTGACGACAGAAGCGAGGGTGACCTACACCGAGATCGTGCCGGGCAAGACGATCGCCTACACTCACCGGGCCGATTTCATTCCCGGCGTTGAGCCATACAACGTAGGCAACAAGGTGGAGTTCTTTGCCGTAGGCGGCAACGTGCGCATGGTCCTGACGCTTGACCCGATGCATAGCGATGAGTGGACGCAGCGGTCAGTGATGGGCATGGAGAGCCAACTTGGAAAGCTTGCCCGGGTCGTTGCCAGCCGAGGCGGGAAATAGACGGTCTCCGTCCAGCGGGCTCATAAGGATCTCTTCAGTGAGCCCACTGATCGACCAAGCCTTGCAACTTGAGGAAGAGAGGAATGTATGTACAAAAGAGTCGGAAATGATCTCCGCGCTTGGCACCATTCTGGGCGGATTACGGGCAAACCGCGACAGTAATTCTTAAGTTCTCTTATGAGGGGTAGGTCCCTCGCCGACGCGATTGCTATTTGCTCCGCTTCACCGCGTCTACCAGGCCAGGATATGGGTTAACCGCCTTGCCCTTCCACCATAGCCTTTCCGATCCCAACTCGAAGATCGCAAAATGCAGGTGCGGCGTGCGTGCATCCGCATTTCCCGTCGATCCTACAAAACCGATGACGTCCCCACGCTCGACCCGCATTCCCTCCCGCAGCCCTTTCGCGTACCCGTCCAAGTGCGCGTAGTAGTAGCAATACACTTCTATGTCATCGAATTGGTATATCGTGTTGCCGCCTAGTTTGCTGAGGAACAGCTTGCGGATGGTTCCGGATACTACCGCATGCACCGGTGTCCCTCTAGGCTCCAGAATGTCGATCGCCTCATGCCGATGTCCGTTATGAACTTCTTCGAACGTATCCTGCAGATTCGCGAGGGACAGCCCGCTGATGGGCGGAATCATGTCGGGACTGGAAGAGGTCGCTCCGACGGCAAGAAACACAGAGAGAAGCACGACAATACCAACGCAAAGTCTCAAGCCTACTCCTCCACGTGACCGGTGCTCCGGGTCGAACCGCGTGCGGCAAATCCGTCCACAAACCAGTTCTTCGTCCTGATCTCTCGAGAGGCCGATCTGTGCTATGCAGGCGGGACTGTTCCGTTCCCATTTCTGGTGACTGTCTTCCCCGGTAGCTTGCTTCTTCGCCTAGAACCTTCAGTCCACTTCACGCCTGCCGAAGGTTTAGCCTGCGTAGTCTCGTAGCCATTCTCGTCACGAACTTCTGCTGTTACGCCGAGTTTAGCTGCGGTCTGGGTGTCAAGCTCGCCAGTGACAGGAAGATTTTCAGCCTTCTGGTAGGCACGAATACTCGCTCGGGTCCGTAGACCGAACACACCATCGAGCTTCCCGTGGTAGCATCCTTTGTCCTGCAGAGTTCGCTGCATCCTTATTACGTTGTCTGGATGCGCGATCCCCGGCCCTTCTGTGCTGAGCTTGGGTCCCGAAGCGAGCGACGTCCTGCGTGGTCCCGAGATCCCTATCGCCAGCAGTAGGAAGGCAATCCCAGTGCACGCGACTTTGCCGGCTAAAAGCATTCCTTCTCCTCGATCTGCACACCAATAGACTCGCTCACTTGCTCTGCCAATACTGTGCACAACGGCTCATGTCGTGAGCCGTCAGTCACAGTCCCGCTCAATCCATGCCTTACGTGAATTGGAGCCATTCAAAAAGCGCACAGCGAGATGCGGTCTCTCGGATTTACCATGTCCAGGGACAGCGACTAAACTCGCCCCAGGGCTCGTGGTGTTCGTCTCCTGCATGCTTAGACCGGAGGGTGCACCGTGGGTCTTTATGTCTCGTTTCTTGGTCATAACGCTCTCCTCCGGCTAGCAGATCTTGACTTTGCCCCGTCGTCAATCATCTTCGCCAGTTCGCTTTCACGGACCCCCCCGATGCCCATCGGGGATGGGAACGAGCCGCTTTCGCCGCGGGGCGTAGGTGGTCGGAGCAAAATACCGACGAACAAATCGGTACCCTGCCGCTTCTATTCATCGACGGAAACACGAAGTCCGTGGGCTTGGCGTATGGCGTTTGCTTGTGCCATTCATGCAAGTAGCAGAGTGCGCAACAAACATGGCTGCGGCGGGCTCATTCTCCGGATGTCTCCTTCGGTTTGGGGTTGTGCCAGGAGCCGTCTGGAGCGATGAGCGCGTCAGCCTGCTTCGTTCCCCAGCTGTGGCGTTTGTAGGGGCGAACCCGATGGTGGTGCTTAAGGACCGGATCAACTACCGCCCAGGCGGCCTCAACCGCGTCCTCACGGGTAAATAGCGCTCCATCGCCGATCATGGCATCGCCCAAAAGGCGCTCGTAAGGCGTTTCCTCTCCTGGTTGTTCTTCGAACAGATAGAGCTCTCTCTGGTCCCCGACGAACTCCTTGCCTGCGCGCTTAACGCGCGCGGCGAGGGCGATGGCCGAGTTAGGGGAGAGCCGGAAGCGCACGTAGTTAGCCCGGCCAGTCTTTGAACTTGGCGCTGAGTCAGCGAAAAGTCTCTGTGGCGGCGGCTTCAGCTCCACCAGGATCTCGGTCGCGGTATCGGCCAGGTATTTGCCCGAGCGCACGTACCACGGCACGCCATCCCAGCGCCATGAGTCGATGAAGAGTCGCAGGGCGCAGAAAGTTTCGACGTCGGAGTTCTTCGCTACGTCCGGCTCCTTCCGGTAGCCGGCGTATTGGCCGCGCGCCAAGTCATCGGGCTTGAGCGGGCGCATGGCTTGAAAGACCTTGGCTTTCTCGCGATGCACGGCTCCAAAGTCCCGATCGGCCGGCGGTTCCATGGCAAGTAGCGCTATGACCTGGAAGAGGTGGTTCTCGATCACGTCGCGCAGACAGCCGGCAGTTTCGTAAAACGCGCCGCGCTTCCCGACGCCGAAATCCTCGGACAGGGTTATCTGGACGCTGGCCACGTAGTTGCGATTCCAGATAGGCTCCAGGAAGGAATTGGCGAAGCGGAAGTAGAGAATATTCATGATCGCCTCCTTTCCGAGGAAGTGATCGATGCGGAAGATTGAGTCTTCGGGGAACACCGAGTGCGCGACGCGGTTGAGCTCCCGCGCGGAGGCCAGGTCACGCCCGAACGGCTTTTCAACAATGACGCGCGCATGCTCGGCCAAGCTCGCGGCACCAAGCTCTTTGATCACGGTCTCGAAGAGCGAGGGCGGGATAGCGAGGTAGTGCGCTGGGCGCCGAGCGCTACCCAACTCCTTTTTGATCGCCGCGAACGTGTTCGGATCTTTGTAATCCCCACTCACGTACCTGAACAGGGACAGAAGACGGTGGAGAGCGCGCTTGTCATCGATCCCGCCCGATCGCTTGATGCTGTCGGTCACACGTCTGTGCAGACGATCAAGACTCCACTTGGGAAAGGCGACACCGATTACCGGGACCTTGAGGACATCACTTTTCACCATGGCATAGAGTGCCGGGAAGATCATCTTGTGGGCGAGATCACCCGTCACGCCGAACAGTACCAGAGTGTCCGAACATGAGGCCGTCATCGAGCACGTCCGTTCTTGGGAGGGGCCTCTTGCTCATTCATGGGGCCTTCTTTGGTCGATTCGCTCATACATTGCCACTAGGCCGTTATGCACCAGGAGCGCTTGAGCGTCTGAGGGGCGAAGTTCATGGCACGCGGCTACCAGCCGACATCTGCTTCTGGCGGCCAGAAGGCACCATCGACAAGTCGTTGGTTCCGACGTAGATGCTGATGGCAACGAGGATGGCGATAAGGCCGAACCAGAATCGCCAATCGTGATGCGCGCGCCGCCAGTAAGGAGTTTGAGCATGGCCGTCGCTATGATGACTCTCGCCGTTGGGATGCAGGTGTTCCGTGTTATTCATCATGCTCATCTCTAAGTTCAAGCCGTCGAAGCTGGTGGTGCGCCAGCAGCGTAAGCGAAAATCATGGGCAGCCGTTTTGCCGGATGCCCATGTCCTACTTAAGCGCCGCTTAGGGAGAAAACAGGCTTGTGTTCGTCTTCGTGCAGCCAATAAGGGGTCCGGCCATAGTGACGGTAGAGCCGGTCTTCATATTCACGAGTGAGTGGCACGGAATCGACGAAGAGGGGCGCCGTCTGGATCGCATCCCGGTAGAGGCCGACATACACCTTGGAATCCACCCAACTTACCTTTTGAATCCACGCGGGTGAAACCAGTACCTTCTTGCCCGGCCACCAATTGCGCGTTGCCACCTCAATGTAGCGAATAGCCCAGGTTTCATCGTCCATGAAAAATCCAGCCACATGGCCGATTTCGCCATCCATAGCCTCGATGTGATAGCCAGTCACGGCTGCAGTGCTGCGCAGATGTGAATCCGCCGACTCTTTCTGGATTCTTTCCAACGCTTGGGTCTCTTTCGAAGCAGCGACTTCAGTAGCCAATCCCGACGGGTAATACCCTGGTCCCCACAAAAACGTACCGCCCCAATAATTGGGATATCCGTAATGGTATGCTGCCTCGTGCTGCCGCGAGACGGGTTTGTCAGTATTGATATCTGGGCTGTTCTCTACTTGCTTTTTCGTCAGCGCTACATCCAACCGCTTGGCTTGCCAGTCGGTGTGGACGACGGAAATTGGCGAGATCAGCACTCGCCGACCGCCAAGCCAGCCGCCGGTTTCTACGATTAGGTAGCGGATAGCCCAGGTCTCGTCATCGAAATATAATTGATCCACAGTTCCAATCTCGCCGTCCGTAGCCCGGATCACAACACCCTTCAAATGCGTAGCGTTCGTTAACATTGTATTTCGCCTCCTGGGCAGTTATTGACTGCATTTCGCTATCACGATCTGCATATCAGGCCAGTCATATTCGCTAAGGCAAGTGCCTAAAGTGCGGCGTTCGTAGTCGCGAAATCGACTTCAGCTTGTCATGGCGAGTTCATCCTCTCTCCTTTTTCCCTGACGATTCGATCTTAACAACGGCGCTGCCATTGTTCTGAGCAAGAGTGCTCACTCTCGCCCGGCCAAGCGACTGTACGGTCCGAGATTTTCTTTGCTCGAAGAGATACACCAGCAGGCCCAGATCGACATCGCCAGAGCGGTAGCCATAACAACAAGCGGGGTATAACTGCCTCGTCTGGGCCGCCGTAGTGTTGGAGGATGAAACCCTGAATCATCGTCGAGAGGTGCTTCGCTAGGCGTAGCAAGTGTCCCCGGCGGCAGTGAACCTGACTCGCAATTGGCCGACAGGAGTGGAGCAAAGGAGCAAAAACGGCCGTCGAAGCGTCGAAGCCTATTCACAGGGCGCGCTGCCGATCATAAGCGTCCCTGGCGGCTCTTAACTGCGCGTGCTTTTCCAGGCGAGTCAGTTGGCCGCGAACCGTTCTTTGATACCCACGACGACGCCTACCTATGTGAGCAGCCCATTTGACGAGCAAGTCTGCACTTTCACGATCGGGGATTTGGTCGTGCGGTTTGTCGTCGAGGCCTATCGCGAACTGTTCCCCTCCGAGGACGTGCTCAGCGGACAGCTCAAGGCGGCGATTGCAGAGGCTCGATCAAGACTGCCCGGCATGCACCGCCTTTCTTTCGACGCTTTCGTGATTACACACCCATAAACTCCGGGCGATAATCCTTCCAGATCCCAGTCGCTGGCGAGATTATTCGGACAGGGGCATCTTCAGCGTGTTTCGCAGTCCTCGTCCATTGCCACGCATGCTGGATTTCAGAGGATTCGAAGTAATGCGTCTCGGACTGCAGAACGGCGGCTCCCGCGGTTAGAATGTCCACAATCTCTTCCCATCGATGTGCCCCGACAACCGCCATCCGGGCGATATGGTCGGTGTGCTTTTGGAGAAACCGAAGGTCCTCCCAGCGAGCTTTCCATTCTGCTCCCTGCATTTCTGTAAGGTCCGCGAGGATGCCGATCGGGTGCTTCTTATGTTGTGCGATGAAGAATTCAAGCTGCGGCTCGAATGCTTTGAGGTCTTCCTCCGACAGCGCTCCGGTCACCTTAAAACCGAATGCGGCTCCTCCAGTTTCCTTAAGTCGTTCAATCACAGGCACACCTCCTAAATTTTGACCAGAAACCGCAGCATAAAACCAAATTCTGAACCATCATCGGTCGGAGTCTCTTCACAGGGAGTCCTGCCGGTGCTATCTGCAGTCTGATTGCGGGGCATTGACGGCTAGTACGAATACTCCATGGTGCCGGGATTCGTACTGCTTTTCTTCAAACCGTACTTCGCCGTTGGTTCAGTTAGGTCAATGGCCAGAACCACCAGCGCCACAACCAGGAATAAGTGGATCAGAACTCCACCGAGGTGAAAGCCGAATCCCAGAAGCCGCAAAAACATAAAGAACAACCCAAATGATCCGAAGCATGTCAGCCTCCCATTCGCACACGCGAACGTGAATCTGATCACGTCGCCGTGGGTCTGCTGTCCAAGTGGATCCGCGGCTGCTGGAGCGCCAGCGCAGCGAATCAATTCAGACCTTAGCAAGTCAAAATTGAAACGGTCTGAGCAATAATGCTCACACTTGCCGCACGGAACTACCGACCAGGTGTCGCGAAGAAATCTATCCCATCTTGTTCTGCGCGAATCCAGTGTGAACTCGTGGGGGGCTCACATTTCACCTACTCCGCAGCGCACATATGTGAACCGCGCTAGGGTGGAGCCGGTGGTGCGGTTCAGATTTCGACCAGATCCGCTCTAATCCCGTCTCAGTCCGGGCTTTGCGTGATTTGTAAACATCCAGGAAACTCATGGCGGACTGTGTTTTTTCCGATTTACGTTGTCCACGGAAAGCGATTAAACAAAACGAGAGCCATCGGAGAAGCGTCTCGGCATCCCACCCCGGTAAGTCACAGCCAGGCAATTCAGGGTCATCCCACCAGGATTCGCCCGGACGCTTACGGCAGCCAATCTGTGACCCAAATGAAATGTGTTCGTTATTGAACAGAAATGTTTTTCCCCAGTGTCTACCATGTCGCTGTGGATTACCCGCCGTTGATCCGAAGCTAGAAGAAAAGAAATGGCGGGTGCAAAAGCCGAGAAGATTGTGACACCCCGCTTGTTCGTGAGCGACAACTTCGAGCAATACAGCAGCACGCAGTGCGAGCCTGTGAAAAGGACGCCGAAAATCAATTGTTCGTGCGGACACACTGACTACAAGGGCGAAACATCCTAGAAATTCGTTCAGCAGTCGATGAACGACCATAGGTTAAGACGCAGTTCATTCACGACCGTCGCATTGATCTGCGCTGAAGATTTGCACCTCGGCGAACTGAACCGAGGTCTGGAATCGATGAATCGACAGCGCGTTTCCATTAGCGAGTTCAAACCCGAAGGAGGATGACAAATGTTGAAACGTATTTTGATCGTCACAACGCTGGTTCTACTTGTAACTGTAACCGCCGTCGCTTCGGACCGCGAGGATGATATTAATCGCACCCAGAAGGCTGGCCAGGTCTTCAAGGAGATCATGAACACCCCGGATCAGGGTATTCCTCAGGATCTCCTGAAATCTGCGAAATGTATCGCCATCATTCCCGGGGACAAGAAGTTCGCCTTTATATTCGGCGGAAACTACGGCAGAGGGCTGGCAACCTGTCGCACCGGCCATGGCTGGAGCGCCCCGCTGTTTCTGGCTATTGAGGGCGGCAGCGTGGGTTATCAGATCGGGGGCTCTTCCACCGACCTTGTGATGCTCTTTATGAACGATCACGCCTTGAAAAGCCTGCTCAGCGACAAATTCAAACTCGGAGCCGACGCCTCTGTAGCAGCAGGGC
>JBAWFQ010000038.1:0-17440 GCA_049592035.1 Terriglobales bacterium
ACTATCCATTTCCGAGGACTCATTCCTTGACCACCAAACAACCCTCCACCAAACAACCTTCCGCAAAGCAAGGCTTCGCCACTCGTGCCATTCATGCCGGACAAGAACCCGAACCAGCGACCGGCGCTGTCAACGTTCCCATTTACGCTTCGTCCACTTACGTCCAGGAAGAGATAGGGAAACACAAAGGCTACGAATATTCGCGGGTATCGAATCCGACTCGTCACCGGCTGGAAACCAACCTCGCAGCGCTCGAAGCAGGAATCGCCGCGAAAGTCTTCGCCAGCGGAATGGCCGCCATCAACGCCGTCGCGACCATGCTCAAAGCGGGAGATCACATCGTCGCCGGTCACAACCTTTACGGCGGGACGCCGCGGCTGTTCGATCAGGTGCTGGTTAACTTTGGACTGACATTCACGTACGTCGATACATCAGACATCCACAACGTTGAGCGCGCGTTGCAGAAGAGCACACGGCTGGTGTTTCTGGAAACGCCGACTAACCCGCTGATGGAGCTTTGCGACCTGCGCGCAATTTGCGAACTCAGCCACCGGCACGGCATCGAGGTCGTGGTTGACAATACTTTCATGTCGCCGTACTTCCAGCGCCCGATTGAGTTTGGGGCGGACATGGTCGTGCACTCCACCACGAAATTTCTTAACGGACATAGCGACGGGTTGGGCGGAGTCGTGGTTTGCACTAAACCCGAGCAGGCGGAAAAGCTCGCTTTTCTTCAGAAATGCGCTGGCGCTATCCTATCGCCCTTCGAATGCTGGCTGATTCTGCGCGGGGTGAAGACGCTGGCGGTGCGCATGTTGCAGCACGACCGCAACGGACGCAAGGTCGCCGACTATCTCTCGAAGCACAAAAAAGTGCAGAAGGTTTTTTATCCGGGACTGCCGAGTCATCCGCAACACGAACTGGCCAAGCGGCAGATGTCCGGCTTCGGATCGATGATTGCCTTCGAAACGGGATCGCTCGCGAACGCGAACAAGATGCTGCGTAAGGTGCGTGTCTGTTCGCTGGCGGAGTCGCTGGGCGGAGTTGAGACACTCATCTCGCATCCCGCTACCATGACCCATGCTGCCGTCGGCGAAGAAGGGCGGCGCAAGATCGGGATCACCGACGGCATGGTGCGCATCTCGGTTGGCATCGAGGACGTGGACGATATTCTCGCCGATCTTGAGCAGGCGCTGGCCGCGATCTAGAAAACGATACCCATCTATGAATCGTCATGCCTCACTTCGTTCGGGATGACAAAGGCTGGGTGGAGTTTGAAGGTGGATGGGTGCCCCAGGATCGTAGTTGGCAGCCCCAGGATCAAACAAAATCGGAACCAACAGAATCAAGCTGAAAAAGACGGGCCGCGGCTATATACTGCCAAAGAACCTCCGAAAGTTGAGTTCGCATGGCGAAAGTTTTTACGATACCGGTCCCTCCCGATTTGTCGCGCCCGAAGCGCGAGCGCACCACCGATCCCCGCTATGTCGACGGCCAGAAGATGCTGGTGGAAGCGATGAGTTACCTGGTCAAGGCCGATCCGGTGGGGAATCGCGAAGCCATTCAACTGCTGTCCGAGCACGTCCGCACGCGTTTCCGTATGACCGACTCTCCCCTTAGTTAGGAACCGCTGATTTTTTCCCAACCCCCGTCAGCCACGCCGATGCCAGCACGATGATGACGGGATAGCATTCCAGGGTGTAGCGCGGTTCCGGGCTTTCCACACTTCCCAGAAATGCAGAGCGCAGCAACAGGAAGCCGACCAACAATCCCGCCCAGCGAATTCCAGATGGCCCGCTGGACCCTCGATGAAAGATCGCCAAGCCCGCTGCCGCTACGTACGCCAGGTTCATTAGGCCGAATCCAACTGCCACGGCCGAATGTTTCGCGTCGTCGTTGAATTCCCACCAGCGCGGATCGGGGGGAAGAAGCTCAGTTCGCGGACGCAGCCACATATCCGCCACGCGCAGCGCGGGCAGCGCAACGTAGTAGCGAATGGGATGGGCGTGGATCCGGTCGGCCGCTAACTGGCCGAAGCGCGCATCCAGTTCCGGAGTCATGTCCTGCGACTCGTTGTAGTCGGCGATTGCAGCCAGCGTCGCGTCTCTTTCCGCCGGGTTCTCCAGAGCCCGTGAAGGCAGCTTTGCCGGGTCAATCTTGTCGCCGGGAACGTTCCAGTAAACCTCTTCCACCGACACGTAGTCGACGATCCAGGTCTTGACCCAGCGATTGAAACCGCGCGGGACAAGTTCGTCCGCATCATTGGCATAACGCGGAGCCAAGGGTTGGAAATGATGAAGGGTATGCAGATTGCGAATGGTCCAGGGAACCAGAGGCGCGAGCGCAAACGTCGCGACGAGGACTCCACCGACGAGAGCGTTGCCGAGAAAATCGAACTTTCTATGTCCTCGCGTTTCCACTCTCGAATCAAGCAGCGGCCGCCGCGCTTCCGGTTTCGAATCGGGCAGCGGCCATCGTGTTTCTGGCTTCGTATCAAGCAGCGGCCCCTGCGCTTCCGGTTTCGTATCAGGGCATCGCTTTAGCAATGCCGTTCGTTCCCCGAAGTTAGCGGCCCCTTTAGGGGCTGACACCGCCACATACAGCAAGACCGCCGCCAGCAGGATGCCGCCATCGGGACGCAGCAGGATGCAGGCGGCAATCGCCACCCCAGCCGCGGCCCAAAGCTTGTGCGTGTCCACGCCGCCCTCGCGCATTCGATTCAGTGCGGCGGCCGTGGCATCAAGTGCAAGAGCGGTGAAGAAAATCTCCAATGTCTCGGTGAGATCGGCGGCGGCATAGTTTGCGAGAAATGGACACAGCGCCGCCAGCAAAAACGCGATTTTCGCCGCGCGGTCGGAAATCATGCGGCGAGCCATGTCGGCGACGACCAGGCAAGTGGCCAAGTCGACCAGAATCTGCGCCAGCATTACGGCTCTGAAGTTGCCCGTACCAAAGAGCCAAAAGATTACGGCCAGAAACGCCGGATATCCCGGCAGTCGTGCGTCGGTCGGAACGATCTTTACACTTTCCGCGGTACCTGCCCCCGGCGACCCGGTCTGCGTCTGGCCGTAAATGCCGTGCTGCAGCCAATTACTGGCGAGATCGGCATAAATGCGCGAGTCGTCGGTGACCATGGGGAAATAGATAAAGAAAAACAGTCGCAAAGCCAGGCCGGCCAATAGGGTTCCCAAAAACCACCTGCGATGTTCGCGGACTAAAGTGAGCACGTTGGGAATATATCGCACCCGTACAACTTCCTCGCGACGAGTTGAACGGCAATCCTCACTGAGAGCTGACGACTGAGAACTGAGAACTGGGAACCGAGAACTGGGTTTGACCCCCTGCCGCTCCCACCTTAGGATGAATACACCACAACGAGATGGCGAAACAGGTTTTTTACGATCCCTTGCAAGCTCGCTGGCGCCGCATTCGCCGCATTGTCGACGCGGCCGCCTTGGCTTTCTCTTTGCTGGTGATCTTTTTTATCTACAGCGCCCTGCGCAGTGAGCCTCTGCCTGACCTGGCCTGGCTCACACAAAAGCGTCCTTACCACCCTCTGATAGAAGACGAAAAGACGAAAGCGCGCGAGAAGCGCCGCTTGGCTACTCTGGCCCGCACGGGGCACCGTCACCAGGCCCACAAAGCTCCTTCGCAACTCACGCTGAATTCCGAGCAAGGCGTTCGCGCCGCATTCTACGTCGCATGGGACGCGGCCAGCTTCTCTTCGTTGCGCGAATATGCACGCCAGATTGACCTGCTTTTCCCGACATGGCTGCAGGTGCTCAGCCCCGACGGCCATCTGCAAGCCGTGGATTCGGAAACGAACGCCATGTTTGACGTGCTTCAGGGCAATAAAGTTCATCCCGTGGATGACAAGGTGATGCCGTTTCTGAAAGCGGAAGATACCGACATGGAAGTGTTTCCGGTGGTGCAGAATTTTGACGGCACCGATTTTGTTCCCGCCGTCGCCGATTTTCTGAATGATCCGGACGCGCGCGCCAAGTTTCGCCGTGAGATCGCGCTTTTTCTCGCCACCGATCATTATCGCGGCTTGATGATCGACTTCGAATCCTTTCCCAAGCGAGGCCAGCCGGGATACGTGGATCTGCTGAACGAGCTCGCATCTGACTTGCACGCTAAGGGGATGAAGCTGTACGTCAGCATCCAGGTCCGCAATGAAGATTTTGATTACAAAGCCATATCCGCCGCCGCCGATGGCGTGGTCATCATGAACTACGACCAGCACTTTCCCGGGGGAACGCCCGGTCCCGTCGCTTCGCAAGATTGGTTCGCGGATAACCTTGATTCCGCCATCGAAGAGATTCCGAAACAGAAACTCATCTGCGCCATCGGCAACTACGGCTACGACTGGGTCGATCGTCCGGAAAAAGGCAAGCTTCCGCCCAGCGAGGCCGACAAGAGCGTTTCCGTGCAGGAAGCCTGGCTCGGGGCACGCGACGCCGAGGAAGACGTTGATTTTGATGGCGACGCGCTCAACCCGCACTTCAGCTACGAAGACGACGATCACTTCCGCCACCATGTCTGGTTTCTAGATGCGGTGACCGCTTTGAACGAGATGCGCGCCGCCCAAACAGTTGGCATACAGACCTTCGCATTGTGGCGGCTGGGTTCGGAGGATCGTTCTCTCTGGCGAGTCTGGGATATGCCCGGAGAAGCCAATGCGTCCGATCGCTTGAAGGATGTTCCTCCCGGCCAAGACGTCGACATGGAGGGTAGCGGCGAGATCCTGCACATCGAAGCGCGCCCCACCAACGGCGTGCGCGAGTTGACCATCGACAACAAGACTGGCCTCATCGACGGGGAAGAGTTCAAGAGTCTGCCCGAGCCCTATCGTGTGGCGCGCTATGGCGCCAGCAAAAACCATCTCGCCCTCACCTTCGATGACGGTCCCGATCCGCAATGGACCCCGAAAATTCTCGATGTCCTCAAACGCGAACATGTTCCCGGAACATTCTTCTTGATCGGTATTCAAGCGGAAAAATTTGGCAGTTTGACCAAGCGGATTTACCGGGAAGGCCATGAAATCGGGAACCACACTTTCACCCATCCCGATATCAGCTCGATTGGCTCCAGCTACATGAGAGTGGAGCTCAACCTGACCGAACAATTGTTTGCCAGCCAACTGGGCATTCGCAGCACGCTGTTTCGTCCGCCGTACTCCGTCGATGCCGAGCCCGATACAGAAGATCAGGTGAAGCCGCTCGAAATCACGCAAAGCCTTGGCTATGTCACCATCGGCAACAAGATCGACACGCGCGACTGGACCGATGATCCTCCGCTCACGCCGGAGCAAATGGCCGCGCGCGTGCTCAATCATCTGCCGCCCTGCCAGCCCAACGATACGCAGTGCGGCAACATCATTCTGATGCACGATGGCGGTGGGAACCGCGAAAGAACTGTGCTGGCGCTCCCATTGATCATCGACGGCGCCCGTGCCCGCGGGTTTGATTTCGTGCCCGTCTACCAGTTGATGGGCAAAACGAAAGCCGATGTCATGCCGCCGCTTCGCACCGGTGAGTATTGGTCCGCGCTCCTGAATTGGATCGGCTTCGGGCTCTTCGGTGCGGTCATGGCGGGCATCGCAATCATTTTTTTCCTCGGCGACATTCTGATGACTGGGCGCCTGATTTCTGTCGGTGTCCTCGCCATTTATGACCGCCTGCGCTCGCATGTATATGGAACGCCCGAGCAGATTGCCGCCTACCGCCCGCAAGTCGCGGTGCTAATCCCCGCGTATAACGAGGAGAAGGTCATCGAGCGCACCATCCAGGGAGCGCTCGATTCCGACTATCCCAATCTGCGCGTCATTGTCATCGACGACGGTTCCAAGGATCGTACGCTGGAAATCACTCGCCGCGCCTTCGCCGCCGAAGAAGCCGCAGGTCGCGTCTTGATTCTCACCAAGCCCAACGGCGGCAAAGCCGAGGCGCTGAATTTTGGACTCGAGCACATCGGCGACGCGGAACTATTCGTCGGCATCGACGCCGATACCATCATTGCTCCAGACGCTATCGCCCGCATGGTGCCGCATTTCCTCAATCCGAAAGTTGCCGCCGTGGCGGGCAATGCCAAAGTGGGGAACCGCGTGAACCTGTGGACGCGTTGGCAGGCGCTCGAATACATCACCAGCCAGAATTTCGAGCGCCGAGCGCTCAACACCATGGGCGCGGTGAGCGTGGTGCCCGGCGCAATCGGAGCGTGGCGCACCGAACTGGTTCGCGAAGCCGGTGGCTACCACGTCGACACCGTTGCCGAAGACGCCGATCTGACCATGGCGCTCTTGCGAAACGGCTATCGCGTGGAATACGAAGACATGGCGCTCGCTTTTACCGAGGCTCCAACCAGCGCCAACGCGCTCATGCGCCAGCGTTTTCGCTGGTCGTTCGGAATCCTGCAGTCCGTCTTCAAGCACAAGGGTGTGTTCGCGCGCAAAGGTGCTTTGGGATTCGTCGCGCTGCCCAACATTCTCATCTTCCAGATTCTGCTTCCGCTGGTCTCGCCCTTTATCGACGTGATGTTTGTGGTCGGCGTCATCTGGTATTTCATCCAGAAACACTTTCATCCTGAATCCACCGATCCCGCCAGCTTCCAGCGGCTGCTGCTTTTCTTTTTCGCGTTCCTGGTAATTGATTTCTTCGCCTCGGCGCTAGCCTTCGCGCTGGAGCGCCGCCAACCCGAAGCCCGCGAAGATGCCTGGTTGCTAAGCCAAGTATGGTTGCAGCGTTTCGCCTATCGCCAGGTTTTCTCGATTGTTCTGTTCCGCACCCTGAAGCGAGCCATCCAGGGCCGACCGTTTGCCTGGGACAAACTGGAACGCACCGCCGCCGTCAAATATGTTCCCGCCGAACGCAGGGATTCCGTCAAAGTGTAGTCGGCCGCCGTCAAATGTCCTCGCCATTCAAGTCCGCATCCACCGCCTAGGAAAACGCCAACTCCTTAGCTCGCTGCACAGCCTTGACCACTGCCTTGATCAAAGTGACGCGCAGTTTGCCTTCTTCCAATTCCATGATGCCGTCAATCGTGCATCCCGCCGGAGTAGTCACCGCGTCCTTCAACAGCGCCGGATGATCCCCGGTCTCGAGTACGACCCGGGCCGCGCCCATTGTTGTTTGGGCCGCCAGCAGCGTCGCGATATCGCGCGGCAACCCCACCTTCACTCCCGCCTCCGCCAGCGATTCCAAAATAATGTAGATATAAGCCGGACCGCTCGCCGACAATCCCGTGACCGCGTCCATATGTTTCTCGTCGACGACCACCGTCCGTCCCATCGCATCAAAAAACTTCGTTGCCATTTCCAGATGCTGCCGCGTCGCGAACTTCCCCTTGCACAGCGCCGTCATGCCCGCGCCCAGCACGCAAGGAGTGTTCGGCATCGCCCGCACCACCGGAACTTCTTTCTCCAGCGCCCGCTCAATCATGTCCGTCGGAACCGACGCCGCTAGGGAAATCACCAGCTGTTTCCCGCTCAAGTGTGCGCGAATCTCCCGCACCACCTCGGCCACCACCTGCGGCTTCACGCACAGAAAAACTATGTCCGCATCCTTCACTGCCTCCGAGTTGTCAGTCCCGGCATGCACCTTCAATTTTTCCTTGAGCATCCGCGCCCGTTCCGGATGCGCCACCGTAGCCCAGCTTTGTGACGGCGACAGCAATCCATCCCGCAACAGAGACTGCAGTAAAATCGTCCCCATCTTCCCCGCGCCCAAGACCGCAATTTTTTTCTTCGAGCCAAAACTCTGCGCCATAAGAACTACTCCAAGCCAGTATTAGTAGAGAAGCCATCAGAGTACACGAAAAAAGATTGGGAAGTTAGTTCGCAGAGGCGAAAGGCCCAGCGGTCATTGATGGGGCTATGGTTTTCAATTCTGCAATCTAACCTCTGACCTCTGCAATCGTTCGTGAAACTCTGGAACCCTTCTTAGCTCACAATCTCCGCCGGAACCATCTTCAAAATCTCCCGTCCAATCGGCAACGAAGCCGTAGCCGCCGGAGACGGCACATTCAGCACATGCAAAAAGCGCTCGCGCCCCACAAACCGGAAGTCATCCACCAGCGCGCCATTGGCGCCCACCGCTTGCGCCCGCACTCCCGAGCCGCCCGGTGTCATATCTTCCATTCGAACCTCAGGCACCAGCCGCTGGCAAGACCGCACAAACTCCCGCTTCCGCAGCGACCGCCGAAATTCCCCCAGCCCATTTTTCCAGTGCTGCCGCGCCATCGTCCGAAATCCCGGATCCAGAAACACTTCCATCGTTTCGCCCAAATCGAAATCCCGCCAGCGATATCCCTCGCGCCGAAACGCCAGCACCGCATTCGGCCCGGCATCCACGTTCCCCTGAATCCGCCGCGTGAAATGCACGCCCAGAAACGGATACCGTGGATCGGGCACCGGATAAATCAGCGCCCGAACCAGCGACTTGCGCGCCGCCGCCAGATCGTAATATTCCCCGCGAAACGGCACCAGCATCATCTGCGGATCGTCTCCCGCCATACGCGCGACGCGATCGCTATACAGCCCCGCGCAATTCACCACATAGCGCGCCGAAAGATCTCCCGCCCGGGTTCGTACCACCACTTCATTTCCCGAAATCTCGAATCCCACAACCCCAGCGTCCGTCTTAACCTCCGCCCCGCATCCCGTCGCGATCTCCGCATACTTAGCCGTCACCGCCGAATAATCCGTAATCCCGGTACACGGCACGTGCAGCGCGCGCACTCCGCCGACGAAGGGCTCAATCTCCAGCATTTCGTCGCGGCCCAGCAACCGCAAACCCTCCAACCCGTTCGCCTTTCCCTGCGCCAACAAAACATCGAGCCGCGCCGTCTCCTCCGCGTTAGTAGCCACAATCAACTTCCCGCAAACCTCGTGCGGAATCCCGTGCCGCGCGCAAAACTCCACCATCTCCCGCGCCCCCGCCACACACAGCCGCGCCTTCAGCGATCCCGCCTTGTAATAAACCCCGCTGTGGATGACCCCGCTATTGTGTCCCGTTTGGTGCCGAGCCAGTCCCGTCTCTTTCTCCAGAACCACCACCCGCACCCGCGGAAACTGCTCGCTCACCTGCATGGCAAACGAAAGCCCAACGATCCCCCCGCCGATCACCGCGATGTCGTAAGTCATAAGTTTGTGTGGGGTTGCTCGTGTAGGGACGGGCGCCCTCGCCCGTCCAAGCCGTGCGCAGCACGGCAGCCTCACCGCAGATGATCCTATCTCACCCGGTGCGCCCACCGCCGTGACGAAAGAACAGGAAGATGTGACAAAAGAACGCGGATAAAAAAAGGCGCGGGTACCCAGCGTCTCAAGCTTCACGAGACGTGCCAGTACACTTCGCGCCCTCACTTTGCAAATCGCCCGCTACAAATTTTGGTACTTATTGCACGATCAGCGTCACGACATCTCCATGCGTCGTTCCACCCACCTCGGTAGCCGTCACAGTAACCTGCGACGTACCCGGTGGTGTGCCGCCGCTACCACCACCGCCGCCCCCCGCGACCGCGCCGCAAGAGCTCAGCGCGATCAAAGCCAGCCCTAGGCAGATTATGACGAACCACCCGTAGAGATGCGGCTTGCCGCGTCTCCCAAGCGCGAAAATCCCAACCAGCCCCAAGCAAGCGAATGGGTAGCCACAGTCATCTCCGGTCGAAGCCCAGCCTAGCGCGGCCTTCTTCTCCTGACTCGGAGCCGTAGTCCGAACCGTCAGCGTCACGGTGGTTGTCCCCGCCCCTTCCGCAATTGAGGCCGGACCGAACGTGTAGGAAGTCAATGCCGGCAGCCCCGAGCACGTAAAGCTCACCGCAGCGGCAAACGTCTCACCCCCCACCGGAGCCGCCGTAAACGTGTAACTAGCGCTCTGTCCCGCCGCCACCGTCGCCGAAGCGCTACCCGTGTCCGTCCAGGTAAAGTCTCCGCCAGTTTGCGCGGTTACCGTCAGGCTGAACGTCTGCGTCTTGGCCGCGGGAGCGCCCGCGGTGATCGCTGAGAGGGTCACAGTTACCGGCCCTCCCACCGGAGTCCCCGCCCCCGCCGTCACCGTCAAAGTAGCGGTTACGGGCGACGAAGAAGTCGGACTCACCGTACTCGATGGCGAGAACACGCACGCCGCGCCCGTCGGCAGTCCCGCCGGGCAACTCAGCGCGACAGTCCCCGCAAAACTTCCCGACGCCGTGACCTGAAATGTGCTCGCTTGCGACGTTTCGCCCTGTCCAACCGTTATTGAATTCGGACTGGGCGCCGTCAGATTGAAATCCACCACATGCAGCGTCACCGCCGCATCGCGCGTAATGGCGTATGGGTCAGTTCCCACCGCGTGCGCGTTGAAGCTGTAATCGCCAACGGCCCCTCCTGCCATCAGCGTATAAGTAGCCGTCGGCGTTATCTGTGTCGGCTGCAGCTTGCAGGGCGCGGGCGTGCAACTCAAATTCACTGGACTGTCGTATCCGTCCTGCGCCGTCAGCGTGCCATTGAACGTGGCTGTCTGTGTCGGAAACACCGTCTGCGGCGAATTCGAAATCACATTCGTGTAGTCCGGCGAGAGCGCGTAGTACCAAATCCCCCGCCCATACGTCGATGCCACCAGCGTTTTCATGCCCTCATAATTAAAAATCTGCAGCGCCGTCACTGGAGCATTGGGCAGAAACCCCGACACACCCACTCCCGGCGCCGGACCAACCTCACTCCAACCAGGCGAACTCGCCAAGCTTACAAAAACCCCAACGTCGGTGCCCGCATAGATCTGAGAAGGAGTGACCGAAGAGTCGACCAGCAAAGTATTCACCGGAGCGTCCGGCAGTGCCCTCGGCCCTGTTCCGCTCCAGTCCGTCCAACTCGCGCCTGCATTCGTAGTCTGCCACACGTGCGACGTCGGATACCCCGCCGTGCTGAAGCCCATGATCCCGACATAGGCTGTGTTCCCCGACTCAACCGACGAATCCATCGCCACCGACGAAATCGCGTACCCGTTCGGATTCACATTTCCCGTCACATTCGTCATCAACGTGAAGCCCGCGTCGGTCGTTGCCCACACTTCGCCTCCCGGCGATCCACTGAGCGGCCCATATCCGTCCGTTACCGCATACACCGTTTCCGAATGGCCGCCGCCGCTGAGCGGGCCGCCTGCCGCGAGCCCTGTCACCAGATTGATTTCATCCCCCGTACACACGCCCGTCCCGAGCGTCTCGAAATCATTGCTCAGTTGCACCGGACCCGCCCCGCTCGTGCTGATCGACCACACCCGGCAAGTTCCCACCAGCATTTCACTGCTATTCTGCGGGTCCAGAATATACGGAGTATCGTAAGCTCCCTCATCTCCGCCCAGGGTGGCCGAGTCGACGACCTCGGAGAATCCAGAGTCGTTGCACGTGGTTCCCGATTCGCACTTCATAATCGTGACGTACGGATTCGTCGCAAACCACTCGTCCGGGTTGCTGGGATTAATTGCCGTGAATCCGCCATCCCCGCCCAGCGCATTCTGCCATGTAGTGCTGCTCCCCGCGGCGCTGGTATCAGGCGAGCCATTATTCTGCGATCCTCCCAGAAGAATGGCGGTATTGGTCGGATGCACCGAGACAGAAACAAATTCCGTCATCGAGCCGAGCGTCTGACTTAAGCTGTCAAACTGATTCGTTCCCGAGCAACTGCCCGTCTCCAAGCCGGAATAGCCATCCAGCGTTCGGCTGATTCCTCCGTCATGCGCAAAGTAGCCGGGCGACTCGTTACTGGGTGTCACCGTGAACGCAATTTCGTGCTGGTCCGGATGCACATGTGCTGGAGCCCCGAGTTTCGGTTCGCACCCATAGACGTGAGTTAAATTGATCCAGTCGCCTTGTGTACAGGTCGTGCTCGTGGCGGGTTCCAGCGTGCACTTGTAAAGATTGACGGCTCCCGCGTAGATATCCGTTCCCGTTGAATTCGGAGGCGGAGGATCGGGAACCGCCGCCAACGCCAGGTTGTACCAGCCCTCTTCCACCCCGCAGCCGCTATTGCCCGGCCCAAACGCGTCGTCGCCGCAGTTGGTAATTCCGTTATCCGGAATCTGCGTCCAGCTGGCTCCGCCGTTCAGCGATTGCCAGATGCCCTCGTCGGCAGGCACCGGATTTCCATCCAGACCGTCGCCTTGCACATCGACCACCCACACATACATCTCGTTGCGTCCCGGCACCACGGCGAACTCACCGCGATAAATCAGGCAAGAGGTTGCGTTCGAACTCGCCGGACAATTCGCCGCTGCCAGACCCGCACTCGGCTGCGTAGTCAACCGCGCGAAGGTCTCTCCGTCGGTCGATGAGTACAAACCGTGACGCCGGATAAAAGCGTAGAACGTCGCGTTTGCCGAGTTGTAAATCACCGCCGTAGCCGACGCGGGAACCGACCCATCCGTAAGGGTTGCGCGACTCCAGGTCGAGCCCGCATTCAGCGAGTAATAAAGCCCGCGAACCGTCGAGCTTCCATCTTCCTGCGGGCCAAGACACGGGCCGCCACCTCCCGCCACGCCCGCTTCCTCGCCAACGCACAAGCCGTTGTCTCCCGCCGTCGCCGCCACCACCAGGTTAGGATTCGCTGCGCTGAAAGCAATCTTGCTGAATCCGATGCCGAGAAAAGACTCGTCTGTATTCGGAGGTTGTCCGATTCCCGTGACTTGCGTCCACGTGGAACCTCCATTGGTCGAAAGCAGAATTCCCAGCCCGTAGTAAGAATCGGACGAATTATTCGTCTCCCCGGTTCCAACCACAATGGTGTTGCTGTTGCCCGGTTGCAAAGCAATCGCCCCCACTGCCAGCGTCGGCTGATCGTCAATCAAAGGCGCCCAGACAACTGAAGCGGGACCGGGGTTGGGATCGGGACTCAGGCTTCCCGCGTTCGTAGACCTCCAGAGTCCGCCAAACGCGCCGCCCAGCAGCACCGTATTTCCACTCGTGTCCGCAGGATCGATCAGCACCGAAGTAGCCCGCCCCGAGACCCAGTTGTAATTCTGACCTCCATCGCCAGTAGCATCGGAAGCCAGCGGAGCCGGTCCAAGCGGCACCCACGCTGTTGAGGTCGAACCGGGTGCCCCATCCAAGCTCTGCGTGGGTGGGTGTGTAGAGAACGAGGATTCCGAGGGTGCCCCACTCATTCGCGTTCCTTGCGAATGAGTGGGAGTGTGCGCCGCCCGCATCGCCATCTTCTGCTGGAAAGCCCGAAACCGCAGCCGCGCCGCCGATTCCCCCGGCACAGTTCGTCCACGCCGGTTCCAGTTAAAAGGTGACGTGTCACGCCGATAGATGCGAGCACCACCGCCGTCTTTACGACTAAAGGTAGGCGTAGAAGAGAGACGAGCTCTGCCCGGCTCCTGCGCGACTGCGCTGTAGAAAGCTCCACCCCAGAGGATTACGCAGAGAACGAAAAGGAGAGACCGAATGCCATGAGAGGCCATAGCTTGAAACGCCAAGTGTGCGCGTAAAGAGGGAGACGCACACTAGAGTTTCAACGATCAGAAGAAGATTTCCACGTCCTCGAAAGTCTCCCCATCCTTGGTAGCCACCCGACATCAGCCCGGCATCCGCTATAATGGCAACGTATGTCCGTGATCAAAAATGTCGGAGCCATAGCCCAGGGCATGAGCGTCACCCTGCGCGAAATGTTTCAGCCCACGATCGTCGAGAATTATCCCGACGGTCCCGGCCCGCTGAAAGGCGCCAAGTTTCAGGAACGTTTTCGCGGCATGCACGTTCTGCAGCGCGACGAAAACGGACTGGAAAAATGTGTAGCCTGTTTCCTCTGCGCCGCCGCCTGTCCGTCCAATTGCATCTATATAGAGGCCGCGGAAAACACCGCTGAAACCCGCGTCTCAGGCGCTGAGCGCTACGCCCGCGTCTACAACATCGATTACAATCGGTGCATATTTTGCGGCTATTGTGTGGAGGCGTGTCCGACCGACGCCATCACCCACGGACACGGATTTGAGCTGGCGAATTTCAGTGCCAGCAATCTGATTTACCGGAAAGAACAAATGCTGGCGCCGGCCGCAGCGCATATGGGAGCCAATCAGGTGTTCGCACAATCGGAACTGGATTCGGGCGGCGTAAAGGGGAGCTAGCAAAGTTCAAGAGTTTTCACCAAGCGCCGGTCCCCGCGGGACCGGCGTTGTCGTATTGGAGCCGCGAAGCGGCGCAAGAATGCAGCCCACGGCGTAAGCCGTGGGGAAGGTGAGCGACGGACAAGCCCCAGAGGGGCGAAAGAGCAGGTTTCACAACCGACAACCAATGCCCGACTTTCTCCAACTCGTGCAAGAACGCGTCGTAGTCTACGACGGCGCCATGGGCACCAACATCCAGACGCGCAACCCTACCCTCGACGATTTCTGGGGCAAGGAGAATTGCAGCGAAGTCCTGGTTCTCAGCCGTCCCGACATCATTCGCGACATTCACGCCGATTTTTTCCGCGTAGGCTGCGACATAGTCGAAACGAATACCTTCGGCGGGACGGGACTGGTTCTAGGCGAGTTCGGCCTGCGCGACCAGGTTCGAGAAATCAACCTCAAAGCGGCGCAACTCGCCCGGGAGGTAGCGCAGCAATTTTCGACAAAAGACAGGCCCAGATTCGTGGCGGGATCGATGGGCCCAACAACAAAGTTACCATCGCTAGGACACATCGGATGGGACGCAATGCTGGCGTCCTACGAAGAGCAGGCGTCGGCTCTGATTGAAGGCGGCGTAGATGTGCTGCTAGTCGAAACTTGCCAGGATTTGTTGCAGGCCAAGATCGCCACCGTCGCCGTGATCGAGGCAATGCGCAAGGCAGGCAAGCGTTTGCCCGTGCAAGTTCAAGTAACACTGCAGGAATCGGGAACCATGCTGCTCGGCACCGAAATCGGCGCGGCGTTGACCGCACTCGAGCCCTACGACATCGACATCATCGGACTGAACTGCGCCACCGGCCCGGCCGAGATGAATGAGTCGGTCCGCTATCTTGGCCTGAACTCCACCAAGATCATTTCGGTTTTGCCCAACGCCGGCCTGCCGCAGAACGTAGGCGGACACGCCGTGTACAAACTCTCGCCAAAAGATCTGGCTGACTATCACAAACATTTTGTAAAAGATTACGGCGTAAGAATCGTAGGCGGCTGTTGCGGCACAACTCCCGAACATCTGAAAGCCGTAGTCGATGCGGTCTCCGGAGTCGAACCCGCCAAGCGCGATGTGAAGCCGGTAGGCGCAGCCTCGAGCGCCTACACCTCGGTCCCATTAGATCTGGAACCCAAGCCCCTGATCGTAGCCGAAGAAATGAACACGACCACGCGCGTCGATCATTTCCGCAAGCTGGTGCAGGCAAAAAAATACGACGACATTCTGACGCTCGCAAAAAAGCTGGCCAACGAAGGCTCGCACATGCTCGATCTCTGCTGCGCCATCGTAGGCGAAGACGAGAAGGGATACATCTCCGCGATCCTCGAAAAAATCGCGACCCGCGTGCCCGCGCCCGTGCTCATCGACAGCACCGAAGCCGACGTAGTGGAAGAGGCGTTGAAGCGCATTCCCGGTAAAGCCATCATCAACTCCATCAATCTAGAAGACGGCGAGAAGCGCACCTCAAAAGTCTTGCCCATGGCCAAACGCTACGGCGCGGGAGTGATTGCGCTGACCATAGACGAAGAAGGCATGGCACTCACAGCCGATAAAAAAGTTGCGATCGCGCATCGCATCTTCGACCTGGCAACAAAAAAGTACGGCATCCGCCCAGTGGACCTGCTCTTCGACGCGCTGACCCTCCCGATTTCGACCGGCCAGGAAGAATACCGTTCCGCCGGCATCGAAACGCTAAAGGCAGTGAAGCGCATCCGCGAAGAGCTGCCCGAAGTGAAGACGGTGCTAGGCGTAAGCAACATAAGCTTTGGCCTCGACGCCTATCCACGCCGCGTGCTGAACTCGGTATTTCTGCACGAGGCCGTAGAAAACGGACTAGACGTAGCCATTGTTAACTACACCAAGATCTATCCGCTCTACAAGATTCCCCAGGAAGAAGTGGAACTGGCGCGCAAGCTGATTTACCAGGATCGCTCGAATGGCGATCCGCTCCAGGTTTTCATGCAGCATTTCGCCGGCGTCAAAGGCAAAGCGCAGGCGCAGACCACAGCGCACGTTGCAACCCTTTCCATCGAAGACAAGCTGAAGTACGCCATCATCAACGGCGAGAAATCGGTAGGCGATGGCCAAAGCAAGCGCAGCCTGGAAGAATTGTTGGACGAAGCCCTAGTCGAGTACAAGCCGCTGGACCTGATCAACACTGTGCTGCTCGACGGCATGAAGACGGTAGGCGATCTCTTCGGAGCGCGCAAAATGCAGTTGCCCTCGGTGCTCGATTCCGCGGGAGTCATGAAAGCCGCCGTAGCCTACTTAGAGCCGAAGATGGAGAAGAGAACCGGTTCGCAGCAGAAGGGAACCATCGTTCTAGCCACGGTGAAGGGCGACGTGCACGACATAGGAAAGAATCTAGTCGACATCATCCTCTCGAACAACGGATTTAAGGTGGTGAACCTGGGCATCAAGCAGCCCGGCGACGTCATCATCCACTCCGCGCAGGAACACGGAGCCGACGCCATCGGCCTGAGCGGCTTGCTGGTGAAGTCGACGCTAGAGATGAAGTATGTCATCCAGGAACTGGAACGCCAGAAGCTCCACTATCCCGTAATCTGCGGTGGCGCGGCTCTAACCAGAAAGTACGTAGAAGACGACCTCCGCCGCGAGTATTCGAACGCCGTGTTCTACGGAGAAGACGCCTTCGCCGGTCTGCACGTGATGGAGGATCTGGCATCGGAAGACGGCAAGCGCGAAGCGCGTCTGCAGGATGGCCGAACCGTAAAGGAATATGCGAAAGCCGCAGCCGTAGATGAAGAGATCGGCCCGGTGTTTTCCGAGCGCAGCGCAGTGGTGACCGATGCGCCGAATATTCCCCAGCCTCCGTTCTGGGGCGTGCGCGTCGTAAAAAATTACGATCTGCCAGAAATTTTCCAGTACATCAACGACACCGCTCTGTTCAAGAATCAATGGCAGTTGAAGACGGCGTCGCAAGAAGATTACGCCCGGCTGGTAGAAGAGAAATACCGTCCGATCAAGAAGAAACTGGAAGAAGATGTCATAGCCGCAGGCTGGTTCGAGCCCAAAGTAGTCTACGGATATTTCCCAGCCCAAGGCGACGGCAACGACGTAGTAGTCTACGACCCCGGTTCGCGGGCGGACGGGCGTCCTCTCCCGTCCACCACTGACTCCGCGTCGCAGCCCAAAGAAATCCTCCGCTTCACCTTCCCGCGCCAAAAGGAAGGCCGCCGCCTCTGCATCTCCGATTTCTTCGCCGCGCCCTCCTCCGGCAAAATGGATGTCCTGGGCCTCTCCCTGGTCACAATCGGTTCCAAGGCCTCCATAGAAACGCAGCGTCTCTTCGAAG